>JAUNTP010000143.1:0-4326 GCA_030538585.1 Mobilicoccus sp.
AGAACCCGCCGAAGAAGTACCAGGACATCTACCCGCTGAACTTCGACAACGACCCGGTGGGCATCTACGCCGAGGTGCGCCGGGTGATCCAGGTGTGGATCGACCACGGCGTCAAGATCTTCCGCGTCGACAACCCGCACACCAAGCCGGTGGAGTTCTGGCAGTGGATCATCGCCGACGTCGCCAAGGATCACCCCGACGTCATCTGGCTCGCCGAGGCGTTCACCAAGCCCGCGATGATGGCCACCCTCGCCAAGGTCGGGTTCCAGCAGAGCTACACCTATTACGCGTGGCGCAACCACAAGGCCGAGCTCGTCGAGTACATGGAGGAGCTGTCGGGGCCCGCCGCGGCCTACATGCGTCCGAGTTTCTGGCCGACGACGCACGACATCCTCACTCCCTACATGCAGTTCGGCGGCCCGACGGCCTGGAAGCTGCGCGCGGCCCTGGCCGCCACCCTCGTGCCGACCTACGGCATCTACACCGGCTACGAGCTGCTCGAGAGCGTGCCGCGCCCCGGTGTCGAGGAGCAGATCGACAACGAGAAGTACCAGTTCAAGAACCGCGAATGGGAGCGGTACGCCCCCGGCGGCGACCGCGAGGGCGAGCTCTGGATGGCCGACTGGCTGCGCCTGCTCAACGAGATCCGCCGCGAGCACCCCGCCCTGCACCACCTGCGCAACTTCCGCGCGCACACCGTCGACGACGAGTCGATCATGGCGTTCTCCAAGCGCCGCGTGCTCGGCGACGGCGAGGACGTCGTCATCGTCGTCGCCAACCTCGACCCGCACACCACCCGCGAGTCCTTCGTGCACCTCGACATGGCTGAACTCGGGCTCACCCCCGGCGACACGTTCACCGCGAAGGACCTCATCACCGGCGCGTCTTGGCAGTGGGGTGAGCACAACTACGTGCGCCTCGGTGTCGACGGCGAACCGGTGCACATCCTTCACGTCCGGAGGTTCGACGACCGATGACCAACATGCAGCACAATCAGGGTGTCAGCTACGACCCCGAGTGGTTTCGCACCGCCGTGTTCTACGAGGCGCTCGTGCGCGCCTTCGCCGACTCCAAAGGCTCGGGCAGCGGTGACTTCACGGGCCTCATCGGCAAGCTGGACTATCTCCAGTGGCTCGGTATCGACTGCCTGTGGATCCCGCCGTTCTACGCCTCGCCGCTGCGCGACGGCGGGTACGACATCAGCGACTACACCGCGGTGCTGCCCGAGTTCGGCACGCTGCCGGAGTTCGGCGAGCTGATCCGCCAGGCGCACGCCCGCGGCATCCGGATCCTCATCGACTTTCCGATCAACCACACCAGCGACCAGCACCCGTGGTTCCAGGAGAGCCGCTCCGACCCCGACGGCCCGTACGGCGACTTCTACGTGTGGAGCGATGACGACACGCTCTACAGCGAGGCGCGCATCATCTTCGTCGACACCGAGGTGTCGAACTGGACCTTCGACCCCGTGCGCCGCCAGTTCTTCTGGCACCGGTTCTTCGGCCACCAGCCCGACCTCAACTTCGAGAACCCCAAGGTGCGCGAGGCGATCCTCGACGTCATCCGGTTCTGGTTCGACCTCGGCGTCGACGGCGCCCGCCTGGACGCCATCCCCTACCTCTTCGAGGAGGAGGGCCACAACGGGGAGAACCACCCGAAGACGCACGAGTACGTCGCCGAGATCCGCAAGATGGTCGACGAGGAGTACCCGGGGCGCATCCTGCTCGCCGAGGCGAACCAGATGCCGCACGAGGTCGTCGACTACTTCGGCACCGAGGAGGCGCCGGAGTGCCACATGTGCTTCCACTTTCCCGTCATGCCGCGCCTGTTCCGCTCGCTGCGTGAGGAGAAGGCGGCGCCGATCATCGACGTCCTCGCCGAGACCCCGCCGATCCCCGAGGGCACCCAGTGGGGCACGTTCCTGCGTAACCACGACGAGCTGACGCTCGAGATGGTGACGCCGGAGGAGCGCTCGGCGATGTACACGTGGTACGCCCCCGACCCGCGCATGCGCGCCAACGTCGGTATCCGCCGCCGCCTCGCGCCGCTGCTCGACAACAGCCGCGCCGAGATCGAGCTCATGCACGCCCTGCTCCTGAGCCTGCCGGGCTCGCCGTACCTCTACTACGGCGACGAGATCGGCATGGGCGAGAACATCTGGCTGGACGACCGTGACGCGGTCCGCACCCCGATGCAGTGGACGCCCGACCGCAACGCGGGCTTCTCGACGGCCGACCCGGGCAAGCTCTACCTGCCGGTCATCCAGTCGCTCGTGTACCACCACAACAACGTCAACGTCGAGGCGCAGATGGCGCACACCTCCTCGCTGTTGCACTGGGTGCGGGCGATGCTGCACATCCGCAAGCAGCACCCGGTGTTCGGCCTCGGCACCTTCGAGGTCGCGCCCGTCGACAACGAGGCCGTGTTCGCCTACGTCCGTGAGGTGGCGGGGCGCGGCGAGGACGTCGACGAGGTCGTGTTGTGCGTCAACAACGTCAGCTCCAAGCCGCAGGCCGGCACGGTCGAGCTCGGTGAGCGGTTCGCAGGCGCTCAGCTCAAGGACCTCTTCGGCGGCACCGGGTTCGGCAAGGTCGGCGACGACGGCCGCGTCACGATCACGCTCGGTTCGCGCGACTTCTTCTGGCTCGCCCTCCAGGAGGCGTGATGGCCAAGATCTACGACGCCTCCCTCTTTCCGACGAAACTCGACCTCCTCACCGACTGGATGGGGCGTCAGCGCTGGTACGCCAGCAGCTCGACGACCCCGCAGCTGCGCCGCCTCGGCGGGTACCGGCTGGACGACCCCGAGGGCGAGGTCGGCATGGAGACCCTCGTGGTCGCCGACGAGTCCGGGCCCGACCCGGTCGTCTATCAGGTGCCCCTCACCTACCGGGCCGCTCCGCTGACCGGCGCCGAGCGGGCCCTCATCGGCACGATCGAGCACAGCGTGCTCGGCACCAGGTACGTCTACGACGCCCCGCACGACCCGGTCTACACCGCCCAACTCCTGCTACTCCTGTGCGGGCAGGAGGAGGCCCAGCACGCCTCCCTTTCCGCCACCCCGGAGCCCAAGGTGATCGGCCGGCCGCTGGACCCCGTCGACGTGCGGCGGGCGACCGCCTCGCGCGTCCTCGCCGGTGAGCAGTCGAACACCTCGATCGTCATCGACACCACCGGACCGGCCGGCGCTCCGGCGTCCCAGGTCATCTGCAAGGTGTTCCGGGTGCTGCAGCACGGCGAGAACCCTGACGTCGAGTTGCAGACCGCTCTCGCCCGGGCCGGCAGCGACCTCGTCCCGGCACCGCTGGGCTCGGTGCACGGCGTGTGGGGCGACCCCGTCGTCGAAGGGGCGGAGGCGAGCGGTCCGCTGGCGTTCGCGAGCGAGTTCCTCCCGGGCACCCAGGATGCGTGGCGCACGTTCCTCGTCGCGGCCCGCCGCGGGGAGGACTTCACCGAGCGTGCCCGCGCCCTCGGGGAGGCGACCGCCTCGATCCACACCGCGCTCGCCGGGGCTCTCGAGGTCCAGCAGGCGCGCGAGTCCGACCGGGAGGCGCTCGCGCGGTCGTTCCACGCGCGGGTGCTCGCCGCGGTCGGCGAGCAGGGCGAGCTGTCCGACGCCCTCGAGACCATCCGCGCCATCGAGGCCGCCGGTGTCGACGCCGACTGGCCCCCGCTGCAGCGCGTCCATGGCGACTACCACCTCGGCCAGGTCCTCGACGTGCCCGGCCGCGGCTGGGTCGTGCTCGACTTCGAGGGCGAGCCGTTGCGGCCCATGAACGAGCGCCTCGCCCCCGACCTCGCCCTCCGCGATGTCGCGGGCATGCTGCGCTCGTTCGACTACGTCGCCGGCACCCTCGCCCAGGAAGCGAGCGAGCGTGACAGCTCAAGCGACACAGGCGACACCGGCGACGCAGACGACGCGCCGACCCCGCCGACCGCCGAGGAGGCGCGGGCGTGGGCGAAGGCCGTGCGCGAGGCGTTCCTCGACGGGTACGCCGCCACCGGGCCCGACCCGCGCGCCCCCGAGGCCGCGGCACTGCTCGCCGCCCTCGAACTCGACAAGGCCCTGTATGAGGTCACGTACGAGTCCCGCAACCGGCCCACCTGGGTCCCGATTCCCGTGCAGGCCGTTCGCGTCCTGTGCAGCGAGACCCCCACACCCGCCAGCACCGCCCGAAGGAGCGTGACAGAGGTGTCCGACCAGAGCCCCACGACGCAGGCATCCACCACCGGTTCCGACGAGGACCAGACCACTCCGGCGACGGCCGAGGAGGCGAACGCGCCGTCGACGGCGGTCGAGGAGGTCGATGCCGACGGCCAGGCTCCC
>JAUNTP010000143.1:4336-9080 GCA_030538585.1 Mobilicoccus sp.
TGCAGACGAGGAACGCGAGCCTGTGGCCGTCGTGCCCGGCGCGCGCCACGTGCACCTGCACGAGATCGATCTGCTCGTGCGCGGTGGGCACGGCAACCCGCACAGCATCCTCGGCGCCCACCAGCACGAAGACGGCACGACGATTCGCGCGCTGCGTCCGCTGGCCGACTCGGTCGTCATCGAGATGGCCGGGGGTGACCGGCACGACATGGTGCACGAGCACGAGGGTGTGTGGCTCGCGCACCTGCCGGGTCGTGTCGACGACTACCGCTTGCTCGTCACCTACGCGGGCGGCGACGAACTCCGTCAGGACGACCCCTACCGCTTCTGGCCGACCCTCGGCGAGATCGACCTCCACCTCATCGGTGAGGGGCGCCACGAGGAGCTGTGGAAGGTGCTGGGGTCGCACCTGCGCTCCTACGCCGGCGGCGAGCTCGGCAGCGTCGAAGGCACCTCGTTCGCGGTGTGGGCACCGAACGCCCGCGCCGTGCGCCTGACCGGCAGCTTCAACTCGTGGGACGGGCGCGCGCACCCGATGCGGGCGCTCGGCAGCACGGGCGTGTGGGAGCTGTTCGTGCCGGGCGTCGGCAAGGACTCGACGTACAAGTACGAGATCCTCGGCCGCGACGGCTACTGGCGCAGCAAGGCCGACCCGTTGGCGCGCGCCACCGAGTGCCCGCCGGCGACCGCGTCGGTCGTCACGGAGTCGGGGTACACCTGGAACGACGGCGAGTGGATCGCGGCTCGCGCCGAGCACACCGAGCCGCACAACCGCCCCATGAGCACGTACGAGGTGCACCTGGGCTCCTGGCGTCAGGGCCTGTCCTACGTCGAGCTCGCCGACCAGCTCGTCGAGTACGTCACCGACCTCGGCTTCACGCACGTCGAGCTGCTGCCGGTGGCCGAGCACCCCTACGGTCCGAGCTGGGGCTACCAGGTGACCGGCTACTACGCCCCGACCAGCCGGTTCGGTTCTCCCGATGAGTTCCGTCACCTCGTGGACAAGCTCCACCAGGCCGGTATCGGGGTCATCCTCGACTGGGTGCCCGCCCACTTCCCGAAGGACTCCTTCGCCCTCGGCCGCTTCGACGGTGAGGCGCTGTACGAGCACCCGGACCCCCGCCGCGGCGAGCACAAGGACTGGGGCACCTACATCTTCGACTTCGGTCGCCCGCAGGTGCGCAACTTCCTCGTCGCCAACGCCTGCTACTGGATCGAGGAGTTCCACATCGACGGCCTGCGGGTCGACGCGGTGGCCTCGATGCTCTACCTCGACTACTCCCGTGAGGACGGCGAGTGGTACCCCAACCAGTTCGGTGGCCGCGAGAACCTCGAGGCCGTGCAGTTGCTGCAGGAGACGAACGCGACGATCTACCGCCGCTACCCCGGCGCGGTGACCATCGCGGAGGAGTCGACGAGCTGGCCTGGCGTCACCAAGCCGACCTACATGGGCGGGCTCGGGTTCGGGCTCAAGTGGAACATGGGGTGGATGCACGACACCCTCGGCTACGTGCAGCTGTCGCCGATCTACCGGCAGTACCACCACCACCAGATCACCTTCTCGATGGTGTACGCGTACAGCGAGAACTTCTGCCTGCCGATCAGCCACGACGAGGTCGTCCACGGCAAGGGCTCGATGCTGCGCAAGATGCCCGGCGACCGCTGGGAGCAGTTGTCCAACCTGCGCGCCTACCTGGCGTTCATGTGGAGCCACCCTGGCAAGCAGTTGCTGTTCATGGGCACCGAGTTCGCGCAGGAGAGCGAGTGGGCCGACGCTCGCAGCCTCGACTGGTGGCTCACCGAGCACGCCCCGCACCGGGGCATGCAGGCGCTGGTGCGCGACCTCAACACGCTGTACGCCTCGCGGCCGGCGCTGTGGGAGCTCGACAACGACTGGGAGGGTTTCTCCTGGATCGACGCGAACGACGCGAGCGGCAACACGTACTCGTTCCTGCGGTACGGCCGCCCCGACGAGCACGGTGAGCGTCCGGTCATGGCGTCCCTCGTCAACTTCAGCGGCCAGGAGCACCACCAGTACCGCATCGGTCTGCCGCGACCGGGCGTGTGGCGTGAGGTGCTCAACACCGACTCGGTCGAGTACGACGGCGCCGGGGTCGGCAACCTCGGTGAGGTGTTCGCCGAGGACGTGCCGTGGCACGGCCAGCCGTACTCGGCGCTGGTCACGATGCAGAAGTTGTCGGCCGTCTGGTTCGAGCCGGTCGAGGACGGTGGCGACAAGCGTCACGCCCAGACCCCGGGTGTCCCGCGCCCGGAGCTGAGCTACGCCCCCGTCGTCGAGGAGGAGGCCGTGCGCAGCGAGCTGTCGGACGAGGAACTCGCCGAGCCGCGCGAGGGTGAAGAGTTCACCTCCACCGAGGGCCACAGCTGAGCCGTGCGGCGAGCGTGACGTCGACGAGGGGCGGGGAGAGCGATCTCCCCGCCCCTCGTGCTGTCCCCTGACCAGTTTGTCCACAGGCGCCGGTTGCGGCGCTGCGGGTGGGCGCACCTCTCGAACGGGCCGAATCTGGCCGCGCTCGAACACACCTGCATGGATCTCGAACTGCATCGACAGAGAGTGCGGGGCGCCTCCTCGCAGCTGGCCGAGCGTCGCGCCGCCCGGCGGTGACGCTCGCGCCCGGGCGCGCGGGGTCAGCGACGCGGTGAGTAGCGTGTCAGCCATGCAACGCCGAACATGGGAACGCTTTGTCGCTGTGGGTGATTCGTTCACTGAGGGGATGATGGACACCGACCCTGCTATCGACGACAGGTACGTCGGCTGGGCGGATCGGCTCGCCGCCCACCTCGCCGCGCACGCGCGCGGCAGCGGCCACGACTTCGGGTATGCCAACCTCGCGGTCCGCGGGCGGCTCATTGCCGACGTCGCCGGGCCGCAACTCGACGCCGCACTGGAACTGACTCCCGACCTCGTGAGCTTCTCCGCCGGCGGCAACGACTGCCTGCGGCCCAAGGTCGACATCGACGAGGTCACCGATCAACTCGAAGACGCCGTCATCCGCATCCGCGCCACCGGCGCCGACGTCCTGCTCGTCACCTCACCGAACGTGGCCCACTCCCCCATCGTCGGGCGCATCAACCCCCGCATGGCGATCTTCGCCGCGAACATCTGGGGTGTGGCGATGCGGCACGAATGCCACGTGCTCGACCTGTGGAACCTGCGTGCCCTGCGTGATGCGCGCATGTGGGCCGAGGACCGCATCCATTTCTCGACCGAGGGCCACGCCCGCATCGCCGGCCAGGCCGCCTACACCCTCGGCCTCATCGAGGATGCGACGACGTTCGCCGAGCCGTTGCCGCCCGCACCGGCCCTGACCCGCTGGGAGTCGATCGCCGCCAACCGCGCCTGGGCCGCGGCCCACCTGCGCCCGTGGATCGCGCGCCGCATGCGCGGTCAGAGCTCCGGCGACGGCGTCTCGCCCAAGCGCCCGGAGCTCGCCCCGATGCAGGAGGACTGACCGGGCGTTCACCCGCCGGGCGGCGTGTTCGCCCGATTCGCGTGCGCCGTAGGGTGGCACGCAGCCCGCCGGTGCCGATGAGGACGGCGACCCACCGACGACGACCCACGACGACCACGGAGAGCCATCAGTGCCCGTCAAGATCCCGCACGACCTCCCCGCCCGACGCACCCTGTCCGGCGAGAACGTCTTCGTCATGTCGGACCGCCGCGCCGACCAGCAGGACATCCGGCCGCTGTCGATCGCCATCGTCAACCTCATGCCGACGAAGATCGCGACCGAGACCCAACTGCTCCGCCTGCTCGGCAACACCGCGATGCAGGTCGAGATCACGCTGCTGACGATGAGCACGTACGAGTCCCGCAACACCGCCCCCGAGCACCTCGACGCGTTCTACCGCCGGTTCGCCGACGTCAAGGACGAGAAGTTCGACGGCCTCGTCATCACCGGCGCCCCGGTCGAGCTCATGGACTTCGAGGACGTCGCGTACTGGCCCGAGCTGTGCGAAATCCTCGACTGGAGCCGCACGAACGTCTACTCGACGATGCACGTCTGTTGGGGCGCGCAGGCGGCGTTGTTCCGGCACTACGGCATCGGCAAGCACGAACTCGACGCGAAGATGTTCGGGGTCTTCGAGCACGAGGTCGTCGCGCCCCAGGCGAAGATCGTCAGCGGGTTCGACGAGACGTTCTGGGCACCGCACTCCCGGCACACGGCGACCGCGCTCGCCGACGTCGAGGCCCAACCCGAGCTGGAGGTCGTCGCCACCTCCCCCGAGGCCGGGCTGTACCTTGCCGCCAGTCGCGACGGGCGTCAGATCTTCGTCACCGGCCACCCCGAGTACGACCGCGACACCCTCGCCGGGGAGTACCAGCGCGACGTCGACCGCGGCTTGAGCATCGACGTGCCGGTCGACTACTTCACCGACGACGACCCGACCCTGCCCGTGCGGCAGCGGTGGCGCTCCCACGGCTTCCTGCTGTACGCCAACTGGCTCAACTACAGCGTGTACCAGCGGACGCCGTTCGATCGGACGTCGATTTCCGACATGGCGTCCCCTGACTCGGAGGACTGACGGCGTGCGAGGCCGGAGGTAGGAGCGCAGCGTAGCGAGCATCCTGCCGTAGGCCGAGGTGCCGGAAGTCCGACCAGAGAACGCGAGGACTGACGGCTCGCCTCTGGGATGCACCGGACGTCCCACCGTGGCCGTGGCCGGACCTACTCTTCGGTAATGACGATCCCCGACGTGCTCATCATCGGAGCCGGGCCTG
>JAUNTP010000001.1:0-839 GCA_030538585.1 Mobilicoccus sp.
CAACCGCGACCACAAGATCGACGTCGGCGAGGGTGACACGGTGCTCATGGCGAGCTCGCTCATCCCCGGCAACGAGAACGCCGTGTACCGGGTCATCAACGGCCTCATGCGGCTCGGGGCGAACGTCGTGCACAAGGGCAACGCCCGGGTCCACGTGTCCGGTCACGCCAGCGCGGGCGAGTTGCTCTACTGCTACAACATCGTCAAGCCCACCAACGTCATGCCGATCCACGGCGAGTGGCGCCACCTCGTCGCCAACGGTCGACTCGCCGAGCAGACCGGTGTGGCGGCGGATCGCGTCGTGCTCGCCGAGGACGGGGTCGTCGTCGACCTCGTCGACGGCATCGCTCGCATCGCCGGCAGCGTCGACTGCGGTTACGTCTACGTCGACGGCTCGTCGGTCGGCGGCACCACCGAGGCGCTGCTCAAGGACCGCCGCATCCTGCGTGACGAGGGGTTCGTCACCGTCGTCGTGGCGATCGACACCTCCAACGGGCGGGTCACGGCCGGCCCCGAGATCCTCGCGCGCGGCTTCGCCGAGGACATGGGCGTCTTCGAGAACGTGGCGCCCCAGATCAAGGACGCCGTCGAGCAGGCCACGGCCAAGGGCGTCACCGACAGCCACCAGTTGCAGCAGATCGTGCGCCGCACCGTCGGCAGCTACGTCGGCGGCAAACTCCGGCGTCGGCCGATGATCATCCCGGTGGTCATCGAGGCCTGACCGGGACCACCGTCCCGGTAGGGCCGACGCCGTTCGGGTGGATGTGAGGATGGGGGCAGGTCACCGTCGACCGCCTTCACCCCACCACCACCTGACAGGGAGTCGTCGATGAGTCGTA
>JAUNTP010000001.1:849-2279 GCA_030538585.1 Mobilicoccus sp.
AAGATCGGCGTCGTCGGCGCCGGTGCCGTCGGCACCGCCGTCGCCTACAACGCCCAAATCCGAGGCCTGGCCCGCGAGGTCGCGCTCTACGACGTCAACGCGCCCAAGGTGCGTGCCGAGGTGCTCGACATGGCCCACGGCGCCCAGTTCGCGACGACGCGCGTCATCGGCGGCGACGACGTGAGCGTCCTCGCCGGCAGTGACATCGTCGTCGTCACCGCCGGTGCGGCGCAGCAGCCGGGGGAGACCCGCCTCGACCTCGCGGCGAAGAACACGGCCATCATGCGCTCTCTCCTGCCACAGGTGCTGGAGCAGGCACCCGACGCGATCGTCGTCCTCGTCACCAACCCGTGCGACGTCCTCACCGCCGTGGCGGTCGAGGAGTTCGACCTCTCCCCGTCGCGGGTCTTCAGCTCGGGCTGTGTGCTCGACTCGAGCCGCCTGCGGTGGCTCATCGCCGAGATCGCGCGGGTCGCTCCGAGCAGCGTGCACGCCATGGTCGTCGGCGAGCACGGTGACAGCGAGTTCCCGCTGTGGTCCTCCAGCCGCATCGGGCACACGCCGGTGACGGAGTGGACCGAGCGTGGGACGCCGCTGTTCACCAAGGAGATCCTCGAGGACATGACGCGCGGCGTCGTGCGTGCCGCCTACGAGGTCATCGCCGGTAAGGGCGCGACCAACTACGCGATCGGGCTGGCGACCGGGCGCATCATCCAGGCCGTCATGCGCGACGAGCAGGTGGTCCTGCCGGTCTCCAGCGTGCTGCGTCCCGACCAGCTCGACCCGTCCCTCGAAGAGCTCGACGGCATCGCGTTGAGCCTGCCGACGATCGTGGGCAGCCGCGGCGCCGAGCGCGTCATCAGCCCGGCGATGGTGGCCGACGAGCGCGAGCAGCTCCTCGCGAGCGGCCGAGCCCTCCGCGCAGCCATCGACCAGGTCCGAAGCTGAGCGACGGCAACACCAACCCCCCCGTCGCTGGTCGAAGAGAGGCGCAGCGACGTCTCGAGACCATCCCCCACCCGTTGGTCGAGGAGGAGCGCAGCGACGTCTCGAGACCATGGTGACGTCGCAGGTCGGCTGCGGCATGGTCTCGAGACGCTTCGCTCCTCGACCAACGGGGGGCGGTCGCCCCGTCGTCGGTCTACGTCCCCTTTTCGTTGGTCGAGGAGGAGCGGAGCGACGTCTCGAGACCATGGTGACGTCGCAGGTCGGCTGCGGCATGTCTCGAGACGCTTCGCTGCTCGACCAACGGGGGGCGGTCGCCCCGTCGTCGGTCTACGTTCCCTTTTCGTTGGTCGAGGAGGAGCGGAGCGACGTCTCGAGACCATGGTGAGGTCGCAGGTCGGCTGCGCGATGGTCTCGAGACGCTTCGCTCCTCGACCAACGGGGGGCGGTCGCCCCGTCGTCGGTCTACGTTCCCTTTTCGTTGG
>JAUNTP010000001.1:2379-55033 GCA_030538585.1 Mobilicoccus sp.
CGTTGGTCGAGGAGGAGCGGAGCGACGTCTCGAGACCATGGTGAGGTCGCAGGTCAACTGCGCGATGGTCTCGAGACGCTTCGCTCCTCGACCAACAGGACGGCGACGCCTGCCAGGCCCGCGAGACGCCGCGTTTCGCGACGGCTGAGAGGTCCCCGGTGGGGCCCGATCGCGGGGTGTCGGTCGTGCGTGGCCTGGCGCGTCGCCTAGTCTGCGGACGTGGCTTCTCGTAACGCGTCCTCCTCCCGCCGCCCGAACCGCAGCGGCGGGTCGAGTCGTGCTGCGGGGGCGCGTGGCGGGTCGAAGACGGCCACGCGTTCGACGTCCAAGGGCCCGTCCCGGTCCCGGGCCTCCTCGCGTCCCAGCCGGGGTGCGACAGGCCCCAGCTGGCCGGTGCGGGTCGTGCGTAGTACCTGGATGGGCATGGCGCACGTCACCGGGGGAGCGGTCCGTCGGGTCGGGCGCAGCGCGGCCGACCTGGAGCCGGAACACCGCCGCGACGGTATCGGGCTCCTCTTCATCGCAGCAGCCATCGTCATCGCGGCACGCGAATGGTGGGGACTGCCGGGTGTCGCCGGCGACGTCATCCACGCCGTCGCCGCCGGCACCGTCGGCTTGGCCGCCATCGCCATGCCGTTGGTCCTGCTGCTGTTCGGCGTCCTCATCCTGCGCTCACCGGATGATGACCAGCGCATCAACCGCATTGCCATCGGCCTCATCGCGTTGACGTTCGCCGTGTGCGGCTTGGTACACCTGTGGACGGGGGCGCCCGCTCCCGCCGACGGGTTCGCGCCGTTGCGGGAGTCCGGCGGCATGATCGGGTACCTGGCGGCAGGCTGGCTCGTACCGGTCGTGACGATCTGGGTGGCGGTGCCCCTCATGGTGTTGCTGGGCTTCTTCGGTCTGCTCGTGATCACCGCGACGCCGGTGCACCGCATCCCCGACAGGTTCCGGCAGCTCGGGGACACGTTGTTCGGCAGTGAGAGCTACGACGACGACGAAGCACCCGGCAGATCTCGTCGCCGTGACGCCCGCGCACGGGCCGACGAGTACGAGGGTGACGAGGCCTTCGAGCAGGCGGCTCAGGTGCACCGCAAGCGCTCCCGCGCCCTGCGGCGTGAGCAGGAGAAGGCGTCCTCCGGCGACACCGGCCCTCAGGCATCTGCCGGCACCCGGGCAGACGCCGCGAAGGATGCCGCGACGCCGGGCGCGACCGCAGCCGCGAAGCCTGACCGTCCGGCCCCGAAGCCGGAGCCCGTCGAGAAGACCACCCTCGAGGCGCCCCCCACCGAGCCCCTGCCGCAGCGGGTCGAGCAGCTCGTCATCACCGGCGACGTCACCTACACCCTGCCGGACTCCTCGATCCTCGAGCCGGGCACGCCGCACAAGTCGCGCAGCGCCGCCAACGACAAGGTCGTCGAGGCCCTCACGCAGGTGCTCGACCAGTTCAGCATCGACGCGCATGTCACCGGCTTTTCCCGGGGTCCGACGGTGACGCGGTACGAGGTCGAACTCGGGCCGGGCATCAAGGTCGAGCGCGTGACGGCGCTGTCCAAGAACATTGCGTACGCCGTCGCGAGTGCCGACGTGCGCATCCTGTCGCCGATCCCCGGCAAGTCGGCGATCGGCATCGAGATCCCCAACGCCGACCGCGAGAAGGTCAGTCTCGGCGACGTGCTGCGCAGCCAGGTGGCGCACCGCAACCCGCACCCGATGGTCATGGGTGTCGGCAAGGACGTCGAGGGTGGCTACGTCATCGCCAACCTCGCGAAGATGCCGCACATGCTCGTCGCGGGTGCCACCGGCTCGGGTAAGTCGAGCTTCGTCAACTCGATGATCACCTCGATCCTCATGCGGTCGACCCCCGACGAGGTGCGGATGATCCTCGTCGACCCCAAGCGGGTCGAGCTCACCGCCTACGACGGCATCCCGCACCTCATCACCCCGATCATCACCAACCCGAAGAAGGCGGCCGAGGCGCTGCAGTGGGTCGTGCGCGAGATGGACGCACGCTACGACGACCTCGCGGCGTTCGGTTTCAAGCACATCGACGACTTCAACAAGGCCGTGAAGTCGGGGGCCGTGACGCCGCTGCCGGGCTCGGAGCGGGTGCTGACCCCGTACCCGTATCTGCTCGTCGTCGTCGATGAGCTCGCCGACCTCATGATGGTGGCGCCGCGCGATGTCGAGGAGTCGATCGTGCGCATCACCCAGCTCGCGCGCGCGGCCGGCATCCACCTCGTGCTCGCGACACAGCGGCCGAGCGTCGACGTCGTCACCGGCCTCATCAAAGCCAACGTGCCGAGCCGTATGGCGTTCGCGACGAGTTCGCTCGCCGACTCCCGCGTCGTGCTGGACCAGCCGGGCGCCGAGAAGCTGATCGGGCAGGGTGACGCCTTGTTCCTGCCGATGGGCGCGAGCAAGACGATGCGTGTTCAGGGCGCGTGGGTGACCGAGTCGGAGATCCACCAGGTCGTCGAGCACGTCACCGAGCAGCTCAAGCCGACCTACCGGGACGACGTCACGGTCAAGGCCGAGAAGAAGCAGATCGATGAGGACATCGGCGACGACCTGGAGCTGCTGCTGGCGGCGGCGGAGCAGGTCATCACGACCCAGTTCGGGTCGACGTCGATGCTGCAGCGCAAGCTGCGGGTCGGGTTCGCCAAGGCCGGGCGTCTCATGGACCTCCTCGAATCGCGCGAGATCGTCGGCCCCTCGGAGGGGTCGAAGGCGCGTGACGTGCTCGTCAAGCCGGACGACCTCGAAGCGACCCTCGCGATGATCCGCGGCGACGACCCGCCCGCGCCCTCGGGTGACGCGCCGGCCTCACCCGGTCCTGGTGGGGGTGGCGACTCGACCGCCGTCCTCGACGTCGTCGAGGAGGACGACGAGGAGAGCGAGGACGCGTGGTCGCTGACAGGACGCGACCGGTACTGATGCGCGTCCGTCTGGTGCCGGCGGCCGGGGCGCTGCTGATGACTCTCACGGCGTGTGGGGGCATCCCCCCGGAGCCGTCTGTCGCGGCGCGTGCGGCGTCGCCGAGTCCACCCCCGCCGGTGCGTGCGGCCGACCTGGCAGCGCCGTTCGCGGAGTTCGTCGCCGAGCACGGCGGACGCGCGGCCGTGGCGTGGGCGCCCGTGGGGGCGCCGGACCATGTGCAGGTGCTCGGGAGCACGACGGATCGGGATGCGTGGTCGACGATCAAGGTGCCGATCGCCGTCGCGGCGCTGAACGCGGCGGATGACTCCGAGGTGGGGGAGCTGCAGGCGCAGGCGGCTGCGGCGATCGAACGGTCGGACAACCGGGCGGCGGCGGTCTTGTGGCGCTCGCTCGGCACTGGCGCACAGGCCTCCGACGCGGTCGAGGGGTTCCTTGCCCTGGCGGGCGATCCACGCACCGAGGTCGGTGAGGACGCGGTCGGAGAGCAGCGAGGCTTCGGACGCACGGCGTGGTCGGTGGCGGATTCGGCGCGGGTGGCGTCGATGCTGCCGTGCTTGCCAGAGGCGGCGTTCGTGTACGACGAGATGGCGAAGATCGACAAGGACCACCGCTGGGGGATGGGTGCCATGTCGGTGCCGGTGCGGTTCAAGGGCGGTTGGGGCCCGAGCGATCACGGCTACCTCGTCCGCCAGCTCGGTGTCATGCAGAAGGACGGCGGCCAGATCGCCCTCGCGATGGCGGTGCAGCCGGGCGACGGCCGCCACGAAACCGGCACGGCCACAGCAGACGAGTTGGCGAGGTGGCTCGGGCTGAGGCTGGGCGCGCAGGACGTCGGCGCCTGCCCTACCACCCTCCCCTGAGGGCGGTGGCACTGCGCCTGTACCTCGGCGGGAAGCGCACCCCCCACCGTTGGTCGAGGAAGGAGCGCGAGTGACTGTCTCGAGGCCATCGCGGCTTGCGCAGTGGCGTGGGCGGTGGTCTCGAGACGCTTCGCTCCTCGACCAACGGGAAGGGAGGTGACGTAGGCGACTGGCGTCGCTATTCCTGTGCCACGTCCTCGGCAGCTCGCATGACGCGCAGGACGTTGCCGCCCGCCAGTTTCGCCAGCTCTTCGGTCGACCAGCCGCGACCCGACAGCACCTCCAGCAGGCGGGGGTAGGTCGATACGTCCTCCAGCCCCTCCGGCAGGGCGGTGGTGCCGTCGTAGTCGCCGCCGATGCCGACGTGATCGACGCCCGCGACGTCCCGCAGCCGCTCCACGTGATCGGCGACATGCTCGACGGTCACGACCGGGCGGCCCTCCACCCCGTCGATGAACGCGTCGGTGCCGGCGAAGTCGTCGGGGGAGACCCCCGCCGCCACCGCGAGCTCGCGGGCGCGGTTGTCCCACGCGGCGAAGTCAGCGGAGCAGAACTGCGGCACGAACGTCGCGCAACACACCCCACCCGCGGCCGCCATCGCGGTCAACACGTCGTCGGGCACGTTGCGGGGGTGGTCGGCGAGCGAGCGCGCGCCCGAGTGCGTGAAGATCACCGGCGCACGGGAGGCGTCGAGGGCATCGCGCATCGTGCCGACCGAGGTGTGCGCGAGGTCGACGAGCATCCCGAGCCGGTTCATCTCGGCGACGACCTCCCGCCCGAACTCCGACAAGCCGCCGAGGCGCTCGGGCTGCGCCGCGCAGTCGGCCCACGGGACGTGCTCGTTGTGCGTCAAGGTCATGTACCCGACCCCGAGGGCGTGCAGCATGCGCAACACCGCGAGCGACGAGGCGATCGAGTGGCCGCCCTCGGCGCCCATGAGCGAGGCGATGCGCCCGGCCGCGTGGATGCGTTCGACGTCGTCGGCGGTGCGAGCGACCTCCAGGTCGTCGTGGCGGGCGATGAGCCTGTACACGGCGTCGATCTGCTCCAGCGTCGCGGTGACGGCCTCGTGTTCGGCGAGCGTGCCTTCGACGAACACCGACCAGAACTGAGCGCCGACACCGCCGGCGCGCAGGCGAGGCACGCTCGTCTGCGTCGCCGAGTCGTCGAGGACGTCCCAGTCGTGTCCGGCGAGGTCGCGGCAGCGCCACGGCCAGTCGTTGTGGGTGTCGATCAAGAGGGGGTGCGCTGACGCCATGAGCCCCATCGTGCCAGTGCGACCACCGCCGCGACGCCGCCGCCGACGATGCAGGTGAGAACACAGCCGAGAACGCAGCGACGTGGGGGTGATCACCCCCGGAAACCTGCTTCCCCGCCTGCATCGTCACGATGGGCGACGCGCGTCGGCCCGTGGGGCCCGGGCGGCGCCTCGCCCGTAAAGTGGTGGGCATGGTCAACCACGGGTCGGTCGCTCTCGTCACCCTCGGGTGCGCCCGCAACGATGTCGACTCCGAAGAGCTCGCCGGGCGGCTGCGCGCGGGCGGCTGGACGCTGGTGGACGACGCCGCCGAGGCCGACGTGGCGGTCGTCAATACGTGCGGGTTCGTCGAGCAGGCCAAGAAGGACTCCATCGACGCGCTGCTGGAGACCGCCGACCTCAAGGAGCACGGCCGCACCCAGAAGGTCGTCGCTGTCGGGTGTCTCGCCGAACGCTACGGCGAGCAGCTCGCGGCCGACCTCCCCGAAGCCGACGCGGTGCTGGGGTTCGACTCCTACACCGACATGTCGACGCACTTGCGCGCCATCCTCGACGGTGAGAAGCCCGCCTCCCACACGCCGCGGGACCGGCGCACCCTCCTGCCCCTGACTCCCGTCGAGCGTGGTGCCGCGAGCGAGCAGGTGGTCGTGCCGGGGGTGTCGATCACCGACACCCCGCGCGCCCGACTCGGTGACGCGCCCTGGGCGCCGCTGAAGATCGCGAGCGGGTGCGACCGGCGATGCTCGTTCTGCGCCATCCCCGCGTTTCGTGGCTCGTTCATCTCCCGGCGCCCCACCGACGTCGTCGCCGAGGCGCGCTGGCTCGCCGAGAACGGCGTGCGTGAGGTGCTGCTCGTCAGCGAGAACTCCACCTCCTACGGCAAAGACCTCGGCGACCTGCGCCTGCTCGAATCGCTCCTGCCCGAGCTCGGCGCCATCGACGGCCTCGACCGCGTGCGCGTGTCCTACCTGCAGCCCGCCGAGATCCGACCCGGCCTGCTGGAGGTCATCGCCGGCACCCCCGGGGTCGTGCCGTACTTCGACCTCTCGTTCCAACACGCCAGCCCGACGCTGCTGCGACGGATGCGCCGGTTCGGCGGCAGCGAGGACTTTCTCGCGCTCATCGACCGCATCCGTGCCCTCGCGCCCGAGGCGGGCATCCGCAGCAACGTCATCGTCGGGTTTCCGGGCGAAACCGAGGACGACGTCGCGACCCTCGAACACTTCCTCGCCGCGGCCCGCATGGACGTCGTCGGCGTGTTCGGCTACTCCGACGAGGACGGCACCGAGGCCGTCGACCTCGACGGCCACCTCGACGAGGCGGAGGTCGAGGCCCGCCGCGAGCGCGTCGCCGACCTCGCCGAAGAGCTCATGAACCAGCGCGCCGACGAGCGCATCGGCTCCGAGGTCGTCGTGCTCGTCGACGAGATCGAGGACGACGACGCACCGGACGGCGAACCACCGGTCAGCATCGGCCGGGCCGAGCACCAGGGCCCGGAGGTCGACGGGGTCTGCCGCCTCACGACCCCGGTCGAGGTGGGACGGATGGTGCGCGGTCGGGTCGTGGCCGCCGAGGGGGTCGACCTTGTCGTCGAGCCGACGGGTGAACCGGCATGACCGACCCGATGGCCCGCCCTTCGGCGCCGGTGAGCAACTGGAACATCCCCAACGCCCTCACGGTGCTGCGGATCCTCATGGTGCCGCTGTTCCTCTGGCTGCTGTTGCGCAGCGGCGGCGCTGACGTGTCCGACCGCTGGTGGGCGCTGCTCGTGTTCGTCGTCGCGATGATCACCGACAGCATCGACGGCGAGATCGCGCGGCGGCGCAACCTCATCACCGATTTCGGCAAGATCGCCGATCCCATCGCCGACAAGGCCCTCACCGGGGCGGCGTTCATCGGGCTCTCTCTCATCGGGGTGCTGTGGTGGTGGGTGACCATCGTCGTCCTCGTGCGTGAACTCGGCATCACGCTGCTGCGGTTCGTCGTCATCCGCTACGGCGTCATGCCGGCCAGCAAGGGCGGCAAACTCAAGACGATTCTGCAGGCCGTGGCCCTCGCGGGGCTCATCGCGCCGCTGGGCGGACTGTGGTTCTACGCTGCCAGCGCCGTCATGGGCGCGGCTGTCGTCGTCACCGTCGTGTCGGGCATCGATTACGTGCTCGCCGCGCGTCGTCTGGTGGCGGAGTCGCGTGCCTGACGCCGCTGCCCTGCTGACGCGGCTGCGGGACCGCGGCGAGACGCTCGCCGTGGCGGAGTCCCTCACCGGCGGGCTGGTGCTCGCAGCCCTCACCGACGTGCCCGGGGCATCAGACGTGGTGCGCGGCGGGGTGGTCGCCTACGCCACAGACCTCAAGGCGTCACTCCTGGGTGTCGACACGGACCTGCTCGCCGACGGTGGGCCAGTCCAGGTCGACGTGGCATGGCAGATGGCGACCGGTGTCGCCAGGGCGCTGGGCGCGACGTGGGGCCTCGCCACGACCGGTGTCGCCGGACCCGGACCGGCCGACGGCCACCCCGCGGGCACGGTGTGCGTCGGCGTCCACAGCCCTCGCGAGACGGTGGCGCGGCTGGTTCCCGGACTCGTCGGGTCCTCGATGTCCCGGTCGGAGATTCGCGCGGCCTCCGTGACCGAGGTGCTCGCGCTGGCCCTCTCCGTCACCGACTGACACGCCTGGGCGACGTCGCAGGACGCGCCGTCGGGACGCTCCCGGTACGCTGGTGGAGCAGTCGTCGAGAGGAGGCAGCCGTGCTACTTCGTCACCATGTCGGGGACGTGATCCGCGGTGCTCGCAAGCACCAGGGCCGCACGTTGCGCGATGTCTCCGGCGCAGCCAGGGTGTCGCTCGGGTACCTCAGCGAGGTCGAGCGCGGCGAGAAGGAGGCGTCCTCCGAACTACTGGCCGCCATCTGTGAGGCCCTCGACCTGCCACTGTCGGCGCTGTTCGCCGACGTCTCAGACCGCCTTGCCGTCGCCGAAGGCATCACCCTGGCCCCGACGGTTGCGCTGCCGGTCCGCCAGGTTGACACCCGCGCCCCCGCAGCCTGAGCGAAGCAGCACCGACCACTGCCCACGTCATCACGGTAGGGCGAGATGGTTTCGAGACGTCGCTGCGCTCCTCCTCAACCAACGGGGATGGCCCGCCCCTCGTTGGTCGAGGAGCGTAGCGTCTCGAGACAGCCCCCGCCCACGTCGTCACGACAAACCGAGGGGGTTTCGAGGCGTCGCTGCGCTCCTCCTCAAGCAACGGGGGAGAGGTGGTTCCGCCCTGCTCTCAGCGCGAAGGGCGGTAGCGGCTCGTGGAGGAGCGGCCGGTGGTGCCGAGGGGGCGTTGCGGTCGGCCGTCGTCGGTGGGGCCGAGGCCACCCTGGCAGGTGGGGCAGGAGAACATCGTCCGATCCTGCGGGGCCTGGCCGATCATCGCGACCCGCACCATGTCACCGCACCGACGGCAGGGACGCCCTGAGCGGGCGTGAACGTAGCTCGTCTCGCCCCGCCGCCGCGACCCGGTCGTCGACTGCACCGCGTGCTCGACATTCGCGTGCAGGAGGCGATGCGCGCGACGGATGACCTTCTCGACGACGGCCTCGCCAAGGTAGGACGGTGACGCCCAGGGGTGGACGCGTTCGAGGAACAGCGACTCGCTGCAGTACAACGTGCCGATGCCGGCGAGGTTGCGCTGATCGAGCAGCGCCTCTCCGATGCTCACCGGGCTGCTCATGACGTGACCCATGGCGCGCTCGAAGTCCCAGTCGGGTCCGAGAATGTCGGGTCCGAGATGGCCGACGAGCCGGTCCTCCTGCGAGGTGGGCACGAGGTCGAGCATCCCGAGTCGCAGACCCAGCCCGGTCCACGCCGACGTCGCGAGCAAGGCGCGCACGTCACGGCGCGAGGCACCGCGCGACGGGGTGGCCTCGACGTGCCACCTGCCCTCCATGCGCAGGTGAGAGTGGAGCGTCCAGTCGCCCTCGATGCGGTGGAGAATGTGCTTGCCGCGGGCTCGCACCTCCACGGACGAGCGTCCGGCGAGGCCGCGTCCGTCGAGCTCGCCCCAGCGCAGATCGACCACATCGAGCACCTCACCCGCAAACGCCTGGTGGAGGCGCCGGGCGGTCCGAAAGACGGTGTCGCCCTCAGGCACGACGCATCCTCACTCCCTGCGGGGACGTGTGGAACCCGGCCTCGACGAGCGCTCCCACGAGGGCGTGGTCCGACCCGAGGGCGTTCTCACCGTCGATCGTGACGACGGTGAGCCGCGCCAAGGCGCCTCGGCGGATCGCGTCGGCGAGGGCGGTCGCGCTCGCACGCCAGATGGCGCCATCCGCGCCGTCGTGCTCGTCGCTGTCGACGAACGTGAGGACGGTGCGGCCACCCCGTTCGAGGAAGCAGACGAGTCGCCCGTCGACGAGGACGACGAGCGCACCAGCCTTGCGGCCGGGGCGGTGCGTCGTGTCGCTGCGCTCGGGCCAGGGCAGAGCTGCGCCGTATGGGTTGGCCGGGTCGGTGGCGGGCAGGACGAGCGCACGCGCCTCGGGTCGGTCCTCACCCGGCGAGCGTGAGGCGTTCCGCAGTCGATCGATCGCGCCGGCGGAGGCGAACTGGGCGGCACCCAGATGCTCGACGAGGTAGCCGCGCCGCACTGCGCCGGTGTCTTCGGCGGCGGACAGGACCCGGTACATCGCCGAGAACCCGCCCTCGACCTCCTCAGCAGCGACGGACCCGCGGGTGAGGACCCCGTAGCGGTCGAGGAGCACCTCGGCGCTGGCGAGGGTGCGGGCCGTCGGGTCGGGGTCGATCTCGGGCAGGAGGGTCCAGCGTCCGGCGGCACGCGGGGGAGTCGTGCGGGTGGGGCGGGTGAGCGATCGCGAGCCGAGTGCCCCGATGCCGCGCCGGGACAGCCGCGCCGGGGCCGCGCGGCGCCGGGTCTTGTGCGCGCCGGAGCCGCCCGCGAGGAGCGCCCGCACGGGGGCGAACGTGTCGTTGGTGAGTCGGCCCGCCCACACCAGCTCCCACAGCGTCTCGACCAGCGTGGACTCACCCTCGGTGAACTGGTCGGCGAGCCCCGTGAAGAAGTACCCGCCCCCACCGTCCACGGCGGTGAGCAGTCGTTGGGCCAGGGGTGATCGCGCCGCGACCTCGGCGTCGTCGGCGTCCTCGGACGTGCCGCGCTCGTCCGTCGAGGAGGACGGGAGGGGAGCCGGTTCGGCGAGGGTGAGGTGCGCGGTGTCGGCGAGGTGCAGCGAAATCCATCCGTCGTCACCGGCGAGCGACCCGTGCCCCTGCCAGAGCACGTCGCCGCGGGCGAGGGCCTCATCCAGCATCGCGGGGGTGTAGCCATCGACACGTGAGGGCAGCACGAACGATTCGAGAGCGCTCGCGGGCAGACGCGCTCCGGAGAGCTGCTCGATCGCGCGCAGGAGACCTGTGGCGCCGCGCAGGGTGGGGCGGGGGGTGCCCGCGTCGTCAGCGACCCCCTGCCACGCGGCGCTGAATCGGGCGTAGTCGGTGCCCGAGACCGGCTCCACCTCCGCGCGCAGCGCGGCGAGGCTGCGGCGGCGCAGGGTGCGCAGGATCTCGGCGTCGCAGTAGTCGACGCCGCTGCCGCCCGGGCGCAACTCGCCCTCGGCGACGCGCCCCGCCGAGACCAGGCGTCGCAGGGCGTCACGGGCGACGGCTTCTCCGATGCCCCACCACGTCGCGACGTCGGCGGCGGTGAACGGGCCGTGGGCTCGGGCGTAGCGGGAGACGAGGTCGCCGAGCGGGTCAGGGACGGGGTCGAGGAACACCTGCGGCACTCCCGGCGGCAGCGCCACGCCGAGCGCGTCACGGAGCCGTGCGGCGTCCTCGATGACGGCCCACCGGGTGGATCCGGCGATGCGCACCTCCATGAGGCGGCGCTGCGCTTGCAGGTCGGCCAGCCACGCGTCCACCTCGCCGCGGACCTCGGGGCGCGACCGGGCGGCGAGGTCGTCGCTGCTCAGCGGGCCGATGCGGCGCAGCAGGTCGACGGCGTCCTCGGCGTGACGGGCAGCCCGGTCGGGGTCGAGGCGCTGGAGCTCGGCTTCGGTGCGGGCGAGGACCTCGGGGTCGAGCAGGTCGCGCAGGCTCGCGCCCTCACCGCGGCCGAGGAGTTCGGCGAGCAGCGTCGGGTCGAGGGAGAGCGCGGCGGCGCGCCGCTCGGCCAGGGGCGAGTCGCCTTCGTAGAGGAACTGGGCGACGTAGCCGAACAGCAGGCTGCGGGCGAAGGGCGACGGGGAGGGGGTGTCGAGGGAGACGACCTGCACGCTGCGCGAACCGATCTCGCGCATGAGCACTTCGAGACCGGGCACGTCGAAGACGTCCTGCAGGCACTCGCGGACGGCTTCGAGCACGATGGGGAACTCGGGGTAGCGGGAGGCGACCTCGAGGAGTTGAGCTGAGCGCTGCCGTTGCTGCCAGAGGGCCTGGCGCTTGCCGGGGTTGCGGCGGGGGAGCAGCAGCGCACGACCCGCACACTCGCGAAAGCGTGAGGCGAACAGGGCCGACCCGCCGACCTCCCGGGTGACGAGGTCGGACACCTCGTCGGGGTCGAGGGTGACCAGGTCACCGAGGTCGGCGAGGAACCGTGCCTCCTCGCTGCTGCCCGGCTCGCCGAACTCGACGTCGGGCAGGCGCAGCACGATGCCGTCGTCGCCGTGCATGGCTTGCACATCGAACCCGAACCGCTCCCGCATGCGCGCCGCGATGGCGAGGGCCCACGGGGCGTGCACCTGGCTGCCGTAGGGGGAGTGGATGGCGACCTGCCAGTCGCCGATCTCGTCGCGGAAACGTTCCATGACAATGGTGCGATCGTTAGGGACCGCGCCCGTGGCCTCCTGCTGTTCGCGCAGGTAGGCGAGCAGATTGCCCGCCGCCCACGCGTCGAGCCCGGCGACGCTCGCCCGCTCGGTCGCCGCCGCGTCGGGCAGGGCGGTGATCTCGCGGACGAACGCTCCCACGGCGCGACCAAGTTCGAGCGGCCGCCCGAGGGTGTCGCCCTTCCAGAACGGCAACTTGCCCGGCTGGCCGGGGGCGGGGCTGACGAGCACCTGGTCGTGGGTGATGTCCTCGATTCGCCACGAGGACGTGCCGAGGGTGAAGACGTCGCCGACCCGCGACTCGTAGACCATCTCCTCGTCGAGCTCGCCGACGCGTCGACCAGGCCCGTCACCGGCGATGAACACGCCGAACAGGCCGCGGTCGGGGATCGTGCCGCCACTCGTCACGGCCAGGCGCTGGGCGCCCGGGCGGCCGGTAAGGGTGCCGGTGAGCCGATCCCACACGATGCGAGGGCGTAGCTCGGCGAACTCCTCGCTGGGGTAGCGGCCCGACAGCATGTCGAGCACCGACTCGAACACCGCGGGGGAGAGGTCGGCGTAGGAGGCGGAGCGCCGCAGGAGGGTGAGCATCTCCTCGACGCTCCACGTGTCGAGCGCGCACATGGCGACGATCTGCTGCGCGAGCACGTCGAGGGGGTTGGCGGGCACGCGCAGCGCCTCGATGGCGCCGTCCCGCATCCGTTCGACGACGACCGCGGTCTGCACGAGGTCGCCGCGGTACTTGGGAAAGAACACCCCGCGTGAGACGGCGCCGACCTGGTGTCCGGCACGGCCGACGCGCTGCAGCCCGCCCGCGACGCTCGGTGGTGATTCGACCTGGACGACGAGGTCGATGGCGCCCATGTCGATGCCGAGTTCGAGGCTGCTCGTGGCGACGACCGCCGGGAGCTGCCCGGCCTTGAGGGCGCCTTCGATCTCGGCCCGCTGGTCGCGGCTCACCGATCCGTGGTGTGCGCGGGCGACAGCAGGCACGGTCACGTCGGAGCCGGCTGACGACCCAGCCTGCGCCATGATCTGTGCGGGCGGTCGCGCGGCGACAGTCCCGGTGGCCTCCGGCGGACCCTCCTCCTCGCCCAGGACTCGCTCTTCGTGGATCTCGTTGAGTCGCGTGGTCAGTCGTTCGGCGAGACGCCGCGAGTTGGCGAAGACGAGGGTGGCGCGGTGGGCTTCGATGAGGTCGACGAGGCGTTCTTCGACGTGTGGCCAGATGGACGTGCGGCGTTCGGCACCAGCGGCGGCCCCCGAGAGGTCGCCGCTGGTCTGGCCGAGCGCGCCCATGTCTGCCACGGGCACGACGACCTGCAGGTCCCACTCTTTCGTCGACGGGGGCTGGACCCGGGTGACCGGCCGACCGCCCGCGAGGTAGCGACCCACCTCCTCGATGGGCCGCACCGTGGCGGACAGACCGATGCGTTGTGCGGTTGTGGGCAGCAGTGCGTCGAGCCGGTCGAGGCTGACCCCCAGGTGGGCGCCACGCTTGGTGCCCGCGAGGGCGTGGATTTCGTCGATGATCACGGTCTCGACCCCGGCGAGTGCCTCGCGCACTCGTGAGGTGAGCAGGAGGAACAGCGATTCGGGGGTGGTGATGAGGATGTCGGTGGGCCGACGGGCGAAGGCGCGACGCTCGTCGGCGGGGGTGTCACCGGAGCGGACCGCCACGGTCACCTCTCGAAGCTCCTCACCGATGCGCGTGGCGGCGTGCCCGATGCCGACCAGCGGTGAGCGCAGGTTGCGTTCGACATCGACCGCGAGGGCTTTGAGCGGGGAGATGTACAGCACCCGGCAGCGCCGCGCGGCATCCTCGGGCTCGGTCGTCGTGAGCCGGTCGAGGGCCCAGAGGAACGCCGACAGCGTCTTCCCCGACCCGGTGGGAGCGACGACGAGGGTGTGATCGCCGCCGCTGATAGCGTCCCACGCCCCCGCCTGCGCGAGCGTGGGAGAGCTGAACGACGACGTGAACCATTCCCTCGTCGCGGGCGAGAAGCGCGCCAGGACGTCGCTGGTGGGGTCGTCGTGATTCATCGGCCACAGCCTGCCAGGTGGCACCGACAACCGCCCGCGCGCAGGTGCCAACGGCGCGTGTTTGACTGACCGCATGAGGGAGAGCGAGTTCTGGACGTTGATGAGCGACGAGTTCGGTGAGGTCTACGCCCGCGTCGTCGCCAGCGACCAGCACCTCGGCTCGCTGGGGGATCGGACGGTCGCCGAGGCGATCGATCAGGGGGTCCCACCCCGCCGCGTGTGGGAGGCCCTGTGCGTCCACATGGACGTGCCGGAGGAGCGTCGGCTCGGGCGGGTGCGACCGCTGCGGCAGGGCCCGATCGACGACTGACGAGACGCGCGACGCGCCGGGAGCGGCCACCTCCGGCAGATCGAACACGTGTTCGCTAGCCTGTCCCCAGGTGCTCACCTCGACCGCCAGTCGTCCACAGCCCGACCGCTGTGGGGAGAGGGTTGTCGGTGGTGGCATCTAGCGTCCGACATGTACCGGAGCATCCGGGGCACGTCGCCGGTGGGCGCGCCCGACACCATCACGAAAGCAGGTGAGCCGCATGGCGAGTGCCGCGGACCAAAAGCAGATCGACCTCAAGGCCAAGAGCCTCGATGTGGTCATGGGCCAGATCGAGAAGAACTTCGGCAAGGGCGCCGTCATGCGCCTCGGCGACGACGTCCGTCCGCCGATCCAGACCATCCCCACCGGCGCCATCGCCCTCGACGTCGCGCTCGGCATCGGCGGCCTGCCCCGTGGACGCGTCATCGAGGTCTACGGGCCGGAGTCCTCCGGTAAGACGACGGTCGCCCTGCACGCGGTCGCCAACGCACAGAAGAACGGCGGCATCGCCGCGTTCATCGACGCTGAGCACGCTCTCGACCCCGAGTACGCCAAGAAGCTCGGTGTCGACACCGACGCCCTGCTCGTCAGCCAGCCCGACACCGGTGAGCAGGCGCTCGAGATCGCCGACATGCTGATCCGTTCGGGTGCGCTCGACATCATCGTCATCGACTCCGTCGCGGCGCTCGTGCCCCGCGCCGAGATCGAGGGCGAGATGGGCGACAGCCACGTCGGTCTGCAGGCGCGCCTCATGAGCCAGGCGCTGCGCAAGATCACCGGTGCCCTCTCCAGCTCCGGCACGACGGCCATCTTCATCAACCAGCTTCGCGAGAAGATCGGGGTCATGTTCGGTTCGCCCGAGACGACCACCGGCGGTAAGGCGCTCAAGTTCTACGCCTCCGTGCGTTTGGACGTGCGCCGCATCGAGACCCTCAAGGACGGCACCGAGCCCGTCGGTAACCGCACCCGGGTCAAGGTCGTCAAGAACAAGGTGAGCCCGCCGTTCAAGCAGGCCGAGTTCGACATCCTCTACGGCCAGGGCATCTCCCGCGAGGGTGGCCTGCTCGACATGGGCGTGGAGCACGGGTTCGTGCGCAAGTCGGGGGCCTGGTACACCTACGACGGTGACCAACTGGGTCAGGGCAAGGAGAACGCCCGCAATTTCCTCAAGGACAACCCGGCCCTCACCGACGAACTGGAACGCAAGATCCTCGCCAAGCTCGGCATCGGTGTCGCCGCCGAGCAGGAGGAGGCGGCAGACGAGACGGCGCCGGTCGAGGCGCCCGTCCCGTTCTGATCGGGTGAGCGACCCACGACTCGAACGGGCTCGTGCCGCGCTGGCCGAGGCGGAGCTCGCCGCCTCGGCCGCCGGGCTGGCTGCGGGCGCGGCCGCGGCCGGAGCGGCGTCGCCGCCCGACCACGGTGACGCGAGCGACGAGCACGCCGCAGCACGGCAGATCGTCTTGCGCCAACTCGCCGCGGGGCCCCGCAGCCGCGCGCAACTGGAGAGCAAACTCGCTGCCAAGGAGATCGACCCTGACGTGGCGGCCGACGTTCTCGACCGGTTCGCGCAGGTAGGTCTCGTCGACGACGAGGAGTTCGCCGGGATGCTGGTGCGCTCTCAACAGGCCAATCGCGGCCTGTCCCGCCGGGGGCTCGCCCACGAGCTGCGCAAAAAAGGCATCGCCGACGATGTGGCCGCCGACGCTCTCGCCGAGGTCGACGCGAGCAGCGAACGCGCCCGCGCCGAAGACCTCGTCGCCAGCCGCCTGCGCCGCCTGCACGGGTTGCCGCGCGAGGTGCAGATGCGTCGCCTCGCCGGGTTCCTCGCCCGCAAGGGCTACCCGGGTGAGATGAGCTTCACCGTCATCCGGCAGGCGCTCGACAACGCCGACGAACACGCCCGCGACTGAGCTCTACCCCGTCAACTCGCCGAGACCGTCGGTTCGAACCGACGGTTTCGGCGAGTGCGGGCGGGCCCGTACCCTGGAGGGCGCGATGACGACCAACACCCACAAGACTTACGACGTGCGCACCCACGGGTGCCAGATGAACGTCCACGATTCCGAACGCCTCGCCGGCCTCCTCGAGACCGCCGGGTACATCGACCTGCGCAGTGTTCCCGAGGACGTGCGGCCCGAGGCGGCCGACGTCGTCGTGTTCAACACCTGCGCCGTGCGCGAGAACGCCGACAACAAGCTCTACGGCAACCTCGGCCAGCTCCGCCCGGTCAAGACCCGCAACCCCGACATGCAGATCGCGGTCGGCGGATGCATGGCGCAGAAGGACCGTGACCTCATCGTCCGCAAAGCGCCCTGGGTCGACGTCGTCTTCGGCACCCACAACATCGGCAGCCTCCCGGCGCTGCTCGACCGGTCGCGGCACAACAAGCGCGCCGAGGTCGAGATCCTCGAAGCGCTCGAGACGTTCCCGAGCACCCTGCCGACCCGGCGCGATTCGGCGTATTCGGGCTGGGTGTCGATCAGCGTGGGCTGCAACAACACGTGCACGTTCTGCATCGTGCCCGCCCTGCGCGGCAAGGAGGCCGACCGGCGACCCGGCGACATCCTCGCCGAGGTCGAGGCGCTCGTCGCCCAGGGCGTTGTCGAGATCACGCTGCTCGGGCAGAACGTCAACACCTACGGCGTGGAGTTCGGCGACCGGCAGGCGTTCGGCAAGCTGCTGCGTGCGTGCGGTGAGATCGACGGGCTGGAGCGGGTGCGCTTCACGAGCCCCCACCCGGCGGCGTTCACCAGCGATGTCATCGACGCCATGGCGGAGACACCCAACGTCATGCCGAGCCTGCACATGCCGCTGCAGTCGGGCTCGGACCGCATCCTCAAGGCGATGCGCCGCTCGTACCGGAGCGAGAAGTTCCTCGGCATCCTGGAGGAGGTGCGTGAACGCATCCCGGAGGCGGCGATCACCACCGACATCATCGTCGGGTTCCCCGGCGAAACCGATGACGACTTCGAGGGCACCCTCGAGGTGGTGCGCCAGGCCAGGTTCTCCTCGGCGTTCACGTTCCAGTACTCGATCCGCCCCGGTACGCCCGCGGCGACGATGCCCGATCAGATCCCGAAGGCCGTCGTACAGGAGCGGTTCGAGCGGTTGGTCGCCCTGCAGGACGACGTGTCGTGGGCCGAGAACCGCACCCTCGAAGGCCGCGAGGTCGAGGTGCTCGTCGCTCCGTTCGAGGGGCGTAAGGACACCGAGACGGCGCGCATGTCGGGCCGCGCCCGCGACAACCGCCTGGTCCACTTCGCGGTGCCCGAGGGCATCGCCGACGCGGACCGGCCGCGACCCGGTGACGCGGTGACGGTCGGCGTCACCTACGGCGCCCCGCACCACCTCGTCGCCGACTCTGCCGCGGCAGGCGGCACGTTCTCGGTGCGTCGAACGGCAGGCGGTGACGCCTGGGCGGCCGCGCAGGACAACCCGGTCCCCGGCAAGGCCGCGGTGTCGTTGGGCATGCCGTCCATCGGTGCACCACGCACCGTCCCCGTCGTCGGCTGCGGCTGACCAGCACCTCGGAGACAGAAGCTCACCTTCGCGCGGGGAACTCAGTTGGGCGAGAGAGGCTCACCGTCGACGGTGAGTTCGGCTGGGCAGGGTGAGTCCGGCTCGCGCAGGTGAGTTTCTGTGTGCGGGGTGAGTTCGGTGTTCAGCTGACCAGCACCCTGACCACAAACGCTCACCTGGGCGCGGGGAACTCAGTTGGGCGAGAGAAGCTCACCGTCGACGGTGAGGTCGGCTGGGCGGGGTGAGTGTGGCTCTCCGGGGTGAGCCTTTGTGGGCAGGGTGAGTTCGACGCGAGTACATGGGTGCGTCTCGCCGCCGTGTGCCTGGGCGGCTGTGAGGTGGATGGGAGGATGAGCCCCATGCATCCCCTCGTCGCGATCGTCGGTGCCACGGCCACCGGCAAGTCGGCGCTGGCCCTGGACGTGGCCGAGCGGCTCGGCGGCGAGATCGTCGGCGCGGACGCCTCACAGCTCTACCGCGGCATGGACATCGGTACCGCGAAGCTGCCGATCGAGGAGCGGCGGGGGGTCGCGCACCATCAGATCGACGTCCTCGACATCCATGAGGACGCCAGCGTCGCCGCCTACCAGCAGGAGGCCCGCGCCGACATCGAGGCCATCTACGCCAGGGGACGCGTCCCTGTGCTGGTCGGCGGCAGCGGGCTCTACGTGCGAGCAGCCCTGGACCACCTGGAGATACCCCCGACCGACGCCGCCGTGCGAACCGCCCTGGAGGCCAAGGCTGAGCAGGTCGGCACACCCGCCATGCTCGCGCGGTTGCGGGGCGTCGATCCGGTCGCGGCCGAGGCAATCGAGCCCAACAACCGACGCCGCATCGTGCGTGCCCTCGAAGTCATCGAGCTCACCGGCCGTCCGTTCTCGGCCACCATGCCGCGCCGAGAGTATCTACGGCCGACCGTCACCCTCGGGTTGACCCTGGACCGCGGCGTGCTCGACAAACGGATCGGAGCACGCACCCGAGGGATGTGGCGCGACGGGCTCATCGAGGAGGTGACGGCCCTGGAGACGCGCGGCCTGTCCGGCACCCGAACGGCGTCGAGGGCCGTGGGCTACCGGGAAGCGCTGGCGCAGATCACCGGTCGGATGAGCGAGGACGACGCCATCGAGGCGACGACGACGGCGACGCGCCGCCTGGTCCGCCGGCAGGAGAGCTGGTTTCGCCCCGACCCGCGCATCGCGTGGTTGTCCGCCGACCATCCGCAGCTCCTCGACGAGGCGCTGACCTGCATCGAGACCGCGCACGCCTGACTACCGGCGCCGACAGGTGGTCCGCGGCGGACGCCCACGCGTGTGCGGGAGCGGGGACGTCAGGTCAGTGCGCGTCGGCGCCGAGGCGGCGGGTGCTCGCCGTGTGCACGAGGTGTCCGGCGTGAGCGATGTTGCGGAGCGTGGTGCGGTGCTCACCGGTGCCCATGCGTGCACCGACGACCGACAGGCCGACGATCGGCAGGAGGAACGAGGCGAGCGCGAAGGTGAACAGCATGGAACAACCCCCTTGGGTGATCTGTGGATGTGGCCGCGGACGTTGCGGCGCGAGAAGACGTCGCCCGTGTGGGGTGACAGGTCGATAGTGCCGTCGTCAACTAGTCAGCACAAGTGTGTCTTGCTGAGTCTCATCGTGTAGCAGCGCTACATCGTCTGAGAGGCCGATGCGGCAGGTCCGGTCGGGTGACAGACTGCCGTCGTGACTCACGAGACGCTGCCCTTCGTCAAAGGCCACGGCACGGAGAACGATTTCGTGCTCGTCCCCGACCCCGAGGGTGTGCACGACCTCAGCGACGCTCAGGTGCGGCTGCTCGCCGACCGGCAGGCCGGCATCGGTGGCGACGGGGTGATCCGGGTCGTCCCGACCCGCCACGCGACGGAGCCCGCGGTGCGGGCGCTCGCGGACGACGCGCCGTGGTTCATGGACTACCGCAACGCCGACGGCAGCCGGGCCGAGATGTGCGGCAACGGCACGCGCGTCTTTGCCGCCTTCCTGCAGAACCGAGGGTGGGCGAGCAGTGACACCATCCCCATCGCGACCCGCGCGGGCATCAAGACGGCGCACGTCGAACGGGGCGCGCACGACGAGGTGACGTACGCGGTCGAGGTGGGGCCGTGGTCGTTGGTCGACCCGGGCGCCGAGGCGCAGGGGTACGACACGCTGGTGGCGCTTCCGGGTCTGGAGCCGCTGCCGGGGTTGTCCTTCAGCCTCGGTAACCCGCATGTGGTCGTCGTCATCCCGGAGCATGTCGACCTCATGAGCCTGGACCTCACCCAGCCCCCGGTGCTCAACCCGGCACCCGAGGGGGGCGCCAACGTCGAGCTCGCGCAACCACTGGGCCCAGGTCATCTGCAGATGCGGGTGCACGAGCGCGGCGTGGGGGAGACCCGCTCGTGCGGCACGGGTGCTGCTGCCGCGGCGCTCGCGCTCACGGTGTGGAGCGGTGCGGACCGCAACGACGCGACCTGGCGGGTGGACGTGCCCGGCGGCACGCTCACCGTGCGCGCACGACCCGACCAGCGCGTCGAGCTCGCCGGCCCGGCCGTGCTCGTCGCCGAAGGGCAGGTGTGGGTCCCGTCGGCGTGAGCGGCTGATTCAGGCGCGCTCCATCTCGCGCAGGTCCTCGACGGAGTAGCGGTTGAGCTTGGAGGTGCGGCGTCCCACCAGCAGGTACCAGAGGACGACGACGAGGCTCCACACGGCGAACCCGATCATCGTCAGCGCGTCGAGCTGCACGATGAGGTAGAGGCAGCCCACGACGGTGAGGATCGGCGTGACCGGGTAGCCGGGGATGCTGAAGCCGCGCTTGAGGTCGGGGCGGCGTCGACGCAGGATCATGACGCCGACCGCGACGACGAGGAACGCGGTGAGCGTGCCGATGCTCGTCATCTCGGCGAGGAGCTCGATGGGCAGCAGCCCGGCGAGGATCGCGACGGCGACACCGACGACGATGATCGACCTGGTCGGCACCTTGGTGCGCGGGTTCACCCTGGACAGCGCCTCGGGGAGCAGGCCGTCTCGGCTGATGACGTAGAGGATGCGTGTCTGGCCGAACATCACGACCAGGGTGACGCTGAAGATCGAGATGATCGCGCCTGCGGCGAGCAGGGTCCCGGGCCAGGTGGCGCCGATGATGTTCTGCAGGATCTGCGCGAGGCCTGCGGTCTGCCCTTCGAACTGGGTCCAGTGCTGGGCGCCGATCGCGGCGGTCGCGACGAGCACGTAGAACCCGATGACGGTGACGAGGGCGATGATGAGCGCTTTCGGGAGGGTCTTTTGCGGGTCCTTCACTTCTTCGGCGGCGGTGGCGACCGCGTCGAGGCCGATGTAGGAGAAGAAGATGATGCCGGCGGCGGCGGTGACACCGTTGACGCCGAAGGGGGCGAACTCGGCGAAGTTGTCGATGTTCCAGCCGGTGAAGCCGACGGCGATGAAGAACGCGAGCACGCCGAGTTTGATGATGACCATGATGGAGTTGACCCAGGCCGACTCGGACAATCCGCGCAGCAACAGCAGCGTGACGAGGGCGACGAGAATGATGGCGGGCAGGTTGACCATGCCACCCTCTTCGGGTGACATGGCGAGGGCGTCGGGGATCTGCCACCCGATGACGTTGCCGAGGAATTGGTTGAGGTATTCCGACCAGCCGACGGCGACCGCGGCGGAGGAGACGCCGTACTCCAGCAGCAGGCATCCGGCGACGAACATGGCGACGAGCTCGCCCATGGTGACGTACGCGTAGGAGTAGGAGGAGCCGGAGATCGGCACGACGCTCGCGAGTTCGGCGTAGCAGAGGGCGGTGAGCCCGGCGACGATGCCAGCGACGACGAAGGAGACGATGACGGCGGGCCCGGCCTCGGGGACGGCGGCGCGCATGACGAAGAAGATGCCGGTGCCGATGGTGGCCCCGATACCGATGGCCGCCAAGTGCCAGAGTCCGAGATTGCGCGAGAGGCCGTCGCCGTCCGAGGCGCTGCTGACAGCGAGAGCGACGGGCTTGCGTCGGCCGAGTTGCTCGGCGAATGTCGACATAGGGGGTTCCTTCGCGCGACATGGTGCCGCGGGCGGAGTGTGCCCACGGTCAGGTGAACGGTGGTGTGCCGTTCATCGACGGTCCCATAGGCGGGTGGGGCGGGGCCGAGGGTTTCTGCGCAGAGGTGACGTTGGTCCCTCAGAGGCTGACGCCGGTGGCGGCGGCGACGTGGGATTCGAGCGTCTCGAACTGGTCAGCGACGTCGATGTCGGGGGTGAGGGCGTGGATCGTGACTCGGTCGCCGGTGACGCCCTGGACCAGCGCGCCGGGTAGCAGGCCCATGAGGCCGATCGTCAGGCCCCGCGCGAGTCCGGGGCCGATGCGCAGGTCGACGTCGACCTCGAGGGGGTCCACGTCGACGGGGCGCGCCAGGGCGCGGCGTGACACATCGACACCACCCCGCACCGCCTGCGCCACGAGCCACACGAGCAGCCGCGCGGTGCCCGTCACCCGCGGGAGCACGGGCCGGGGCGCGGTCGGTGGCACGAGGAGCAGGCTGATCCACGTCGCGACCGGGACCGCGACGAGGGCGTACGCCAGGTAGCTCGCCCGGCCCTCGGTGAGGATCCACCAGCACAGCGCCAGCACCACCAGCCTGGCCGCCACCGCAGGGATGAGTCGCCCACGTGGCTCGGTCGACGCGCTCATCCGATCCTCCCGCCGAGTGCCCCCGCGGCGACGGCCGCCGCCACGAGCACCAAGATCGTCACGAGAATGAGCAGGCCGCTCACCCGCCAGCCGAGGGCCTCCTCGGCGGCCTCGACGCGACTGCCACCATCCTCCAGGCGCCGCCCGAGGCCCTGTCCCACCTCGACCACACGATCCCGCGCCGACGTCACCCCGGCGACGACCTGCCCGGCGGCGCGACCCAGCCCCCGAGAGGCCGCCTCCACCGGGACGACGACATCACCGACGGGCAGCCGGTCGCGCCACAGGCCCGCCGACCAGTCACGACGCCGCGCGAGCAGCCACACCAGGCCCCCGACCGCGAGGCCGACGAGGACCGGCCATGTCGCATCCCACAGGGTCACGGGGTCGAGGCCCGGCACGTCGGACAGCGGCACCCACGCGCCGCTGAGCAGCCACGGCACGCTCACCGACGTCAGGACGAGGACACTCCACGCCGTCAGCTCGGAGCGTTCGGGTGTGGGCTCGGTATCCGAGCCGCGCAGAATCCACGCGAAGCGGAGCAGCAGCAGCGTGGAGCCGGTCGCCACCCACGGCAGCAGGTCGTACGGCTCCACCTCGAGGATCGTGGCGCCCTTGATCGCCTCCTTCGCGGCGTACTTGCCGACCGACCCCGCACTGAGCGGCGATCCGACCACGGCCAAGGAGGCGAGCACGAGTCCGGCCACGACGACGAGACGTCGACCGGGCGTCTGCGGGCTCGCGTGACGCTTCCAGACCGACACACCGAGGAACAGCGCGCCTTTGGCGAGGCCGTGGTGGACGGCGTAGATGAGGGCCGCGGTGATGCAGGCGCCCGCGAGGTCGGGGCGGGCGAGCGCCACCCCGACGACCGCGCCGAGGAAACCCATCTGGCTGATCGTCGAGTACGCCAGCACGGCCTTGGGGTCGCGCTGCACGGCACCGACCAGCACGGCCGCGAAGGCGCCGAAGAGGGCGAGGACCGTGAGCACCGTTCCCGTAGCAGGCATCTCGGCCTCACCGAGCGGCAGGAACCGGAGCCACCCGATGAGGCCGGCCTTGACCATGGCGCCGGAGAGCACGGCGCTGGCGGGCGGCGGCGCGGCCGGGTGCGCCAAGGGGAGCCAGAAATGCAGCGGAACCAACCCCGCCTTGACGCCGAACCCGGCGATGAGGAGGCCGACGATGAGCCCGGCCTGGTCGGAGGCGGCGACCGCTGCCGGGACCTCTTCGACGAGGCGCGCTCCGGCGTGGTCGATGAGCAGCAGCGCTGCGAGGATCGCGGTCTCGCTGACGACGGTGAGGGCCAGATAGACCCGCCCCGCCCGCGCGGTCTTCTCTGAGCGCTCGTGCAGGACGAGCCACAGGGCGCCGAAGCTCATGAGCGCGAAACCGAGGTAGAACGTGATCGTGTCGTGGGCGAGATAGACCAACGCGTTGCCCACGAAGCAGGTGAGCAGCGCGGCGATGAGGTGCGCCGCACGGTCCTCCAGGCGCCACGTGACGGCCTGTACGGCCGCACCGTAGAGCAGCACCGCGACGAGGAACAGTGCGCGGGACACGACGTCGACGGCGAGGGTCGTCCCGCGCACCAGCCAGTCCAGCGTGAGCGGGTCGGGGGCGAGGACGGCCAGCACACCGGCGGGCACGAGGGCCACCGGAGCACCCCTGATGAGCAGGCCCGTGACGCGGCGCCACGCACCGTCGCCGCGCTGGGTCGTCGCGAGGGCCGTCGCCCAGAGCAGGGGCAGCACGAGGGCGAGAGCGAACCACATCAGAGGTAGATCCTCTCGGCGATGTGCCGGGCGATGTCCAGCGGCGAGTACGGCATCCCGGCGACGAGCCCGGCCCCGAGGGACAGGGCAGCCGTCGCGAGGGCAGGGAGCAGGAGGGAGGCGGGCGCCTCCAGCCGGGGCCGGACCCGGTACTCGGGCTCGTCGTAGGCGCTCTCGTCGGGCTCGGCGAACCACATCGACCACACGACGGGCAGGAAGTACGCCGAGTTGAGCAGGGCGCTGACCAGCAGCACGACCAGCACCCAGTCGGCCCCGGCGTCGAGAGCGCCGGAGGCGATCTGCCACTTGGTGATGAACCCGGCCGTGGGCGGCAACCCGATCATGCCGGCGGCGCCGATGGTGAACGCTGCGGCCGTGAGAGGCATCCGTCGGCCGAGACCCGCGAGGCCGGCGATGCTCTTGACGCCGAGTCGTTCGGCGATGAGGCCCGCGCAGAAGAACAGGGTGATCTTCGCCAAGCCCTGATGCACGAGGTGGACGAGGCCACCGGTCGTGGCGACCTCACTGAAGATCGACAGGCCGAGCGCCACGTAACTGACCTGGCTGACGGTCGAGTAGGCGAGCCGCTTCTTGAGGTCGGTCTGCACGAGAGCGCGCACCGACCCGTAGAGGATCGTCACCGCGGCGACGACGGCCAGGGGAGTGAGCAGGCCCAGGTCGTGGGCGACGTGGACGCCGTACACGTCGTCGACGACGCGGGTGATGCCGAAGACACCGGCCTTGACGACGGCGACGGCGTGCAGCAGGGCGCTGACGGGAGCGGGCGCCACCATGGCCCGCGGCAGCCAGGAGTGCAGGGGGAACAGCGCCGCTTTGACGGCCAGGCCCGCGATGAGGAGGGCGAAGATGGCGGTCGCGGTGGCGGGGTCCTCCGCCGCGAGCTCGGCGACCGCGTCGGCGCCGCCGGGGGTGAACGTGACCGGCCCGACGAGCACCGTCAGCCACGCGACACCGACGAGCAGGATGAGGCCGCCGCCGAGGGCGTAGTAGAGGTACAGCCGCGCCGCCCGCAGCGCCGAGGAGGTGCCGTAGTGGGCGACGAGGGGGTAGGTGACGAGCGACAGCAGCTCGTAGAACAGCAGGAACGTGATGAGGTTGTGCGAGAACGACAGCCCGACCGTGGCGGTGACGCACAGGCTGAAGAAGCCGAAGAACCGGCTGCGGTTCGGCTTGTTCTCCAGGTAGCCGATCGCGTAGATCGTCGTCGCGAGCCACAGGACGGCCGAGAGCCCCGAGAAGAACAGCGACAGGGCGTCCACCTGCAGGGACAGGTCGATGCCCGGCACGAGCGGCATCGTGAATTCCGGAGCGATCTGCTCCTCGAACACCAGGGGAACGACGAGGGCGAGCACGCCGATCTTCGCCACCGCGGCGCCGATGTTGACGATCGAGCGTGACCGGACGGCCTGCCCGCGCAGGAAGAAGATGAGCAGCGCGGGCACGAGCGAGATCCCGATGAGCACGATCGGGACCAGGGGCAGGAAGGCGCTCATGCGATCCCCACCAGCGACAGCCCGATGAGCTCGGTGGCGAACATCCCGCCGATGAGCGAGCACAGGGCGAGGGCGAGCGGGATGAAGCGCTGCGCGGCCGGGCGCTCGCTGGGGTCGACGCGGCCGACCTCCTCCTCGGTGTCGGAGTCGCGCAGGGTCGCCGCGATGGGGCGCAGCACGTAACCGGCCGCGAGGAGGCTGCCGAGGAGCAGGACGATGACCACCCACCACGTCCCGGACGTGATGGCCACGGCCAGGTACTCCCACTTGGCGATGAACCCGAGAGAGATCGGCAGTCCGACGAGGCTGATGGCGGCGATCATCATGGCCGCGGTGACGGTGCGCTGCTCGCGGGAGGTGCCGACGAGGCCGTCGATCTCGTCGGTCCCGGTGCCGAGCACGAGCGTCCCGGCGGCGAGGAAGAGGGCGGCCTTGGCGAAGCCGTGGGCGAGTGCCATGACGACCGCGGCGGCGAGCACGAGCGCGCGATCCTCCGTCGTCGGAGCGGCGATGAGCAGCGGGAACACGAGGAACAGGTAGCCGACCTGTGCGATCGTCGAGTACGCGACGACCCGCTTGAGGTGGCTCTGGCGCAACGCGACGAGACCCCCGGCGAGCACGGCGCCCGTGCCGAGGACGCCCAGCACGGCGGCGATGATCGCGTCCGGGGCGAACACGTCGAGCCAGAGCCGCAGCAGTAGGTAGTACGAGCCCTTGACCACGAGCGCCGACAGCAGCGCGCTCACCGCGGGCGGGGCGCCCGCGTGGGCCGGGGGCAGCCAGGCGTGCAGCGGCCACAGGGCGGTCTTGAGGGCCAGACCGGCCGCCGCGAAGGCCAGCGGCAGGCGGGTCAGCGACGGGTCGTCGGCGAGGATCTCGCCCGCGAGCCGCATGTCGAGGGTGCCGGCCGCCGCGTAGACGTACCCGACGGCCAGCAGCACGAGGAAGGAGCCGACCACCGCGACCACGAGATAGCGCAACGCCGCCTTCGCGGCGTCGGCGGTACCACCGAGCGCGACGAGCCCGACGGCGGCGAGGCTGAGCACCTCCAGAGAGACGTAGGCGTTGAAGAGGTCGCCGGTGACGAAGCAGGCATTGAGCCCGCACCACACGAGGAAGGTCAGCGGCCAGAACCCGGTGACGCGGCCCGTCGCGTCCTCCTCGCTCGCCGCATACACGCTGGCCCCGAGGGCGACCAGGCTGGTGAGCAGGATGAACGCGGCCGAGAGACCGTCGGCCCGCAGCGCGATGCCGAGCGGTGGCGCCCAGCCGGCCAGCACGTGTTCGAGGGCGCCGACGCGGGCGACCGACGCGACGAGCCACAGGCCGAGGCCGGCCGAGAGGAACGCGCCGACGATGCCGACCGGCATCTGCAAACGGCGCGGCAGGGGCAGCGCGATCGTCGCGACGAGCGCGGGGACGAGCACGACCGCGGGCAGGAGGACGTCCGCGCTCATGGGGCGTCCTCCTCAGTGCGTGCGCCCTGCTCGGGTTCGTCGGCCTCGGCGTCGGCGTCCGGATCGTCATCGGTCTCGTCCTCCGTGTCGTCCTGCGCGGAGCGGACCGCGAGAACGAGAGCGACCCCGGTCACCGCCACGGTGATGACGATCCCGGTGAGGGCGAGGGCCTGCGGGATCGCATCGGGGGTGTCGGTGCGCGTCGAGAGGCCGACGAGGACGAGCAGCGTGCCGGCGCCGGTGACGTTGAGGGCGACGAGGCGCGCGATGGGGTCCTCGGTCGTGAGCAACCGGCCGAGCCCGAGAGCCGTGAGCACGGCCGCGAGCCACAGGGTCCACGTCGTCACGTCGAGGTTCTCCCCGAAGAGCGTCGTGGCGGAGGCGACGGTGGCACTCATGCGCGGCCTCGGGCCGTGGCGAGGTAGAGCATCGCGAGGGAGAACCCGATCGTCACGGCGAGCGCCGCTTCGAGGACGAGGATGATCGTGCCGGCGAAGTCGCCGCGCAGCAGCAGCCACGTGTCGCCGGAGACGATGAGACCGCCGACCGCGACGGCGAGGAACGCCGCGAGGCCGGCCGACAGCAGCATCCGGGTGAGCGGGCCCAGGGTGAGGGGACGGACTCCGGAGGCGTGCAGCAGGATGAGCGTCGCCGCGACGACGGCCCCGGACTGGAACGCGCCACCGGGTCGGCTCGAGCCGGCCACGAGCAGCCATGCGGCGACGAGGAACAGCACCGGCGTCGTGACCCGGACGAGCGTGTCGAGGACGGCCGGGGGCGTGACCTGCACCGAGGGGCGGGGCACGAGCGCGAGAGCGACCGCGACGGCGGCCAGCAGAACGACGATTTCGAGCAACGTGTCGTAGGAGCGCAGGTTGAGCAGCACCCCCGTCACGGGGTGCTCGACGCCGGTGTCGGGCAACGCCTCGGTGACCTCGGCGGCGAGCCCGGCCCGGTCGAGGGCATCGGCGGCGCGCACCAGCGCGACACCCATGACCCCGCCGAGCACGCCGGAGGCGAGGAGCACCGGCACCGTCCACCGCGAGCGGGATCGGGGCTGCGGCGGATCGGGGAGTGCCGTGGCCGCGTGGACGAAGAGCGCGCCGGTGACCCCGGTCCCGATGGCGGCCTCGGCCAGGCCCACGTCGGGCGCGCCGATGAGACCCCAGTAGAGCGAGAGCATCGCTCCGAACACGAGGAACCCGGCCACGGTGACGACGCGCCCGCGCCCGTAGAGCGCGACGAGGGCGGCGCCGACGACGACGACCGACACGGCGATGGGCAGGGCCATGCTCACGCGGCCGCCTCGTCTCGCGCAGGTGGGTCGAGGGCGAGCAGGTGGGCGCTCGCGGCGGCCGCGGCGACGGCGAGGACGTAGATGAGGAGGATCTTCGCGGCGGCACCGATCGAGCCGGCCTGGGGGAGCAGGGCGAGGACGACGAACCCCAGCCCGAGTCCGTCGGCCTTCGCGAGGGCGTGCAGCCGAGAGCGGAGGTCGGCGAAGCGCAGCAGGCCGATCGTCCCGGCGGTGAAGAACGCGGCGCCGATCACGGCGCTGACGACGGTGATGACGTCGCCGAGCAGGGCGAGGGCGCTCACGCCGCGCTCCTCGCGTGCTCGGCGGCCCATCGAACGACGACGACGACGGCAGCGAGCGCGACGATCGCGAGGGCGATGTCGCGCAGGGCCGACACATCGAGCAGCACCGAGGAGGTGGCGAGGGCTCCGGCGCCGGTGGTGCCCGCGAACAGCACCCCGGTGAGCCGGTCACGTCCGGTCGGTCCGCGAACGACACGGACGAGGCTGACGAGCACGTTGAGCACGAGAGCGACGACGAGCGCGGTCAGGACGACCTCGACCACGCTGGTCGAAGTCTCGAGGATCGGCCGGTGCAACAGGTCGGATCTCCGCGGGTGGTGAGAGGCAGGGGCGCGGGCGGTGTGCCCCATGAGTCTAGGAGAGCCGGACGGATCTGCGGGACGCGGCTCGCGCGGCTCAGGCGCCTTCGTCGGCGGGGTGCAGGTGGCGGTGGACCGCGAGCACCCGGAAGCCCTTCGCGGAGGCGAGCCTGCTGGTGGCGAAGCCGGGCCCGAGGGTGCCTCCCAGCCAGGCGTGGAGGGAGTCGGCGCCGAGGTTGCGCTGGACGACGAGGTGGGCCGTGCCGCCGGGCACGAGGCGCGGCAGCCAGTGCAGCAACATCTCGTGCAGCGCCGCCTTGCCGATGCGGATCGGCGGATTGGACCAGATCGCCGAGAACGCGACGTCCGAGGGCACCTGGTCGGGGGTGCAGGTCCGCACCCCGGTGGCACCGTGACGCGCGGCGTTTCGGGCCGTGAGGTCGAGCGAGCGCTGGTTGACGTCGACGGCCCACACGGTCGCCTCCGGGGCGCGGTGCGCCAGCTCCAGGGTGACGGGGCCCCAGCCACAGCCGAGGTCGAGGAGGTGCCCGGTCTCAGGGGGGTCGGGCACGCTGCGCAGGAGCACCGAGGTGCCGAGGTCGAGCCGTTCGGGGCAGAACACCCCGGGGGCGGTCTCGACGGTCACCGTACGACCGACGAGATCGATCGTCAGGTCGCGCCGCTGTCCCGCGCTCGCGGGGTCGGCGGTGAAGTAGTGGTCCGGGGAGTTCATCGCCGGTCAGCCTACTCCGGCACCGGCTCGCGGCCGTCGCGTCGTCGGCGGTGAGCACCCTCATTCCGTTCGGCCGTCGACCGATGAGGGAGGGGCACGGCGTCGGCCAGACGCGGTGCCTGCACCGCATCGATACGGAAAGCCGTGAATTGGGCCAGCGCGAGCATGACACACCGGGACCGGACACCGCACCGGCCCGACTCGTGCTGTCCCCGAAAGCCGCGCTCGCCGTCGTCGCCCTGATCGGGATTCTCGCCGGGCCGGTGGCCGCCGCCACCCGGGTGCCGGATACCGGGATGTCCGATCTCGCCGTGTCGCACGCATTGGCGTTCTTCGCGTTCACGGTGGCGTGGTCGCCGATCCAGCGGTGGCGCGGAGGGCTCCTCCACGTGGCCGGTCTCGTCGCCGTCGTGTCCCTCACCCTCGGGGAACTCCTCGCGGGGCAGAGCGCGTGGCCAGCGCTGAGCAGCGCTCTGGCCGCGACCGTCACGGGCGGTGTCGCCGGGTGGGTCGTCACCCGCGGACGCACCGACGTCTCCTGGATTCCGCGCGACCCACCCGAGTCGATCCGGATGCTGTCCGCCGCCGCGCTGGCCTCGCTCGTCGGGTTGTGGCTCGGCGCGTTCCCCGGTGCGCCCTTCGGCGGGTCGGGGCACGTCGGCATGGACCTCTGGGTCGGGGGACGCGGCTTCGGGGTGCTCGCCGTCACGATGAGCTCGTTCATCCCGCTGTGGTTCAGACCCGATGTCGTCGCCTCCCGCGTCCTGCTGCCGCGGCTGTTCCCGGCCCTCGTCGTCGTCACCGTCGTCTGCCTCGCGATCCCGTTCGCCCACCCCGAGGTGTCCCTGTCGTGGATCGCGCTGGCCCCGGCCCTCTGGGCGGGGCTCACGCTGACCCCGCGACGGGTGGCGGCGTTCACCCTCGGCATGGCCCTCGCCCTCTCTTTCGCGCCGTCCCCGCCGATCCATGAGATCGAGGTCTATCTGCTTCCCGTCGGGCTCGGACGCGACCTGCTCATCGCCTGCGTGACCATCGCGGCCCTGCAGATCTCCGTCATGCGCGAGCAGGCCGCACGCATGGGCGCCGTGGTGCGCGACCGCGCCGAGGACGAGAGCCGCCAGCACGCGCTGCTCACCGGCATCTCGGATGCGATGAACGACGGCCTCGTCGTCACCGACGCCGACGGGCGAGTGCTCATGCACAACCGGGCCGCCGAAGACATGCTCGGCGAGCTGCCGGAGCACATCGAGGCCACCGACGCCCCCGACCCGGACGGGCCCGGAGGGGGCGAGAGCGTCGAACACGGCCACGACCTCGTGCGCGCCGCGCTCCTGCAGCACCGAGACGTCGACCGGGTTCTCCACGCTCTCGACCTCACCGTCACCCAGCCGCAGCGGCACGTGCGGGTGACGAGCCGGCGCCTCGACGTCGACGGGGACGCCCGCCACGTCCTCATCGTGCGGGACGTCACCCGCGAGCACGCCCGCCAGAAGGAGCTCGAATCCTTCGCGGGCACCGTGGCCCACGACCTCAAAGGCCCCCTCACCGGCCTGCGCGGATGGCTCGAGTTCGCGCGGGAGGAGCTCGCCGAGGGCGACCCCGACGCCGCCGTCATGGCCGTCGGTCGCGCCCGGGAGGCGACCGGCCGCATGACCGCCCTCGTCGAGGACATGCTCGCCTACACCGTCACCCAGGACGGCAGCCTGCGGCTCGTGCCCGTCCGGCTGGACGAGGTCGTCACCGACCTCGAGACCCTGTACGAGGGCACCGGCGCGACGCTGCGGCACGACACCGCCCACACCGTCCACGCCGATCCTGCGCTCGTGCGGCAGCTTCTCGCCAACCTCATCGGCAACAGCATCAAGTACACCCGCCCCGGCGAGCCCGCCTACGTCGAGGTCGCGAGCTACGACGGACCACCCGGCTGGGTCGAGATCGAGGTCTCCGACAAAGGACGCGGCCTCCAACCCGGGGACGAGGAGAAGATCTTCGCCGCGTTCGGGCGCAGCAGCAAGGACGCCGAATCGGTGCAGGGCATCGGCCTGGGCCTGTCGTTGTGCCACGCGATCGTCACCCGCCACGGCGGGGCCATCGGCGCCGAGAACAACGAGTGGGGCGGCGCCACCTTCATGATGACGCTGCCGGTGAGCTCATGACGCTGCACCCCACGCCCGCCCGCCCGCGGTGGCCGGCACTCCTGTTCGTCCTCGTGGCCGGGGTGGCCGCGTGGTACGAGGCAGGCCCCGGGTCACGGGAGGTCGGCATGATCTGGGTCGTACCCGCCCTCGTCCTCGCCGCCGTCGTCCACCGCCGGGGCTCGCGCGCCCTTCCCGCTCTGGGGGCCGGGGTGAGCACGACCGTCGGTCTGCTCGCCGCCGGTCAACCACCGGGACTGGCGCTGTGGGTCGCCGCGGTCACCGTGGTCGTCGGCGTCGGAAGCGAAGCGTGGTGGCGATGGTTGCGGGCCCGCATGGGACTCGACGGCCTCAACCCGCGTGACGTCCTCGTGGCGCTCGCGACGAGCGGGCCGTCCGCGATCCTCCTCATCGTCGCGGGCGGGATTCCCGGCGTGTCCCCCCTGGACGTGCCCGGGGCGCTGCAGGTGGCCAGCGGGCTCGTCGTCGTCACCCTCGCCCTGCTCCCGGTCCTTGTCCCCGGGCGCCGACATGTGCGCCCCCGCCTGCGCTCGCTGCTCGTCCTCCTGCCCATCCTCCTGGCCTGCGCGGTGCTGCCCAGCCTCGAGCCCGACGCCGACCTCAGTTGGGTCGTGCTGGTTCCCGCGCTGTGGGGAGGGTTGGCCCTCAACGCCGCCTGGGGCGGCATCGCCACCCTGCTCCAGGTCAGCCTCGTGACCCTCTTCCGCGAGGCGTGGGCCGCAGGCCCGCCCACGCCCTGGCAGGCCGCCACCGACACCCTCCTGCTGGCCGCCGCGGCGAGCCTGCTCTTCGTTCTCGTGCTGTACCGCGAACACAACGCCGCGCTCCACGAGGGACTACGCGCCGGCATGCGCGCCCACGCGCGCGAACGGGCGCTGCTCGACGATGTCATCCGATCGATGAACGACGGGCTCGTCCTCGTGCGCGACGGCGCGGTGGTCTTCGCCAACCCCGCCGCGCGACTGCTCATGGGTGCGCTGCCCGCGGGGGCGCGGTTCGCCGACCGGTTGCGCGAGCGGTACCGCGACACCGACGGCAACGCCCTCGGCGCGGCGGAACTCACCGTCCTCGACCACCCGCGCCCCGAGCCCGAGACCCTGCGCGTCTCCGCGCGCAGCGCCCACGGCACGACGAGCCACCTCGAGGTCACGGTGCGGATCATGGAGCCCGACCTCGGCCTCGTCACCCTGGTCGACTCCACTGCGCTGCACGCTCGGCGCCACGAGCTGACGACGTTCGCCGGACGTGTCGCCGCCGACCTCTCCTCGCCGCTGTCCCGCGTCCGTCGATGGATCGACGTCGCGAACGTCCGACTCACCCAGGGCCTGTTGGCCGCCGGTGACGAGGCCCTGGTGCGCGCCGACGTGGCGGGGGATCACATGCGCGGCCTCATCGACGACTACCTCGCCCACACCGTCGCCCGCGAAGGCACCCTGCGGCCGGTGCCGACCGACCTCGCCGAGGCACTCGCCGACATCGCCGATCAGGCCCACGACCCGTCGCTGACCCTGGACGCCGACCTCACCCACACCGTGCAGGCCGATCCCCAACTGCTCCGCCGCCTGCTCGCGGGTCTCGTCGCCGAGGCGGGCCAGTACCGAGCCGAGGACGAGCCCCTCACCGTCCACCTGACCAGCACGGACGCCGAGAACGGGTGGGTGTCGGTCCACGTTCACGCCGACGCCGGGGCGGCCTGGGCCGAGGAGGACTCCTCCATCTTCGGGCGCGAGGACGAGGACTCCGGGCGCGGCGCCCACCTGCGCTACGAGCTGTGCCAGTCCATCGTCGACCGACACGGCGGCGTGCTCGAAACTCTGCACGGGCAGGGGGCGGCCCGCTACCGCTTCACCCTGCCCTCCGCGGGGCACGAGGACGACCACGCCGCTGCCCCCACCGGCACCGATAGACCGGTCGCCACCGCCGCCGCGCGGTAATCGGCTGGTCCTGGCCGCCATCGTGGTGCGATCCTGGAACGGATATGACGAACCACGATGAACAGACCACGCAGCGCCAGGACATCCTCGCCGGCCGCGCGAGCGCGCTGGCCGATAGCGACGACTGGCACCTGCGGGACCCCGACTTCGTCTCCTACGACGGGGACCAACTCGAACGCGAAGAGCGCGCCGCCATGCGCCGCGTGCAAGGACTCTCGACCGAACTCGAAGACATCACCGAGGTCGAGTACCGCCAGCTCCGCCTGGAGCGGGTCGTGCTCGTGGGTGTCTGGTCCGAGGGCACCGTCGCCGACGCCGAGAACTCCCTGCGCGAACTCGCCGCGCTCGCCGAGACCGCCGGATCGGCCGTCCTCGCGGGGGTTCTGCAGCGCCGCAACCGGCCCGACCCCGCCACCTACATCGGCTCCGGCAAGGCCAAGGAGCTCGCCGACATCGTCGCCGCCGAGGGCGCCGACACCGTCGTCGCCGACGTCGAACTCGCGCCCAACCAGCGCCGCGCCCTCGAAGACGTCGTCAAGGTCAAGGTCATCGACCGCACCGCGCTCATCCTCGACATCTTTGCCCAGCACGCGAAGAGCCGAGAGGGCAAGGCGCAGGTCGAGCTCGCGCAGCTGCAGTACCTGCTGCCGCGCCTGCGAGGCTGGGGTGAGTCGATGTCCCGGCAGGCCGGTGGTCAGGTCTCCGGCGGTGCCGGGATGGGCTCGCGCGGCCCCGGTGAGACGAAGATCGAGCTCGACCGGCGCCGCATCAACTCCCGCATCGCCAAGCTGCGCCGTGAGATCACCGAGATGAAAACGGTCCGCGACACCAAGCGCGGCGCGCGCCGCGCGAGCCACGTGCCGGCCGTCGCCATCGCCGGGTACACCAACGCCGGCAAGTCCTCGCTGCTCAACCGTCTCACCGGTGCCGGGGCTCTCGTGGAGAACGCCCTGTTCGCCACCCTGGACCCCACGATCCGCCGCGCCGAGACCCCCGACGGGCGCGAATACACCCTCGCCGACACGGTCGGGTTCGTGCGGTCGTTGCCGCACGAGCTCGTCGAAGCGTTCCGCTCGACGCTGGAAGAGGTGGGCGACGCGGACCTGCTCCTGCACGTGGTGGACGGCTCTCACCCCGACCCGCAGGGCCAGATCACCGCGGTCCGTGAGGTGTTCGCCGACATCTGGGACGACCCGAACGAGCACCCGAAGGAGGTCGTCGTCGTCAACAAGGCCGACGCCGCCGACCCCGAGATGATCGACCGGCTCCTGCGCGAGGAGAAGTACGCCATCGCCGTCTCGGCCCGCACGGGCGAGGGGATCGAGGCGCTCCAGCAGCTCGTCGCCGACGAGCTGCCGCGCCAGGACGTCGCCCTCACCCTCCTCGTGCCGTATGACCGTGGCGACGTCGTGCACCACCTGCACACCGAAGCCGAGGTCCTCACCGAAGAGCATCTCCCGGAGGGCACCCGCCTCGCGGTCAAGGTCTTCGCCCACGAGGCCGACGCTTACGCGCCGTTCGCCCTCTGACACCTCACGTCCCTCGATGGCGTGCCCGATGGCGCGATTTCGGTCGCGATCACGACCGGTTTCGCGCCATCGCTCACTCCATCCTCAGCGCAACGAGAGCAGCTCGGAGACGGTGACGAACTCGTAGCCCTGGTCGGTGAGGTCGTCGATGATCAGGGGGAGCGCCTGCTGCACCTCGGTGCGCCCGCCCCAGGGGTGAAGCAGCACGATCGAGCCCGGCCGCACCTGCTCGACGGTCGACGCCACGACGTCTCCGGAGGTCTGGGGCTCGTCGCCCCAGGTCTCGACGGCCACGTCCCACATGATCGTGTGCCGGTCGTGCCGTTCCAGCCACCACGGGAGGACGACGAGCTTCTTGCCGAACGGTGGGCGGAACGTGATCTCGCCCTCGACCCCGGCCTCGCGTAGGGCGGCGTCGGTCGAGGCGACCTCGTCCTCGACGATGGCGGGGGAGACGGCGACCATCGCCCGGTGACTCCACGTGTGATTGCCGAGCTCGTGGCCCGCCGCCAGGAGGCGCGGCGCCGCCTCAGGACATCTCGCCATCTCCCCACCGTTGACGTAGAACGTCGCTCGTACCCCGGCCACGGAGTCGAGGACACGGTCGAGGTCCGCGCAGGTGGGGCCGTCGTCGAGTGTGAGGGCGACGACCCGCGCGTCGGTCTCCACCCGGGCCGTCAACTCCCCGGCGATCTGCACCGTGCGGGAGTTCATGAGCCGGTAGCCGCCCAGGGCCGCCAAGGCGATGACGCCCACGCACACCACCACCGCCGCCACCACTGCCCGCCTCATGCCCTCCATGGTGCCCGGTGCGCCCGTTGACGTGCTCGTTGGTGGGTGGGGATGACGGCAGCGCCGGTGGCCACTCACCCACTAGCCTGGGCCGGTGCCTCCCGACGTGAAGACCCTGCTCGCCGCTGCCGTCGACGGCGTCGGAGGGTCGCCGCGGCCCGGGCAGGAGCAGATGGCGCTCGCCGTCGAGGACGCCGTCGCCGCCGAGGAGCACCTTCTCGTGCAGGCCGGCACCGGCACCGGCAAGTCGCTGGCCTACCTCGTTCCCGCCGTCGCCGACGCGGTGAACACGGGCACCCCCGCCATCGTCGCCACCGCCACCCTCGCCCTGCAGGCGCAGATCGTCGACCGCGACATGCCACGCGTCGCCGACTCCCTCGCCCCGCTGCTCGGCCGCCGCCCCACGTACGCCCTCGTCAAGGGCCGTGCCAACTACGTCTGCCTGCACAAACTCGCCGGCGGCTTTCCCGACGACGACGGCGCCCTCTTCGGCGCGACCGGCCTCGTCGCCCAAGCCCAGGCGGCGAACGAGGGCGCAGACGGAGACACGAGCTCCCGCCTCGGCCGCGAGGTCGTGCGCCTACGGGCCTGGGCGGAGGAGACCGAGAGCGGCGACCGCGACGAACTCGTCCCCGGCGTGAGCGAGCGGGCCTGGCGGCAGGTGTCGGTGTCGGCCCGCGAATGCCTCGGCACCGCCTGCCCGATGCGCGCCGAGTGCTTCGTCGAGATCTCCCGCGAGGCCGCCAAAGACGTCGACGTCGTCGTCACCAATCACAGCTTCATGGCCATCGACGCCTTCGAGAACCGGGCCATGCTGCCCGACCACCACCTGCTCGTCATCGACGAGGCGCACGAGCTCGTCGACCGCGTGACGGCCACCGTCACCGACGAGCTGTCGCCCGGCACCGTGACGGCCGCGGCGCGCAAAGCGGCGAAGTACACGGGCACCGACGACCTCGTCGGGGCGGGGGAGGTGCTCGCGGGGGCGCTCCAGCCCCTGCCGGAGGGTCGTCTCATCAGGCTGCCGGACTCCCTCGGCGATGCGATGGCGATGCTGCGCACCGACGCCCGCGCCGTGCAGAGCGGCATGAAGGCCGAGGGCAAGGACAAGGGCGAACCCGACGGAGCCCGCGCAGTGGCCAAGGCCGCGGTCGACGAACTCGTCGACGTCATCGACCGCATCCTGTCCGAGCGCGCTCTTGACGTCGTCTGGGTCACCCAGAACCCGCAGCGCGGCCCGGTGCTGCGCGTCGCGCCGATGAGCGTGGCGATGGAGTTGCGCGACAAGCTGTTCGCGGAGCGCACCGTGGTCCTCACCTCCGCGACCATCGAGCTGGGGGGCACCTTCGACGCCGTCGCCGGCACCCTCGGACTGCGCGGTGAGGGCGCACCTGCGTGGCAGGGCCTCGACGTCGGGAGCCCGTTCGACTACCCCCGCCAGGCCATCGCGTACGTGGCGCGCCACCTGCCGCCGCCCGGCCGGGACGGGCCGTCGACCGAGATGTTCGACGAGCTGGAAAGCTTGATGCGCGCCGCCGGCGGGCGCACCCTCGGCCTGTTCTCCTCGATGCGCGCCGCCCAGGCCGCCACCGAGGAGATGCGCGGCCGGTTCGGCGACGACCTGACGATCCTGTGTCAGGGCGAGGACCAGATCACCACGCTCGTGCGGGAGTTCGCCTCGGACGCGTCGACCTGTCTGTTCGGCACGTTGACTCTATGGCAGGGCGTCGATGTGCCGGGTCCGGCGTGCCAGCTCGTCGTCATCGACCGGATCCCGTTTCCGCGCCCCGACGACCCGCTCGCCTCCGCGCGTACTCAGGAGATCGGGCGACGCGGTGGCAACGGGTTCATGGCGGTCTCGGCGACCCACGCCGCGCTCCGTCTGGCCCAAGGCGCGGGGCGACTCGTGCGCAGCTCGACCGACAAGGGCGTCGTCGCGTTCCTCGACTCACGGATGATGTCGGCCCGGTACGCGGGGTTCCTCCAGGCCAGCCTGCCGCCGTTCTGGCCCACGGACGACCGCGACCTCGTGCTTCGTGCGCTGGAGCGCCTTGACGAGGACGCCGACGAGGTCGTGCCGCCTGCGCCACCGGCGCCGCGAGGGGTCATCGCGGCGTCGACCGAGCACCCGCCCGCACCGCCGACCTCAGCGGACGGCGGCGCTGTCGAACAGATCGCGGACGCCGTGAGCACAGGGGCACCGGCCGTGCAGGACACGCGTACGGCCGTCACGGGCGGTCATGCGTGGAGCCGTGAGGACGACGACGAGCTCAAGGACGGACGCGATCTGGGCCTCGACGCCGACGAACTCGCCGACCACCTCGGCATTCCGGTCGAGGCGGTGCAATCGCGTCTCACCCTGCTCGGGTTGTCATGAGCTGTCGGTGGCGTCTGAGAAGGTGAGTGCGTGAGCCCTTCAGCCCCGCCGAGCGGTGGAGTCCCGCCGCTGGTGCTCGTCACCGGCCCCGAGCAGATCCTCGCCGAGCGCGCAGTCGACTCGACCCTGGCGGCGCTGCGCTCCCTCGACGCCGAGACCGAGTACATCCGCATCGACATGGAGACCTACGAGCCGGGCCAGATCGGGATGCACTGCGCGCCGTCGCTGTTCGGCGGGGCCAAGTGCATCGTCGTGCGGGGCGCCGACCAGGCCGGTGACGACGCGCAGGCCGACATGCTCGCCCAGATCGAGCGCCCCGAGGACGGCATCACCCTCGTCGTCGTGCACGCCGGCGGCAACCGCGGCAAGAAGGTGCTCGACGCCCTCAAGAAGGGCGGCGCGCGAGTTTTGGAGGCTCCGGCCATCAAGTCCGACAAGGACAAGATCGATTTCGCCACCCACGAGTTCCGCGCCGGGCGCCGCAAAGCCACCCCGGGCGCGGTGCGGGCGCTCGTCGAGGCGGTCGGTAAAGACGTGCGCGAACTCGCGTCGGCCTGCCAGCAACTCATCGACGACACGACCGGTGTCATCGACGAGGACGTCGTCACCCGCTACCACGGCGGCAAAGTCGAGGCCACGGGCTTCAAGGTCGCCGACGCCGCCGTCGCGGGCAACGCCCCCGAGGCGCTGCGGCTGCTGCGGCACGCGCTCGCCTCCGGCGTCGACCCCGTGCCCATCGTCGCGGTCCTCGCCGTCCAGTTGCGCCAACTCGCCAAGGTGGCGGGTGCCGGGCGGGGGAGTTCGGCCTCGCAGGCCAAGGCGCTCGGTATGGCACCGTGGCAGATCGACCGGGCCCGACGCGCCCTGCAGGGCTGGGACATCGACGGCCTGGGCCGCTCCATCCAGGCCGTCGCCGCCGCGGACTTCGCCGTCAAGGGCGGCGGCCGCGACCCGGTCTACGCCGTCGAACACGCCGTCCTGACCATCTGCGCGGAGCGCCGCGGCCGCTGACGACGCGCCTTCGCGACCCGGTCTTAGAGCCCTCGGTGGTCGGCCTTCACTCCTCGAAGAAGACGAGGTCGGCGATGTCGGGGGTGAGCCGCACCCAGGCACCCTCGACCTCGAGGAGGGCCCCGAACCAGGTGCGGTGCCCGTCGGGCAGCACGAGCACGTCGTCGCCGTGGCCGGCGAGGAACGCCTCGAAGTACGACAGATCCACCCCGTCTGCTCCGGCCAGGTACTCGGCGAGCCGGCGAAAGAGCTTGGGCATCATGACGAGCTCGTCGGCGAGGTGCAGCTGGTCGGTGAGCTCGAAGCCGCTGGTCGTGACGTCGCGGTCCCACACGCCGAGCCTCTCCGTGCGGGCGGTTTCGGAGGCCGCCCGCAGCTCGGCCCGAAGGTCGGTGAACAAGAGCGAATAGAACGTCGGGTAGGCGAGCCCGGTCCGCAGCAGGTGCGCGTTGGCCGACGCCGCGACATGGTCGGCCGTGATGAACCGCCGGGTGCCCGCGAACGGCGGCTCGCCACCGAACGCGAAGGCGATGGCGCGCCCGTAGCGGTCGGCGAAGCGGGTGGCGATCCAGCCGCGTGTCGTCACAGGGGTGGCTTCGGTGACGCGGCGCCGCGCGTCGCGGACTACCTCCTCGAATCCCAGGATGGTCAGCAGCTCGTCGGCGGCCGCGTCGGCGAGGTCCAGGGGTTGGTGGGTGACCATACCGCCTTTGGGCGGGGTGTAGTGGGTCTCGAGGGCGTCGATGCCGTCCAAGCGCAATTGCACGGCACCGGCGGTGTTGAGGCGCACGCGCATCCGAGCCGCGGCGAACGCCTCGGGGTCGTCGGGGGCGAAGCGCACGGAGTCCCCGTCGGGCGATGCCCCCAGAACGCGGAACTCACCCCGCATCACGTGAAAGCTCATGGCCGACAACGCTAGAACGACGACGGGCACCCGCGATGGGCGTCGGCGTGAACACCTGGTGTCGCTCTCGCCGAGACCGTCGGTTCGGCGGTCTCGGCGGAGTAGGGGCGCGATTCGGTGAGTTCGAGCGTGGCTGGTAGCGTTGATCCTCGTGTGTGCGCCCAGGTCGTGCGCCGACACACGTGATGCAGTCCGCTCTTGGCCGGGACCTGACCCGTTCCGGAGGTGAGAGCGGGCCTGTCCCTGACAGCCCAACGACCGGAAACGAGAGTCACCATGGCGAACATCAAGTCGCAGATGAAGCGGATCAAGACCAACGCCAAGCGCACCGAGCGCAACCGGGCGTACAAGTCGGAGCTCCGCACCTGGATCCGTAAGTTCCGCGAGGCCACCGCGTCCGGGAACAAGGAGGAGGCCGCCTCCGCGCTGAGCACCGCGAGTCGCAAGCTCGACAAGGCGGTCAGCAAGGGCGTCATTCACAAGAACCAGGCTGCCAACAAGAAGTCGGCGATGGCCAAGGCGTACAACGCGCTCTGAGCCCCCTCGTCGCACAACGCGCGCCACGCGCCCGTCGGGAAGCCTCCCGGCGGGCGCGTCGTCGTTCGTCGACGCAGGTCACGGGCCCACCGGCCACGTCGTGGCCGCGCCGCGGCGGTGTCGGTGCGCTGCGCTAACCTGACAGGCGGAACACCTCTTCGACGCGCGCCCGGCAGGCCGCGTCCTTTCGATCCGAGGCAAGGACGGCATGAACGACACCCCGCACCGGTACACCGCGGCTCTGGCGCAGCAGATCGAGCTCGCCTGGCAGGACCGGTGGGAGTCCGAGGGCACCTTCCACACGCCCAACCCGGTCGGCCCGTTCGCCGACGACGCGAGGTTCGCGGACGAGTCCGCGCAAGGGCGCGACAAGCTGTTCGTGCTCGACATGTTCCCCTACCCCTCGGGATCGGGGCTGCACGTCGGCCACCCTCTCGGGTACATCGCCACCGACGTGTACGCCCGCTACCAGCGCATGACCGGCAAGAACGTGCTGCACGCCCTCGGGTACGACGCGTTCGGTCTGCCCGCCGAGCAGTACGCCATCGCCACCGGCACCCACCCCCGTACCACCACCGAGCAGAACGTCACCAACTACCGGCGTCAACTGCGCCGTCTCGGCCTCGGGCATGACGACCGCCGCTCGGTGTCGACCACGGACGTCGACTTCTACCGCTGGACCCAGTGGATCTTCACCCAGCTCTTCGAGTCGTGGTACGACCCGGATGCCCCGAACGCCTCGGGCACGATGGGACGGGCGCGCCCCATCTCCGAGTTGGAGGCGGAGTTCGCCTCCGGCGAGCAGGCACCGTTGGGTGTCGGCCCCTGGGACGAGCTGACCCGCGCCGAGCAGCGCGAGGTGCTCGACGGCTACCGCCTCGCCTACGTCTCCTCGGCGCCGGTCAACTGGTGCCCGGGCCTCGGCACGGTGCTCGCCAACGAGGAGGTCACTGCCGACGGGCGCTCCGACATCGGCAACTACCCGGTGTTCAAGCGCAGCATGCGCCAGTGGATGATGCGCATCACCACCTACGCCGACCGTCTCATCGAGGACCTCGACCGCGTCGACTGGCCCGAGCCGGTCAAGCTCATGCAGCGCAACTGGATCGGCCGCTCCACCGGCGCGAACGTCACCTTCCCGGTGACGACGACCAGCGGCGACGACCAGGGCATCGAGGTGTTCACCACCCGCCCCGACACCCTGTTCGGTGCGACGTTCATGGTGCTCGCCCCCGAGCACCCGCTCGTGAGCCGGCTGGTGCCGGCACAGTGGCCGGACGGCACGCGCGAGACCTGGACCGGCGGCGCCGCGACCCCCGCGGAGGCCGTCGACGCCTACGTCGCTGCCGCCGCGCACAAGACCGAGCTGGAGCGGCAGGCCGACGCCAAGACCAAGACCGGCGTGTTCACCGGCACGTTCGCCACCAACCCGGTGAGTGGCCGCGCCGTGCCGGTCTTCATCGCCGACTACGTGCTCATGGGCTACGGCACCGGCGCCATCATGGCCGTGCCCGCCGAGGACGAGCGCGACTGGGACTTCGCGGCGGCGTTCGACCTCGATGTCATCCGCACCGTGCAGCCGCCCGCCGACCACCCGGAGGACCGGGCCTACACCGGCGACGGCCCGACCATCAACAGCGCCGGCGACGGCGTCAACCTCGACGGGATGGGCAAGGACGAGGCGAAGGCGACGATGATCGCCCACCTCGAAGCCACCGGCGCCGGGCACGGCACGACCACGTACAAGTTGCGCGACTGGCTGTTCAGCCGCCAGCGGTACTGGGGCGAGCCGTTCCCCATCGTCTACGACGAGCACGGCCTGCCGCACTCGCTGCCCGACGAGATGCTTCCGGTCGAGCTGCCCGAGGTCGACGACTACTCCCCGCAGCGCCTCGACCCCGACGACACGACCAGCGAGCCCGTGCCCCCGCTGGCGCGCGCCACCGACTGGGTCGAGGTCGAACTCGACCTCGGTGACGGGCTCAAGACCTACCGCCGCGAGCTCAACGTCATGCCGCAGTGGGCCGGGTCCTGCTGGTACGAGCTGCGCTATCTCGACCCGGCCAACAGCGAGGCGTTCGTCGACCCCGAGGTTGAGCGGTACTGGATGGGCCCGCAGGCCCAGCCGGTCGCCGGTGCTCCGGAGGGACTGGACGACGTGGGCGGCGTCGACCTGTACGTCGGCGGCGTCGAGCACGCCGTCCTGCACCTGCTGTATTCACGGTTCTGGCACAAGGTGCTGTTCGACCTCGGCCACGTGAGCAGCGCCGAGCCGTTCCGTCGCCTGTTCAACCAGGGTTACATCCAGGCCTACGCCTACCGCGACGGACGAGGCCAGCCCGTCCCGGCGGCCGAGGTCGTCGAGGGCGAGCCTACCGACAGCGGCGAGCCGACGTTCACGTGGAACGGTGAGCCGGTCGCCCGTGAGTACGGCAAGATCGGCAAGTCGCTCAAGAACTCGGTCAGTCCCGACGAGATGTACGAGCAGTACGGCGCCGACACCTTCCGGGTCCACGAGATGAGCATGGGCCCCCTCGAGCTGTCGAAGCCGTGGGAGACCCGCGCCGTGGTCGGCAGCCAGCGGTTCCTGCAGCGGCTGTGGCGCAACGTGGTCGATGAGGAGACCGGCGAGGTGCGCGTCGCCGACGCCGACCTCGACGAGGCCACCGCCCGCATCCTGGCCCGCACCGTCGACGGGGTCGCCGCCGACTACGCGGGGCTGCGGTTCAACACGGCCATCTCCAAGCTCATCGAGCTCAACAACCACCTCACCAAGCTCGACCACCCGCCGCGGGCGGCCGTCGAGGCGCTCGTGCTCATGGCCTCCCCGGTCGCGCCGCACCTCGCCGAGGAGATGTGGTCGCGTCTGGGCCACGAGGGCTCGCTCGCGCATGAGGCGTTCCCGGTCGCCGACCCGGCGCTGCTCGTCGAGGACACGGTGACGTGCGTGGTCCAGATCAAGGGCAAGGTGCGGGCGCGCCTGGAGGTGGCCGCCGACATCTCCGAAGAGGACCTCGAGGCGGCCGTCATGGCCGAGGACCGGGTCAAGGAGCTGCTCGAGGGGCAGACGGTGCGCAAGGTCATCGTCCGGGCTCCGGGCCTGGTCAACATCGTCGCGGGCTGACCGTCGTGACGGTCGCCCTCGTCACCGATTCGACGGCCTACCTCCCCGAGGAGCTCATCGCCCGGCACGGGATCGTCGTCGTGCCGCTGCACGTCTCCGCGGACGACGTGCAATACACCGAGGGGGTCGACCTCGACGAGGCCGATCTGCTCCGGCTGCTCAAGCGGTCGCGGAGGCTGACGACATCGCGCCCCTCACCGCGGGCGTTCTACGACGTGTACGAGCGCTTGGCGAGCCAGGGCGTGCGCGAGATCGTCTCGGTGCACCTGTCGGCCGAGCTGTCGGGCACCTACGACGCGGCGACCCTGGCCGCGCGGCAGGCGAGTGTGCCCGTCCACGTCGTCGATTCGGGCTCGATGGGGATGACGCTCGGACATGCCGTCCTGACGGCCGTGGACCGTGCCGAGCAAGGCGCGACGGGTGAGGAGGTGGCGCAGGCCGCGACCGCGCGAGCCCGCGCCGGCGGCCTGCTCTTCTACGTGCACACCCTGGAGTTTCTGCGCCGGGGCGGCCGGATCGGCAACGCGGCGGCGTTCCTCGGATCGGCGCTCGCGGTGCGACCTCTCCTGAGCCTTGACCAGGGCCGCATCGAACCGGTCGAGAAGGTGCGCACCACGGCGCGGGCACTCGCGAGGCTGGTCGACCTCGCCGGCGACTTCGCGAGCGAGCGGAACGAGCCCGTGGCGGTGACGGTGCATCATCTGCAGGACGAGGAGCGGGCCCAGCGGCTCGCGGCGGCGCTCGAAGAGAGGCTCGGCGCTGCCGTCGCCGACGAGGTCGCGGTCCGTCCTATCGGAGCCGTGGCCGCGGTCCACCTGGGACCGGGAGCGATGGCGGTGTCACTCAGTCCCACCGCCTGACGCGCGCCTGCGTCCACACCTGCGGGGCGTCCCGTCCCGTATCCACAGGCCCTGACCGAGCAGGTCCCACGCCCGGTCGACCTGCTCCTAGCGTCGGGGCATGCCAGGTTCCAGTCGCGGCACGGAGCTGCTCATGGCCGCCCGGGCCGGCCGCACGCACAGACCCCCGACGCCGCAGCCACCACCACCCGGCCGGGACGCCGGGCCTGCGGGTGCGGCCCCCGAGGCTCGCCCGGGGTGGGAGTCGCTGTGGACCCCCCGGGCCGACGCCGTGACCGAACCCCTGGAGGTCCTGCCGCCGCCGGTGCAGGCACACCCACAGGCTGACTCCCATCCGCAGGCGCCGTCACCTGCTCCGGCTCGGTCGCCGTGGGCGGTACCGGCTGCAGCGTCGCCCCCTGCGCCGGGGTTGCCTGCCCCGGGGCTGGAGCCCGCATCATGGGCGGCGAACCTCTCGCCCGCACCGCGCGTGCCGGCGGGGCCTGTGGATCCGGCGCCCTGGGAGAACGCCCCGCATCCCTCGCCGCCGAGTTCGTCTCGACCACCGGCGCGCAGGCACGAGTCTCCTCCGGTCGAGCCGGCGCAGACATCTCCGCCCGAGGGGTGGGAGACCGACCCCCTGGACACCCGACGAGCTCGGCGCGCCGCGGTGGCTCGGGACTTGCCGTCGCGACGCCTCGTCCGGGCGGCCGACGGGGTCGTCGAGTTGCCGAGTGCCCTGCGGGGCGCGCGGGTGTCGCCGTCGGTGCTGGCCGTCATCGGTGCGGCGATCGTCGTCGTGATCGCTGTGGGGTGGTTCTTCGTCACCGTGCGGGGCGACGACGCGGGGGAGCCGGTCCCGACCACGCGCGTGACGGCGGAGGGTCTCGAGGAGGCTGCCGGGCAGGGGGTCGCACCGGGACCACCGGTCGTCGGCGCCCCCGCCCCGACGGCGGCCACGCCGCCACCGGGCGGCGAGGCGCCTCCTGCGGCGCCGGCGGCGGACATCTACGTGCACGTGGTGGGTCACGTCGCCAACCCCGGCGTGGTCACCCTCCCTGCCGGGAGCCGAGTGTCGGACGCGGTCGAGAAGGCCGGAGGTCCGACGTCGGCGGCCGTGCTCAGCGGCCTCAACCTGGCCCGGGTGCTCGTCGACGGTGAGCAGGTCGTCGTCCCGAACGCCGAGGGTGAGCCGCGGGTACCCATCGCGCTGGGCCCTCCACCCCCGGGAGCCCCGGCGCCGCCGGCCGACCCGGCGGGCGCGCTCGTCGACATCAACACGGCCGACCAGGCCACCCTCGAGACGCTGCCGAAGGTGGGTCCGGTCATCGCCGAGCGCATCATCGAGCACCGCACCGCGAACGGCCCGTTCGCGAGTGTCGATGACCTGAAGCAGGTCAAGGGTGTAGGGGCCAAGATCCTCGAGGAGATCCGGCCCAAGGCGCGTGTCTGAGACCACGTCGCGCCCGCGTGAGGCCGCTCCCGACGCACCTGTCGGCGACATTCGGCTGCTCCTACCCGCACTCGTGGCGTGGGCGGCGGTGGTGATCCTGCTCGGGCGGGGGCCTGCGCCCGCACTCGCAGTGGCGGGGGGCGCGTCGAGCGTGGTGGCCCTCATCGGCCTCGTCGCCCTGTACCGGGGGAGACGTCCCAAGACCGGCACGTCAGTGACGCGGCCCTCGAGCCCCGAGGGCGAGGCCGCGTCGACGTGGGTGCGCCCGGCCGCGTTCGGGTTGCTGGTCCTCGCTCTGCTCGCCGTCGGGGTGGCGGGCGCCGAGCACCGTGACCGCGTGGGGCCGATCGAGGAGCTCGCGGCGCAGAGGGCCCACGTGCGCTTCGTGGCCCGGGTGGCGGGCGAGCCGCGGTTGCTGCGGAGCACGGAGGCGGGCCCGACCCGGGTCGTGGTCGACCTGCGCGTCACCGAGATCACCCACCGCGGGCAACACAGTGTCGTGGACACACCCGTCGTGGCCTTCGGCGACGAGACCTGGCTGGACGTGGGCTGGCGACAGGTGGTCAGCGTCGAAGGCACGTTGCGCACGCCCCGCCCGGGGGATCGGGCGCGCGCGACGGTGAGCGCCGACGCCCCCGTCATCGTGGCCGGACCGGGCCCGGTGATCGCCGCCTCCGACGCGGCGCGGGCCGCGATGACCCGGGCCGTCGCGCCCCTGCCCGCCGACCCGCGAGGGTTGATCCCGGCCCTGGTCATCGGCGATCGCACCGGATTGCCCGATGACCTCACCGACGCCATGGTCGCGACCGGTATGTCCCACCTCACCGCAGTCTCGGGCACCAACTGTACGCTCGTCGTCGGCGCCGCCGTGTGGATCAGCTCGCTGGTGGGAGCGCCGCGCCGACTCCGGCCGTTCGTCGGGGCCGTCGTGCTGGCCGGGTTCGTCGTCCTCGCACGCCCCGACCCCAGCGTGCTGCGGGCGGCTGTCATGGGCGCGCTCGGCCTCCTCGCCATCGTGAGTTCGCGTCGCGCCGTGGCGATGCCGGCCCTCGGCGGCGCGATCGTCGTCCTCCTGCTCGTGGACCCATGGCTGGGCCGCTCGTTCGGCTTCGCCCTCTCGGTGCTCGCGACGCTGGGGTTGCTGCTGTTCGCGCGGCCGTGGTCGGTGGCACTGAGGGGGCGAGCACCCTGGCTCGGGCGGGTCGCCGAGGCGCTCGTCATCCCCCTCGCGGCCCAGGTCACCTGCGCGCCCGTCATCGTGCTGCTCCAAGGGGAGATCAGCGTCGTCGGGGTGCTCGCCAACGCCCTCGCCGCACCGCTGGTCGCCCCGGCCACGATCCTCGGCGCCGTCGTGGCCGTCCTGGGTGTGCCCTGGCCGTGGGGTGCGACGGTGATCGCCTGGTGCGCCGCCCTGCCCACGTGGCTCGTCGCGCTCATCGCACGCAGCGCCGAACAGGCGCCGCTGCGCGCGGTTCCCTGGCGCTCGGACACGCTCGGCGCGCTCGGGCTGGCGTTGCTCACCGTTCTCGTGGTGCTGTTCGGACGTTCCTTGTCCCGCGCCCTGCGACGACGCCTGACGGTCGTGGTCGTCGTCGTGACGCTCGCCGCAGTGGTCGCGATCCCGATCCTGCTGCGTCCCAGCGCCTTCCCGGGACCGCACCCGGCCGTCGTCATGTGCGACGTGGGGCAGGGTGATGCCATCGTCCTCATGAGTGGGCCCGCGCGCGCCGTCGTCGTCGACACCGGCCCTGACCCGGACGCCCTGGACCGGTGCCTGGACGCGCTCGCCGTGAAGACCGTCGACGCCGTGGTCCTCACCCACTTCGACAGCGACCACGTCGGGGGCCTCCCCGGGCTGGACCGGGGTCGCAGCGTCGGCGATGTCGTCATCTCCGCCGCGTCGCTGGAAGACACCCGACCGGCGGTCGCGGACTGGTGGACGCGGCACGGGCGACCGGTTCACGCCGTCGCCCAGGGGGAGGTCCTGCGGTGGGGGCAGGTCGCCGTGCTGGTGCGTGGCCCGGTGCCCGGCGCGCGGGGGCTCTCGCCCAACGGCGGATCCCTCGTCCTTGACGCCGCCGTCGCCAACGGCGACGACACCGACACCGTACGGGTACTGCTGCTCGCCGACGCCGACGAGGCCGCCAGTGCCGTCGTGCGCGCCGATCTGCGCACTCGGCCCGTCACCGACATCGGGGGCATCGAGGTGGGGCCCATCGACGTGGTCAAGGTGGCCCATCACGGGTCGGCGGATCACGACCCGATGCTCATGACGCTCGTGGCAGCCCCGGCGGCGCTCATCAGCGTGGGGGAGGACAACACCTACGGGCACCCGTCGACCGGTCTCCTCGACAGCGTGCGGGACGCGGGGTCGACTGTCTACCGCAGCGACGAGGACGGCGCGGTGGCGCTGCGCAAGGAGGACGGTCGACTCCTGGCCGTCCGCGAACGTGGGTCAGCTCGCGTCGGGGCAGGCCCGTGAGGTGAGCCCGGCCGCGCTTTCGCACAGGGCCTGCAAGGTGGCGGCCACCGCGGGTACCCGTTCGAGGTCGGGGGTGGTGACGGCGTGCACGGTGCGATGCGAGGGCGGGGTGATGGGCAGGATGGTGACGTCCGCGTTGGTGATGGCCGCGAGGATGAGATCGGGGATGAGCGCCACCCCCAGGCCGGCCGCGACGAATCCCTGGACGGCGACGTAGTCCTCCGTCTCATAGCCCACGCGGGGCCGGAACCCCGCCTCGTCACACAGCGACAGCAGGTGTCCCCGACAGCGCGGGCAGCCCGCGATCCAGGAGTCGTCCGCCAGGTCCTCCAGGCGCGCCACCCCGGCGCGGGCCAGGGGGTGGTCCGGCGGGACGGCCAGACGGACCGCATCCTCCAACAGGGCGTGGGTGACCAGACCCTCGAGGTCTTCACCCCGCGCCACGTCCGTGCCCTCGTAGGCGAACGCCACCGCGAGGTCACACTCCCCGCTGCGCAGCGCCGCGAGCGACTCGGGGGGTTCGGCCTCGGTGAACGTCACCGTGACGTCGGGATGACGCTCGGCCATGAGCGCCAGCGCCCGCGGCACGAGCGTGCTCGACGAGGACGGGAACGCCATGAGACGCACCCGGCCGGCCCGCAGACCGGCGATGGCCGCGACCTCGTCCTCGGCCTGATCCAGGGCGCCCAAGACGGGCCCCGCGTGGCGGGCGAGGACGTGACCGGCCTCGGTGAGCCGGATCGAGCGACCCACCCGCTCCACCAGGACCGTGCCGAGACGCTGCTCGAGCCGACGCACCATCTGCGAGATCGCCGGCTGGGAGTACCCCAAGGACGTGGCGGCGCCCGTGAAGCTGCCCTCGTCGGCAATGGCCTTCATGACCCGCAGGCCCGCAGCGTCGATCATGGGGCCAGCCTAGTGTCCCGGCGCGGCGCGTGAGCGGACGCTCGCGCGCCGCGGCCCGGTGATCAGACGCTGCGCAGCACCGCCGTGACCTTGCCGAGGATGGTGGCCTCGTCGCCGTCGATCGGGTCGTAACTGGCGTTGTGGGGCAGCAGCCACACGTGGCCGTCGCGTCGCTTGAACGTCTTGACGGTGGCCTCGCCGTCGATCATCGCGGCGACGACGTCGCCGTTCTCGGCCTGCGGCTGCTGACGCACCACCACCCAGTCGCCGTCACAGATGGCGGCGTCGATCATCGAGTCGCCGACGACCTTGAGCATGAACAACCGGCCGTCGCCGACCACCTGACGGGGCAGCGGGAAGACGTCCTCGATCATTTCCTCGGCCATGATCGGCACGCCCGCGGCGATGCGGCCGAGGATGGGCACGTACGACGGCTCGGGACGTGCGTCGCCCGACCCGGTGTCGTCGTGACCCGAGACGATGGCCTGGGCGATGGCGGCGGCGTCGGCGCCCGGCGGGGGAGCGACGATCTCCAGGGCGCGCGGCCGGTTCGGGTCTTTGCGCAGGTAGCCCTTGCGCTCCAGGGCCGACAGCTGGTGCGCCACGCTGCTGGGGCTGGTGAGACCGACGGCCTCACCGATCTCCCGCAGGCTCGGCGGGTACCCACGGGCGTCGACGCACGCGCGGATGAACTCCAGCACCTTGCGCTGACGCGGCGTGAGGCCGGGGGTCTCTCGACGTCGAAGGGGTCGAACCGTGTCCTCGCCCATGGCGGGTCCTCTCTGGCCGGTGTTACCGACGGAGCGCCACCTCTCCGGCCGACTCCTCGTGTGTCGCGCCGCCGTCCGAGCGAGGCCGGTGGGGCTCTGCCCGGACGAAACCGCAGGTCGAAGGGTTGTCGGTGGTGACTGCTCCACTACTGATACGGACATCCTAAGGGTGGTCGCACAGGTGTTTCAAACACATGTGCGATCAGGTGTGGACAGCGTGTCGCAAACGCGGGATGATCGTACGAAAGTTCGACAGACATATGCTCGGACCGCGCGACCGGCTCGCGCGGTGGATCACGGTAGAGAAGGAGCCCGTCATGACCGTTTCGGCCCTGTCGCCCACCGGCGATGTCCTTGGTATCCATCGCGCCTCGTCGGCCATCGGGGCGACCGAGTCCCTTCCAGGGGGCGGCGACTCCCGGCCCGGTCTGCGCGTGGTGGGGGAGCATGAGCGGCTCGTCGTGCCGCCGCTGCGCCTCACCCGCCGCGGCAGGCTGGTGCGCACCCTCGTCGTCTTCGGCATCGTCAGCCTGCTGGCGCTCATGGCGTTCGCGCGGCTCACGGCGCCACAGTTGCCGCCCACTCACGTGGTCACCGTCCAGCCCGGGCAGACGCTCACCCAGATCGCCGGTGAGGCGCTGCCGATGGTGCCGCTCGATGCGGCCGTCGTGCGCATCCAGATGGCCAACGGCCTCAACGGCTCGATCCTGCTCGCGGGTCAGGAGATCGTCATCCCCGGCGAGTGACGTCGTGAAGAGCGGTCGCCGAGTCAAATCTTCTCCAAGAAAATCGTCCCCACGTGCTCGCCGCGCATGGGGGTGCGCAGATGGGGGTCTAGGCTCGCGGAGGGTTCGACACGGAGGCCCTGCAGGTCACGCTCCTGGGCCGCTCTCACCCTCCTGCAGAGGCGGGGTGTGGCCGCCTGAGCGGTCGTGGCGCCGACACGCCCGACACGCCAGCGGTGGGAGTTGTCACCCGAGCCGCAGGGCCCTACGATCCCAGATGTAGTAGTTACACCAGTGTTCTTCCCCTATATATAGGGGGTAGGGGTGGGTCTGCCGCTACGGTGCAGGTCAGCGATATGCGGCCCGTTCCGAGCGGGGGCAGCCGACGTCCCGCCCCCACCGGGGGCAGCCACGTTCGTCAACCACCGCCGGTCGATGCCGCGGAGAGGGGGTCAGGTCGATGCACTGTCCGTTCTGTCGTCACACCGACAGCCGAGTCGTCGACAGCCGCCTCGTGGACGACGGCGGGGTCATCCGGCGCCGCCGGCAGTGCCCGTCGTGCAGCCGGCGGTTCACCACCACCGAGTCGGCCAGCCTCACCGTCATCAAGCGGTCCGGGGTCACCGAACCGTTCAGCCGCACCAAGGTTCTCGTCGGCGTCCGCAAGGCCTGCCAAGGTCGCCCGGTCGACGAGGACGCACTCGCGCTCCTCGCGCAGCAGGTCGAGGAGTCCGTTCGCTCGACGGGCTCGGCCGAGATCGACGCCCACGAGGTCGGTCTCGCGGTGCTCGGTCCGCTGCGGCGTCTCGACGAGGTCGCCTACCTGCGCTACGCCAGCGTCTACCAGAACTTCGAGACCCTCGAGGACTTCGAGTCCGCGATCGCGCTGCTCCGCCTCGACGGCGACGATCCGCATCGTCTCGACGCTCCACCCGGTTCGGTCACCCCGGTGTCCGCCGCCGTCGCCGACTGACCGTCGGTCCCTGATACCCACCCCTTTGCCCAACCCCTGCCTACACGTCGGAGGAACACGACCATGACGGAAACCACCGGCTCGAAAGCCTCGTCCCGCAAGCGCCCTGCCAAGGGCGTGAGCGTGCAGCGCATCTTCACCACCCCCGGCACCCACCCGTACGACGCGGTCACCTGGGAGCAGCGCGACGTCGTCCAGCAGAACTGGAAGACGGGCGAGACGATCTTCGAGCAGCGCGGGGTGGAGTTCCCGGACTTCTGGAGCGTCAACGCCTCCACGATCGTCACCACCAAGTACTTCCGCGGCGCCCT
>JAUNTP010000144.1:0-1707 GCA_030538585.1 Mobilicoccus sp.
CGTCGAACGTGCCGCCACCGAGGTCGAAGACGAGGATGAGCTCGTCCTCCTTGCCCTTGTCGAGGCCGTAGGCGAGGGCCGCGGCGGTGGGCTCGTTGACGATGCGCAGGACGTTGAGGCCCGCGATCTCACCGGCCTCCTTGGTGGCCTGACGCTCGGCGTCGTCGAAGTAGGCGGGGACGGTGATGACGGCGTCGGTGACGGGCTCGCCCAGGTAGGACTCGGCGTCACGCTTGAGCTTCATCAGGGTGCGGGCGCTGATCTCCTGCGCCGTGTACTGCTTGCCGTCGATGTCGGGCGACTTCCAGTCGGTGCCGATGTGACGCTTGACCGACCGGATGGTGCGGTCGACGTTGGTGACGGCCTGACGCTTGGCGATCTCGCCGACGAGGATCTCCCCGTTCTTGGAGAACGCGACGACGGACGGGGTGGTGCGGCCGCCCTCGGCGTTCGCGATGATGGTGGGCTCGTTGCCCTCGAGGACGGAGACGGCGGAGTTGGTGGTTCCGAGGTCGATACCGACTGCACGTGCCATGTTCGAATCACTCCCTGTGTGTGGGGGTGGCTGGTGAGCTGAGGCGGGATGCCACCTGCTCGGGGCCGCCAGCACGTTGCCGCACCCGTCGCGCGAGCCCGACGTCTGCGGGCCCGACCAAGAGGCTTCTCGCCCCGACCACCGGCCGAGGTTGATTGCACTGCGCTCAACTCTGCGACGCCCGCCCGACCCTGTCAAGCCGAGGCTCCGTAAAGTTGCGCTCACTGGACTCAACTCTTGTCGACGCGAGATCATTCCCTGAAGCGACACCAGTCTTGAAGCTTGCCGAGGCGCACTGACGCACTGTCGCCGACTCCGCAGACGGAGGGGCAGAGCACGACCCCATCGCTGACGAGCGGGCCCGCGCTGCGCCCTGTGTCCAACCGAGAACGAGGCCCGACGTCACGACCGGGAGGTCGGGTCACCTGCGGCGGTAGATCTCCCGACGGTGGCCGACGGCCAGAACGAGGATAAGCAGCACGCCGTCGTGCACCTCGTACACGATCCGGTAGTCGCCGGTCCGGACTCGCCATTCACCGGCGCCACCTGCAAGCTTCTTGGCCCCTGACGGGCGCGGCTCCTGAGCCAGCAGCTCGATGGCAGCTTGGACCCGCCGTCGAGCGGAGGGATCAAGCTTGCGCAACTGCCGGGTCGCGGCTGGGGACAGCTCTATCCGGTACGTCATGCCAGACCGAGGTCCGCCTTGACCTGGTCCCAGGGGATGGCGCCTTCCTCGGCGACCTCCTCCCGAGCGGCCCGCGCCGCCTCGATGTCGGCCAGGTCCTCGGCGGCTTCCACGAGCCGGTCCAGATCCTCCGCGTCGATGATGGCGGCTACACGCCGCCCACGACGCGTCAGATAGACGGGTTCATGCTCGACGCGAGCAGCATCGACCACGTCTGCAAGACGCGCACGTGCAGCGCTGACCGTGACCTCACTCATGGTCCCATGGTGCGCCAAGATCGCCCAGATGTACATCTTCGCTGTCTCGGTGATGGGGTGTGAGTCCTTGAACGTGCTGACGTTGACCTTCACGCCGCGTACGACGCGAGAGCGCGGCGGATGGCTTCGGAGCGAGACACCTGATCACGGGCCGCGACGGCATCCAAGGCCTCGATCTCATCCACCGTCAAACGCACCGCGACGACCTGCATGGGCTCCGCACCCCGCCC
>JAUNTP010000144.1:1717-8822 GCA_030538585.1 Mobilicoccus sp.
CTTGAGCTGCTCGGCGTCGTCACCGGCCTCGGCCTCAGCCGACCACGCCTCGATCATCTCCTGAGTGACCTCGTCCTCACGCATACGAAAATCGTCAACGAAAATTCGGGGGGCGACAAGGCTCACCTCCGCATCCATGAGTGGGGCTCGATCCTCCCAGCGAGATCGACCCCGTGAACGCGCTGATGAACGATCGATCGGTGCCGTGATGACGGCAGTGATCGCGCGTTCATCCCCGCGCCTCCCGGCGAGCGCCCTCGGCGCATCGTCGAGCGAGCACGCGGTGGAAGGATGCACTCGATGGCCCCACGCAGGAGGACCCCATGAGGCTGTACACCACCGTGATCGACTGCCACGACCTGCACTCGCTGATCCTTGGTTCTGGGCGCGTTCGCCTTGTAGTACAGCTGATACTCAGGCGCCAGATACGGCGTCCCCGTGGGCGAGAACCTGCGGGGCGCCTACGCAGCGCGATCGCCCCCTGGCCGCGGTGGTGAGCGCCGAGCCGACCCTCGCCCTGAGGGCAGGAAGTCAGAGTGCCGCAGCGAGTTTCTTGACGACGTACTGGTTGAGGCTGCTGTTGTTCTCGGCTGCCTCGATGGCGAGTTTGCGATGCAGGTCCTTACCTACTCGAAGCTGGAACTTGCCGGAGTAATGACGCATGGACAGTGGTTCGGGGATCTGCTCACCGGACTGCGCCATGTCGGACACGACCTCGTCAACGAGCGCGCGCAGGCCTGCCAGTGCGCCCTCGGGCGTCGCGGCGAGTCAGGACAAGGAGGGAATCTCGCAGGAGGTACTGACGAACTCCTCGTCGTCAGCGGACCAGGTGACGCGATAGGTGTAGCGGGCGGGGTCGATCGTTCCAGTGCTCATCGGGCTCCTTCCCGCCTGTCGATGTCACACCCGCTGAGAACCCACAGCGTGGAAGAGACGTGGATAAGCGGTGGCGCCGACGAGCGGGCCTGGCCTACCGTGAGGTCGTGCTCACGTGATTCCTCGACCTGCTCCGGCGCCCGTGGCTCTGCCCGGCCGGACCCCTGCCAGCGCGCGGCGCTGCGCCCGCCGAGGAAACGAGCACTCTGTGTCTACCAGCACTGCCCCCGCCCACCTGCGCGTCGACGGTATCTCCCTCTCTTACGGAGACCGACGAGTACTCACCGACGTCAGCTTCACGGTCTCCGCGACAGGGCCGGTGGGCGTCATCGGCGAGAACGGCTCCGGCAAGTCCACCCTCCTGCGCATCATCGCCGGCCTGCTGCCACCCGACGCCGGAACCGTCACGGCCACCGCGCCGGGAGGCGCCGCACGCATCGGCCTGCTGCACCAGGAGCCGCCTTTCCGGCCGCACGCCACCGTCGAGGAGGCACTCGAGGATGCCGTCGCGCCGATCCGTGCCGCCGCGGCCGATCTCGACCGAGCCGCCGACCGATTGGCAGCCGCACCCGATGACGAATCCTCAGCGCACGCCTACGCACACGCCCTCGAGACCGCCGAGCAAGCGGAGGTGTGGACCCTCGACGCACGCATCGCAGCCATGCTCGACGGGCTCGGCCTCACGGACATCCCGCGCGGGAGGCGCACCGGCGATCTCTCCGGCGGAGAGCGTGCCCGCTTGTCCCTGGCGGGGCTACTGCTCTCGCGCCCCGACATTCTGCTGCTCGACGAGCCCACCAACCACCTCGACGACGCCGCCACGGCCTACCTGCGCGACGCGCTGACGGCGTGGACCGGGCCTGTCCTGCTGGCCACCCACGACCGGGCGTTCCTCGACGAGAGCGTCACCGCCCTGGTGGATCTCGACCCGGCAGCCCTGCCCCATGCAGTGAGCGCCCGCCACGGCGGGGACGACCCCGGTTCGGGGTTCGGGGTCACGAGGTTCTCTGGGACGTACACCGACTACCTCGCCGCCCGCGAATGCGCCCGACGGCGCTGGGAGCAGCAGTACGAGGACGAGCAAGCCGAACTGGGGCGCCTTGCGGCGTCGGGGCGACAGAACCAGACCTTCGGCAATCCGGCGCGCGGCCCCCGCACCGAGGCGCGAGCGGCCAAGAAGTTCTACGCCGACCGCAACGCCAAGGTCGTCTCACGACGCGTCAACGACGCCCGAGGCCGCTACGAGGAGCTGCAGGCCGCCCAGGTTCGACGGCCGCCCAAGGAGTTGCAGTTCACCGGCCTGACCTCCGCGTTGCCCGACGAACACGCTCCCAGGGAGGGTGTCGCCGGCCGAGCCTCAGCCACGCTCACCGCGTCGGGCGTGTCCGTGCATGGCCGTCTCGCGCCGATCTCCCTGACCGTCGGCCCAGGCGAGAAGTGGCTGATCACCGGCCCGAACGGTGCCGGTAAGTCCACCCTGCTCGCCCTGTTGGCGGGCGTCCTGCACGCCGACACCGGCAGCGTCAGCCGCCCGCGCACCCTGCGCGTGGGGCTGCTCCACCAGGACGTCGAGCTGCCCGATCCCCACTCGCGCGGGGCCGACCGGACCGTGCGGCAGGCGTATGAGGACATCGTCGGCTCTCACCGCGCCGCCGAGATCCCCCTATCCACCTTCGGCCTGATCGCGCCCCGCGACGAGACACGCATGGTCGACGCCCTCAGCGTGGGACAACGCCGCCGTCTGGCCTTGGCGACCCTGCTGGCCGACCCGCCCGACGTCCTCCTGCTCGACGAACCCACGAACCACCTGTCGCTGCCACTCGCCACCCACCTCGAGGCCGCGATTCCCCACTACCCAGGCGCAGTCGTCGTCGCGTCCCACGACCGCTGGCTCCGCCGCAGCTGGCACGGAGAAACCCTCGCCATCCCTGGCAGCGGTGCGCCGATGACCTGACATGGCGATGTGCCCACGAACGCCTGTTGATCCATGACGAGTGTGGCTACACTTGTGGCCATGAGCATCGAGGCGGCGATGGCCCTGCGGGATGTCAAGAATCGCCTCTCGGAGGTGGTGGACCAGGTCGAGCGGGAGCACGACCGCGTCGTCATCACTCGGCACGGCAAGCCCGCCGCCGTCGTGATCAGCACCGACGATCTAGCTTCCCTGGAAGAGACTCTCGAGATCGTCAGCCGACCAGAGCTGATCGCGCAGGTGCGCGAAAGCCTGGCGGAGATCGCGGCAGGCAACACTGAAGTCCTCAGCAAGGACGAGGCCCTCGCGGCTCTTCGTCCGTGATGGACGACGACTACGAGATCGCGTGGACTCGGACGGCGAAGCGCGTCCTGCAACGACTCCCCGAGAAGGTTGCTGCCGCTGCTGTCGAGTTCATCTACGGCTCGCTCGCCGACAACCCCCAGCGCGTGGGAAAGGCGCTGCGCTTCGACCTCGAGGGACTCCACAGTGCCCGCCGCGGTGACTACCGGATCATCTACCGGATCGACGAGCACGTCACCATCGTCGCGATCGAGCACCGCGCAGACGCCTACCGCTGACGCAGCAGAACGCGGCGCGTGCTGACATCTACCACCGAGGTTGGGCCATGGAGCTGGATCGACGAGTGGCCGGGCGTGGTGTCGCGGCGCAGTTTGGACCGTGATCCCCGCGCTCTCTCGGCGGGCACCTCCAGCTCAGTCGGTGAGTACGCGCTCGGCCCGAGCGAGAAGGGCCAGGGCCCGCACCGCCTCCCAGGTGCCTGCGCCCCGCAGACCGGCCGCCGCTCGTTGCGCCTGCGCGAGGAGTTCGGCGTCGCGCGTCTCCTCCGCGAGGAGGGCCAGCGCCTCGACGCTCACCCAGGAGCCGCTCTTCAATGAGGCGGCGGCTTCTAGCGCTCTCGCCAGGGCACGGCTGTGAGTGGACATACCTGCAGGCTAGATGTCGATCACACCGACGGGTGATACGAGGACGCTACCCTTCCAACGCCGCGCGGAGGTCGGTCTGCTCGAAGTCGTGACCCTTGAAGGTCAAAGGCGCATCGAGAGACTTGGCGAGAGCGTACGAGAAGCAGTCGCCAAGGTTGAGTGCGGCAGGATGATTGCCCTTGCCGAACCGTCGCCACGCCCGAACGGCGCGGGCGGCCTGCTCAGCGTCGACCTCCCGGGTCGTGACGCCCAGGTGGCTGAGCAACTCGCTCAGCCGCGTGAGCCCCGCCTCCCCCTTACGCGCCGCCACCACGATGCTGGCCTCGACCAAAGTCGCGGCCGACATCACCAGCTCGGCGTCATCGCGGAGCATCCCGTCCACGAGGGACACAGCGTCGTCTTCACCGAAGACGATCGCGGCCACGACCGAGGTGTCGACCACCACCATCACGACGGCAGCCCCCGCTCGTCGTAGCCCAGGATCTCATCAGCGGAGCGGTCGTCGAGATCTGGCGCCTCCCGCCCCCACTCGACGATCGCCAGGATCGCCTCCCGGTCCACGGCGCGTCCCTGCTGCCGCTCGAGCCGCTCCAGCCGCTCCGCCAGCGCCGTACGCGTCGCGACAGTGATCGACTCGCCGGCTCGCCGTGCCACCTCTCGGGCCAAACGATCGGTCTCTGGGTCTTTGATGTTAAGCGGCATGAAGGAAGAATAACGATGTTCCATCTGCCTCCGAAAGGAAGAAGGGGAGCATCCGGAGCTCACGTGCGAGTGCGTTCCCGGGCGACGCGGCGGGCTGCGACGGCAACCGCGCGGCGGGAGAGCGGCTGGCACTTCGGGCACCAGAACAGGTTGCGGGTCGCGAGCACAGTCGTGCGCACCGTGGTCCCGCACACGTGACACGGCTGGTCCGCGCGCCGGTACACGTACACCTCACCGCCGTGGCGATCCTTGCGAGGTGCGCGTCCCGCGACAGCCGGGTCATCGTTCTCGCGCACGGTGTCGATGCGGCCCGTCTCGACCGCATACGCCATCAGCTCGCACAGGTCGTCCCACAGCGCTTCGAACTCCCGGCGTTGCAGCGCGACACCCGGCAGCATCGGGTCCAGCCCGGCCCGGAACAGCGCCTCGGCGCGAAAAATGTTGCCCACGCCCGCGAAGGTCTGCTGGTCCATGAGCAGCGCCGCGATCGGCAACGACGAGCGGGCGATCCGCGTCCACGCGCGCTCGGGGTCGGCGTCGGCCCGCAACGGGTCAGGCCCGAGCCGCGCCAGAACCCGCGCCTGCCCGTCGGCGTCGAGCAGCTCGCACACCGCAGGACCTCGCAGGTCGAGCCACGCCTCCTCGTGTTCGAGACGCCACCGCACAGCCCCCGTCACCGGGCGGTCACTCTCCCCACCGTGGTGCAGCCGCGACTTGCCCGCCATGCCCAGATGGACGTGCACGATCTTCTCGCCCACCTCGCCCTCGAATGTGATGAACAGGTGCTTGCCGTACGACTCCGCACCGGTGAGCACACGCCCGTCGATTAGCTCCGCCTCGGTCTCGAACCGCCCCTGCGGACTGCTGCTACGGGTGACTCGCCCACCGAACTCGCGCCGGTACACCGCAGCCATGCGGTGGGTCACGTGCCCCTCGGGCATGGCTGGCCTCCGATTCTTCGAGCTGACCTGTGGGCATCGTAGGCGTCACCGGTGAGCAGACGCAGTTTCGACGTGGTCGATGCCCCCTCTTCAACACCGCAATACGCTGACCAGCGGCGATGCAGAAGCCTCTCTCATCGACCACGCCGAAACTGCGTTTGGCTTTGCTGCCCCGCGGCCGGACCGAAAATCACTGGCCCGCGGTCGCGGCGCCGCCTACGGTGGCCGCATGTTGGTTGGAGTCGCTTCGCTGCGTTTGCGCCGCAGCTGAGGGCGGCGAGCACACCCTTCTGCTGACGCTCCCGCCCCCCCGGACCTCCGCCGGGCGGCCCTTCGTCATGCCCGGCTCCGAACCGACCACGGAGCGACACCGATGCCGACCTACTCGCGCGGCCGTCACGAGCACGGCCAGAACTTCCTCACCGACCCCCGCACCATCGAGGCCATCCTGTGCCTCGTCCAATCCACGGACGGCCCACTCATCGAGATCGGCCCGGGTGACGGAGCCCTCACCACAGGCCTGGCGCGGATGGACAGGCCGCTGACGGTCATCGAGATCGACGCCGACCTCGCGGCCCTGTTGCGGCGCCGCCTCCCGGCGCAGGTGCGGGTCGAGCACGCCGACTTCCTCGACCACCGTCTGCCGAACCACCCTCATGTCCTCGTGAGCAATCTCCCGTTCCACCAGACCACGGCCATGCTGCGCCGCATCCTGCACGCCCCGCACTGGACCGATGCGGTCCTGCTCGTGCAGTGGGAGGTCGCTCGCCGCAGAGCCGGTGTCGGCGGGTCGTCGATGATGACGGCCCAGTGGGCGCCCTGGATCACCTTCGGTCTCCACTCGCGGGTGCCGGCGCGCGCCTTCACCCCACGACCCGGCGTCGACGGCGGCATCCTCACGATGCGCCGCGACCCCCACCCGGCCCTGCCCGTTCGACAGCGGCGCGCGTTTCAGGTCCTGGTCCACCGCGTCTACACCGGGCCGGGACGCGGTCTGGCCCAGATCCTCTCCCGCACGACCGGGATCGGCACCCCCGCCGCAGCGCAAACCTGGCTGGCCGGGCACGGGCTCGCAGCCCACGACCTGCCTCGATCGCTGCCGACCGACGCCTGGATCGACCTGTACCGCACCACCGGATCGTCGCCGCCGCGACGGCGCCGGTGATCGAGGAGCGTCGGCCCGTCGGATGGCCCAGCCCCTTCGGACAAACCCCTCGAGAAAACCCCGTGACCAGCGACGATGAAAACCGGCCAGTCATCGACACTGTCGAAACTGCGTTTGTGTGGCGAGCAGGGCGTGCCGTCCAGCATCGCACCGAATGTCCATCGCTCATACCGGGTTATACTCCGCGCTATGAAGACCGCTGTCTCCATCAATGACGCCACCTTCCGTCGCGCCGAAGCCGTGGCGGCCAAGCACGGTCTGAACCGGTCTCAGTTCTACTCTCTGGCAGTTGCCAGGTACGCCGACGAGCTGGAATCTGCCGACGTGACCGCGGCGATCGACGCCGCCCTCGACTCTGCGCCGACGGACGATGCGGCCACCTTCGCTGCTGCCACCGGGCGACGCGCCCTGGCCGCAGGTGACGAAGAATGGTGAGGCGGGGCGACATTCACTGGTGCGATCTCGGCGAGCCGTCCGGCAGCGGGCCCACGAAGCGACGTCC
>JAUNTP010000145.1 GCA_030538585.1 Mobilicoccus sp.
ACCGGCGGTGCTGGCCCGTTTCGACGGGGCGAGCACCGCCAAGGTCAAGGTCGCCGACCCCGGACAGGGCCTGGAGGACGACCTCGCGCGGGTCGTGGCCGTTCGCGAGGTGCTCGGGCCGACGGGCCGCATCCGCGTCGACGCCAACGGGGCCTGGCCGCTCGACGACGCCCGCCGGGCGATCGCGGCCCTGGCCCGCTGCGACCTCGAATACGTCGAGCAGCCGTGCGCCGAGGTTGAGGATCTGGCGCGCCTGCGGCGCCTCCTAGCTCGCGACGGCGTCGACGTGCGCATCGCCGCCGACGAGTCGATCCGCCGCGCCGAGGATCCCGAACGGGTCCGGCGCGCCGAAGCGGCCGACGTCATGGTCGTCAAGGTGGCGCCGCTGGGAGGAGTCGAGGCGGCGCTCGCCGTCATCGATCGCGTCGGGCTGCCCGCGGTCGTCTCCAGCGCGCTCGACACGACCGTCGGCATCCGCGCCGGCGTCGCGCTCGCCGCCGCGCTGCCCGAGCTGCCGTTTGCGTGCGGACTCGGCACCGTTGCGCTGCTGGAGGGCGATGTGAGCCCCGACCCGCTGCTCCCGCGGCAGGGCGCGCTCGCCGTCGGGCCGATCGCCGTCGATCCGCAGCTCGTGGCGCAGCACGCCGCACCGCCGGACCGGGTCGCGTGGTGGCGTGACCGGCTGACCCGGTGTCACGCCGTGCTCACTCGCGGCTGAGCACCAGGCAGACGGGTCCGCCGGGGCCGTCGGTGAGCAGCAGGGTCGCCTGGTCGCCGCCCTTGGTGCCCAAACCGATGCGGCGACGGAACTCCTCGGGGTCCTGCCTCCCGCCGCGACGCTTGATCGTGGCCCCGGTGATGTCGCGCTGCCGCAGCCACGCCTTGACCACCTTGGGGTGCGGGGGAAGGACGTCGGTGATGGTGAAGCGGCGCGCGTACGGGAGGTCGAGTGTCGAGTCGGAGACGACGTACCCGACCCCGGCCGCCAGCTCGGAGCCGTCGGTCGCGGCGGCGAGGGCACCGACGAGACCTGCCTGGAGGACGGCGAGGTCGGGCTCGTGCAGGGAGAGTCCGGCGGCGGGGTCGAGCGCGCCGACGGGGACGTGCGGGGCGTCGGCCTCCGTCACCTCGACGACGTCGTCCCCGACGAGCAGGGTCGCCACGCGGCCGGACGTGCGGGCGAGGCCCCACCACACGACGCATTCGACGAGGTCCCCCTCGACGCTGACCCACTGGGCCTCGCTGCCCTCGGGTCGTTCGGCGTGGGGAAAGGCGGGGGAGAGCTTGGCGCCCGTCGCGTGCTTCTCGGCGACGGCGAGGACGTGTTGCCAGGTCGGCGCCATGTCCTCCAAGCGGAACGTGCGGCGCGTGCGCCCGGTCGCGTCGGTACGCCCGGGGGTGCGGCGGGCGGGGTCGAACCACGCCGCGGCGTCCGGGGCCAGGGGCACGTCCTCGGCGCGGGCATGCGCGACCTGCGCCGCGGGGTGGCCGGTGACGGGGGTCGAGGTGTTGTGCGCGGCGAGCAGGGCCGTCGCCTCGTCCGCGTCGACGGCCTCGACCGCGAGGCCGGCCCTGGCGAACGCCTGGCTGTCGGCGCCGAGGCCGCAGCCGAGGTCGTGCACCGTGCTGATCCCCGCGTCGGCGAACCGGGCCGCGTGCAGGTCGGCGACTCCTCGCCGCGTCGACTGCTCCAGCCCGTCGGGAGTGAACAGCATGCGCTCGGCGAGCGCGCCGAACTTGGGTCGGGCCCGCTCCCGCAGCCGAGCCTGGGTGAGGACGGCCGCGACGAGCTCGGGGGAGTGGCCCGCCCGGCGCAACCGCGTCCCGAGCGCGAGAGCGTCGGCCTCGTCGTAGTCGGGCACCTGCCCGAGCAGGGGCAGGCCCGCATCGAGCAGCAGGCGCGCGGTGTCGGCGTCCATGACGGGCACGCTACCGACCCCGCGGCCTTCGTCGGTCGAGGAGCCTCCCCCCGCCCCGCCCGTTGGTCGAGGAGCGAAGCGTCTCGAGACCATCTCGCTCTGTCGGGGTCGCCTCCCCCCCTCACGGTTGGTTGAGCGAGCGCAGCGAGTGTCTCGAAACCATGGTGAGCTGACGGGAAAGTCTCACCTATGGTCTCGAGACGTCGCTTCGCTCCTCCTCGACCAACGGGGATGGGGTGGCCAGCCATCGCGCGCGTCGCGATGGTCTCGAGACGTCGCTGCGCTCCTCCTCGACCAACGGGGGTGGTGGGAGGGGGGAATGCCGCCGGGAGTAATTGAGTCGTCCTCGCGCATGTTTGGCAGTCGAGTTGACCGAGTGCTAACCGCGGCCTAGATTCGGGTTAGCACTCACCCACTGCAAGTGCCAGGCGCGAGCCGGGTGCGGGTGAGCGACCAGAACGAAGGCGTCAGCACGAGCCCAGGGCCGACCCCCGCGACGGCGGCCTCGACGCTCACCTGCGCCGTCACATCACCAGCGCCCCGGTGGGGGCGTCCCGCTACTGAAAGGTCGAACCGTGTCGGTGAACATCAAGCCGCTCGAGGACCGGATCGTCGTCAAGTCCAGCGAGGCCGAGCAGACCACGGCCTCCGGTCTCGTCATCCCGGACACCGCCAAGGAGAAGCCCCAGGAGGGCGAGGTCCTGGCGATCGGTCCGGGTCGTGTCGACGACAACGGCAACCGCATCCCGCTCGACGTCGCCGTCGGCGACAAGGTGATCTACAGCAAGTACGGCGGCACCGAGGTCAAGTACGCCGGCGAGGAGTTCCTCATTCTCTCGGCGCGCGACGTGCTCGCCGTCGTCACCAAGTGACGCGCTGATCCTCCGCTGCCTGACCTGGGCAGCCTCCGACGCGCCAGGCGCGTCGACTCTGTTCCACCGACGCGCCCCGGCCACCTGCTCTTCTTGAGGGGTCGGGGCGTCGTCGTCCGAAGCGAAACGAAGGATGGGTATGGCCAAGGAGCTGGAGTTCAACGACTCCGCACGTAAGTCGCTGGAGCGTGGTGTCGACGCGCTCGCGAACACCGTCAAGGTGACGCTCGGCCCGCGCGGCCGCAACGTCGTCATCGACAAGTCGTGGGGCGCCCCGACGATCACCAACGACGGCGTGACGATCGCCCGTGAGGTGGAGCTCGAGGACCCGTACGAGAACCTCGGCGCGCAGCTCGCCAAGGAGGTCGCGACCAAGACGAACGACATCGCCGGTGACGGGACGACGACCGCGACGGTCCTCGCTCAGGCGATGGTCAAGGAGGGTCTGCGCAACGTGGCCGCCGGTGCCGCGCCGGGCGGGCTGAAGAAGGGCATCGAGCAGGCTGTCGAGGCGATCGACGCGAAGCTGCTCGAGACGGCCCGCGAGGTCGAGGGCAAGGACGAGATCGCCCAGGTCGCGTCTCTGTCGGCGCAGGACACCGAGATCGGTGGGCTCATCGCCGAGGCGTTCGACAAGGTCGGCAAGGACGGTGTCATCACCGTCGAGGAGAACCAGACCGCGAGCACCGACCTCGAGTTCACCGAGGGCATGCAGTTCGACAAGGGCTACCTCTCGCCGTACTTCGTCACCGACCCCGAGCGCATGGAGGGTGTCCTGGAGGACGCCTACGTGCTCGTCAACTCCGGCAAGATCAGCACGGTCGCCGACATCCTGCCGGTGCTGGAGAAGGTGGCGCAGGCCAAGAAGCCGCTGCTCATCATCGCCGAGGACGTCGACGGCGAGGCGCTCTCGACCCTCGTGGTCAACCGCATGCGCGAGATCCTCAAGGTCGTCGCCGTCAAGGCGCCGGGCTTCGGTGACCGTCGCAAGGCGATGCTGCAGGACATCGCGATCCTCACCGGCGCCACCGTGGTGTCCGAGGAGGTCGGTCTCAAGCTGGAGAACGTCGACGTCGACATGCTCGGTGAGGCGCGTCGCGTCGTCGTCACCAAGGAGGCCACGACGATCGTCGACGGTCACGGCGAGCGGTCCGAGGTCGAGGGCCGCGTCGGGCAGATCAAGTCCGAGATCGAGCGCACCGATTCGGACTGGGACCGCGAGAAGTTGCAGGAGCGTCTCGCCAAGCTCGCCGGTGGCGTCTGCGTCATCCGCGTCGGTGCCCACACCGAGGTCGAGCTCAAGGAGAAGAAGCACCGCATCGAGGACGCCATCTCGGCGACCCGCGCGGCCATCGAGGAGGGCATCGTCGCCGGCGGTGGCTCCGCCCTCGTGCACGCCTCCGCGGCGGTCGAGTCGCTCTCCCTGGAGGGTGACGAGGCCACCGGTGCCCAGATCGTGCGCAAGGCCGCGGCCGAGCCGTTGCGCTGGATCGCCGAGAACGCCGGGCTGCAGGGCTACGTCGCGGTCTCCAAGGTCACCGAGGCCGGTGTCGGCACGGGCCTGGACGCGGCGACCGGTGAGTACGGCGACCTCGTCGCCAAGGGCATCATCGACCCCGTCAAGGTGACGCGGTCCGCGTTGCGCAACGCCGCCTCCATCGCGGCGATGGTCCTCACGACCGACACCCTCGTGGTGGAGAAGAAGGTCGAGGAGGAGCCGGCCGGTGGGCACGGCCACGCCCACTGAGTAAGGCACACACACGTGGGGCCCCACCAGCCACAGGCACGGGGGGCCCCACGCGTATGGGAGAAAAAAGGATGCGAGCAGTGCGCGGGGTTGGGCGGTGCGCACCGCCCGGGGCCCGCCCCCCCCCAGTGCGAACGCCCACACCAGGGGGGCCCCAACCCCCCAGGGGCAGGTGGGGCCCCACGCGTATGCGAGAAATCAGGAGGCGAGCTGTGCGCTGAGTTCGGCGGTGCGCTCGTCCTCGGTCATGCCGCCCCACACGCCGTAGGGTTCGCGGACGGCGAGGGCGTGCTCACGGCACTGCTCGATGACCGGGCAGGCGGCGCACACCATCTTGGCGGCGGAGTCCCTGGCCCGGCGGGTCGAGCCACGTTCGCCTTCGGGGTGGAAGAAGGACTCGGGCCCGCTGGTTCTGCAGGCCCCTTCGTACTGCCATTCCCACCGATCGGCCATCGGGCCGGGAAGTCGCGAGATCTCTGCCATGGCTCCCTCTCCTGCTGAGTCCATCGTGCTCACGGGTTGCTGCCATCGCGGTGATGAGGCACAGTCGGGTGTGGACTCGTGCCGCGGCGTGGAGTTCCGTGAGCGTGTTCGACTGCCCGGTACCCGCTCCGCTGTCGTCCGAAACGCCCGATGGTCGACTTCTCCGGAGTTTATTTTCGGGCGCTGATCGCCCTCACGGGAGATCGGTGCCGGTCGATGGGAAACGGGGTGCGTGTGAGCGCATCGATCGAGTGGGGTCTGCCGGCCCCTCGAGGAGGTTCTGCGTGACCGTTCCGTTGCGGCGCACGACCGCTCTGGAGTCCGTAACGTCCAAGGCGTCGGATGCGATGACCACTGTAGAAGCAGTCTCTCCCCTGGCCGATCTCGCCCAGGCGGCGATCGGTGGGGACACCGCTGCTTTGGAAGGGCTCATGCGTCAGGTGCGTGAGCGAGCCTTCCGGTATGCCAGGGCACGGTTGGGACGATTCCCGCAGGCGGCGGGAGCCGCGGAGGACGCAGCGCAGGAGGTGTGTATCGCGGTGTTGACATCTCTGTCGCGGTACGACGAGCGCGGTGTGCCCTTCGAGGCCTACGTCTACTCCATCTGTGCGCGCAAGGTCGCCGACGTGCAGCGGTCCATGTACCGCCACCCGGTGCCCACCGACGAGGTTCCTGACCGGGTCGACCTCGACGCCGGCCCGGAGGAGTTGGTCGTGGCGGGGTCGCAGGCCGACGAGGCCTGGGAGCTCATGCAGTCCTTGCCGGACCATCAACGTGAACTGTTGACGCTCCGCGTGGCTGTAGGATTGTCGGCGGAGGAGACGGCATCGTCGTTGGGCATGACCGCGGGGGCGGTTCGTGTGGCCCAGCATCGGGCGTTGGCCCGTCTTCGTGACATGTTTCACAAGCGCCAGGGGGAGGCGTGATGGGTAGCGCGTTCGGTCTCGGACCGGTCAAGGACGACGACGAGCTGCTGGACCGGGCCGGTTCACGCTCGTCGGACTCGACGAGCGGTGTCGAGGGTCTGTTTGCCGCGTGGACGGCGTCGATCGACGCCGATGAGCGCCGTAGTGCCCGCTCGGTGGGGCCGCTGGGGCTGCGCCGCGTCGACGGTGTCGACGTCAGCCCCGACACGTTGCCCGAGCCGCGCGTGGTGCGGGTCAACCGCACCCGGGCTGTGGCCGTGCTCGGCGTTCTTGCGCTCACCCTGTCCGGTGGGGGCGTCGCGGCGGCGTTGACGCAGCCCCAGCTGGGCGGCATGTTCGAGGTCATTCAGAAGGCTCGCGGCGTGGCGACGGTCGACATGGTCGCCGCGACGACCACCGAAGCCGAGCCCGCCGCTACGACGACCAGTCCCGAGGCCGAGGCGCAGAACATCCCGGAGGTGCTCGCCGAGGTCGAGGCGACCATTCGCGCCGGTGACGTCGAGAAGGCCAAGGTCATGATCGAGGTCATCCGCAGCGTGGCTCCCAAGGGTGCCGCCGGCGCGGAGATCACCCGCAAGGCCGAGGAGCTCGAGGACCGTATCGCCGACAGCCCGGCGGTGGTGGCCGACGCTCCCTCGCGCACGACTTCCTCCTCGTCCTCGTCGTCCTCTCCCTGGGTCAAGGCCGAGCCCTCCACCGCGTCGGTGGCCACGAGCACGCCGACGCCGACGCCCACCACGGGAACGGACAAGGCGACGGGGACCGCGTCCCCCACCGACGAGACGACCGCACCGACCGCGACCAGCACGGCACCGGCGGCCACGCCCGACCCGACCGCGGTGCCCACGCCGACGGCCGTGGGCACGGTGGGCCGCGACCAGGTGGCCGGCACCGGAACGCCCACCGCCGAGGCCAGCCCGAGCGACAAGGCCGACCCGACGCCCTCGGAGGAGCGCACCCCGACCGCCACGAGCACGTCGGACACGCGCACGAGCACGTCCTCACCGTCGGCCACCCGGAGCGCGAGCCCGACGAGCAAGAGTTCGAGCGCGACCACGAAGACCAAGCCGAAGCCGACGGCCCCCGGCAGCAGCGCGTGGACGCGTACCGCTCCCGCGACGTCGCCCACGGCAGAAGCCGGGTCGTTCGGCGGCTGAGCCAACCGGGGCGCGCTCGAAGGGTGGGCGCGCACCGTCTCAGGCGGTGTGAGCGCCTCGGCGCGGCGTCTTAGACTTGCGCAATGAGTGATGTGCAGCGCGACGGTCTCCACGGCACCGGCGAGGTGCCTGCTCCTTTCGCCCAGCTCGGGCTGACGTTCGACGATGTTCTCCTCCTGCCGGGGGAGACCGACGTCGTGCCCAGCGAGGCCGACACCTCCTCCAAGGTGAGTCGGCGCATCACGGTGGCGATGCCGATGTTGTCGGCGGCGATGGACACGGTCACCGAATCGCGCATGGCCATCGCGATGGCCCGCCAGGGTGGCCTCGGCATCCTGCACCGCAACCTGTCGATCGAGGACCAGGCGCACCAGGTCGATGTCGTCAAGCGTTCCGAGAACGGGATGATCTCCGACCCGGTGACGACGTCCCCGGAGGCCACGCTGGCGGAGGTCGACGAGGTGTGCGGCCAGTTCCGTATCTCGGGGCTGCCGGTCGTCGACGGCGACGGGGTGCTGGTCGGCATCATCACCAACCGCGACCTGCGGTTCGAGACGGACTTCTCGCGCCGCGTCGCCGAGGTCATGACCCCGATGCCGTTGGTGACGGCGCGAGTGGGGGTCGACAAGGACGAGGCACTGTCGCTGCTCGCGGCGCACAAGATCGAGAAGCTGCCGCTCGTGGACGACGCCGGCCGCTTGCAGGGCCTGTTCACCGTCAAGGACTTCACGAAGACGGAGAAGTACCCGCACGCGACGAAGGACGACGCCGGACGCCTGCGGGTCGGTGCGGCCGTCGGTTTCTGGGGCGACTCGTTCGAGCGGGCCGGTGCGCTGGCGGAGGAGGGGGTCGACCTCCTCGTCGTCGACACGGCCAACGGGCACGCACGCGGGGTGACCGACATGATTCGGCGCATCAAGTCGGATCCGGCGTTTCGTGACGTCGATGTCGTCGGCGGCAACGTCGCGACCCGCGCGGGGGCGCAGGCGCTCATCGACGCGGGCGCCGACGGCATCAAGGTCGGCGTCGGGCCGGGGTCGATCTGCACGACGCGTGTCGTGGCGGGGGTGGGTGTGCCGCAGGTGACGGCCATCTACGAAGCCGCACAGGCGGCGCGTCCGGCGGGGGTGCCGCTCATCGGTGACGGCGGCCTCCAGTTCTCGGGCGACATCGCCAAGGCGCTCGTCGCCGGGGCGGACACGGTGATGCTCGGGTCTCTGCTCGCGGGCTGCGAGGAGAGCCCGGGGGAGCTCGTGTTCGTCAACGGCAAGCAGTTCAAGCGCTATCGCGGTATGGGGTCGCTCGGCGCGATGCAGTCGCGGGGGCGGGCGAAGTCCTACAGCAAGGACCGCTACTTCCAGGGCGACGTCGCGGACGACGACAAGGTGGTGCCGGAGGGCATCGAGGGCCAGGTCGCCTACCGGGGCCCGCTCGGCGCGGTCGCGTATCAACTCGTCGGTGGCCTGCGGCAGTCGATGTTCTACGTCGGTGCCCCGTCCATCCCCGAGCTGCGTGAGCGCGGCCGATTCGTGCGCATCACCTCCGCGGGCCTCAAGGAGAGCCACCCGCACGACATCCAGATGACGGTCGAGGCTCCCAACTACGTCACCCGCGCCTAGCGCGCCGCGCCGAAACCGTAGGTTTGGGACGGCCAGGCACATGCATAGGCGGGGTTACCCCCGCCGTCCCAAACCTACGGTT
>JAUNTP010000146.1:0-5290 GCA_030538585.1 Mobilicoccus sp.
CCTGGGACCTCGACCGGGACGACTGGCGCACGTTCCGCATGGACCGCCTCACGCCCAAGAGCCCGACGGGCCCACGTTTCGCCCCACGCGACCTCGACGATACGCATCTGAGCGAGCTACTCGACGGTCGCCCGACGGGCCCGTCCTGGCCCGTCAGGGGCCGAGTGCGCATGCACGCGGCCGCTGCCGACGTGGAACGGTGGCTCCCGCCGTATCAGGGGCAGGTGGATGCCGTCGACGACGACACCTGCACGGTCGAGATGGGCGGCTGGTCCTATGCCTCGGTCATCGCTTGGCTGCTGCTCTTCGAGGTCGATTTCGAGGTCCTCGACCCTCCTGAGCTCGCCGACGCCGTCGGCGAGGTGGCCGCGAGGTTGGGGAGGGTCACGCGCTGAGGCGATGGGAACCGTGGGGGCGGTGGCGGCGTTGGATCGGTCATGCATCGGCATCACAACGGTCTCAAGACGGCGCTGCTGTTCGGCGCGATCTTCGGTCTGCTCCTCGCGATGGGCGCCATGATCCAGGGCGGGCGCTTCATCTGGTTGTTCGCGCTCATGGGGCTCGCGACCACGGCGTACGGGTACTGGAACAGCGACAAGATCGCCATCAAGGCCATGCGGGCGCGCCCGGTGAGCGAGTCCGAGGCGCCGGCGATGTACCGCATCGTCCGTGAGCTGTCCGAGCGGGCGAACCAGCCGATGCCGCGCCTGTACGTGTCGCCCACGCAGGCGCCGAACGCCTTCGCGACCGGCCGTAACCCGCAGAACTCCGCCGTGTGCTGCACCGAAGGCATCCTGCGCCTTCTCGACGAGCGAGAGCTGCGCGGCGTGCTCGGGCACGAGCTCATGCACGTGTACAACCGCGACATCCTCATCTCCTCCGTCGCGGCAGCCATCGCCGGAGTCATCACGAGCGTCGCGCAGATGCTCATGTTCATGAACATCTTCTCGGGCAACAGCGAGAACCGCCCGAACCCGATCGCGCTCATCGCGATGTCGCTGCTCGCGCCGCTGGCGGCGGGCCTCATCCAGATGTCGATCAGCCGCACCCGCGAGTACGACGCCGACGAGGACGGCGCGCGCCTCACCGGTGACCCGCTCGCGCTCGCGTCCGCGCTGCGCAAGTTGGAGCGCGGCGTGGAGGCCGCGCCGCTCGCGCCGGAGCAGAAGGTCGTCAACGCCTCGCACATGATGATCGCCAACCCGTTCCGGGCCGGTGACGTGTCGAGCTTGTTCTCGACGCACCCGCCGATGGATCAGCGCATCGCGCGCCTGGAGGGCATGGCCACCGGCGGCTACGGCACCGGCGTCGAGCGCTACTGAGCCGGCGCCCTCACGCGCGCAACTCCTGCTGAGCGAGCTTCTCCGCGAGGCGCTCCAACAACGGGCCGGCCTCGCGCATGCAGGTCGACTCGTCGGGTTCGAGGTCGGTGAGGCGGTAGAGGCGCTCGAAGCCTGCGTCGCGGGCCTCCTCCTCCGACAGCAAGGCCCGACCGCAGACCGCGACGATGGGCACGCCCGCGTCGCGTGCGGCGTTCGCCACCCCGGCGGGGGCTTTGCCGAGCAGCGTCTGCAGGTCGAGTGAGCCCTCCCCGGTGACGACGAGGCGCGCCCCGTCGAGCTGCTCCTCGATGTGGTTGAGGTCGAGCACGATCTCGATGCCGGGCCGCATCCGGGCACCCAGCACGGCGAGGGCCGCCCACCCGACGCCGCCCGCGGCGCCCGCACCGGGCTCGCCCGAGACGTCGTCACCGGTGGCCTCGGCGACCAACGCGGCGAGCCGGGCCAGGCCGGCGTCGAGTTCGGCCACCTGCCGCTCGTCGGCGCCTTTCTGCGGGCCGAAGATCGCGGCGGCGCCTTGCTCGCCGAGCAGGGGGTTGTCGACGTCGCACGCCACGGTCACCTCGACCTCGTCCAGGCGCGGGTGCAGACCGGTGAGGTCGATGTGGTCGAGGTCGCGCAGGGCGCCCCCACCGGGGGGCAGCTCGTCGCCGTTCCCGTCGAGGAAGCGGGCGCCGAGCGCACTGAGCATCCCGGCGCCGCCGTCGGTGCTGGCGCTGCCGCCGATACCGATGACGAGCTCGCCGACCCCGGCGTCGAGGGCGGCGGCGATGACCTCACCGAGGCCGGTGCTGCTCGCCTCCATCGCGGGGCGCTCGTCGCCGGGGAGCCGCACGAGACCGCACGCGTCGGCCATCTCGACGACGGCTGCGTCGCCGCGGCGCACGTACCGGGTGTCGACGGGCTCACCGGTCGGCCCGGTGCAGGTGACCGGCACGGGTTCGAACCCGGCCGCTTCGGCGGCGTCGAGGGTGCCGTCGCCGCCGTCGGCGATGATGACGGACCGGACCTCGACCCCGGGCGCGCCCGCGCGCAGTCCTGCGTCGATGCGCTGGATGACCTCGTGGGCCGTGAGGGAGCCCTTGAACTTGTCGCAGGCGATGAGCACGTGTCCGCTCATGGTCGTCTCCTTCAGAGGGTGTCGAAGAGGCGCTGCAGGGCGGACGTGTCGTCCGTCCCGCAGGCGAGGGCAAGGGTGAGCAGGACCCGCGCCTTGTGCGGCGGGAGGTCGCCGGCGGCGACCCAGTCGTGCTCGGTGTCGGACAGGGCGCCGTCGCGTTGGGCACGGCCGGCGCCGGGGCGCCCGGCACGCACGATGGGGATGCCGCTCGCGCGCACCTCATCGAGGTGGGGGCGCAGCGCCTGAGGCACGTTGCCCGCGCCCGGGCCGGCGTGCACGAGACCGGCGGTGACATCGGCGAGGGCGCGGATGATGACGGGGGGCGTCTCGGCATCCCCGTGGAGGATCTCGACGCGGGGGAGAGTCGGGGCCGTGTCGGCGAGCAGGGCGGCGAAGGGGCGGTCCGTCGCTGACGGCGTCGGTCGGTTCGGGCGCAGGCGCACGGTGAGGCGTCCGTCGACGACGTCGCCGAGCGGCCCGTGGTCGGAGTCGAAGGAGTCGAGGCGGGAGGCGTGTCGTTTGCTCACCTCGCGGGCGCCGTGGACGCGGCCTGCGAACACTACGAGCGGACCGAGGCCCCGAGCAGCAGGATCGGCGGCGACAGTGGCGGCGTCGGAGAGGTTGGCCGGTCCGTCGGCCCCGGGGTCGTCGGCGGGGCGCATGGCGCCGGTGAGGACGACGGGCACATCGGTGCGCAGGAGCAGGTGGAGGACGAAGGCCGTCTCCTCCATCGTGTCGGTGCCGTGCGTGACGACGACGCCGTCCGGGGCGTCCGACCCGCCTGTGAGCTGGGTGATCCGGCGGGCGAGCTGCACCCGGTGGTCGAGGGTGAGGTCGACCGAGTCGAGGGAGAACACCTGCTCGACGTGCAGGTCGACACGGTCGGCGAGGCCGGGCACGGCCGCGGTGAGCTGGTCGACCGAGAACACGCCGGCGGTGTAGTGGTGGCTGTCGGTCGCCTGCGCCGATCCGGCGATGGTGCCGCCCGTGCCGAGGACGACGACGCGGGGTGTGGGCATGGGCTCATCCTGCCCGACCCGCCGCGGCCTCGTGCGGAGCGGGGACAAACTCAACGCAGGCGGTTCTCGACGTGGTCGAGCCACGTCGCTTCGGCCTCGGCGGCGTGGATGAGGTTCTCGACGACGAGAAGGCGGGCGAGGATGGTGCGCTCGTCCGCGGACCGCGATGGCTGCGTGCCTGTCGCCAGGGCGCTGGTCAGATCGGCTTTCTGCCGGGTGAGCGCGCGGATCTGGGCGAGGGTCGCGGTGCGTTGCACGTGGACGAGGGCGGCGACGTCGACGTCGGGCATCGTCACCGCGAGGGCGAGCTTGATGGCGAGTTCGTCGCGGGGAGTGACGTCGCGAGGGACCGCGGAGCTCCACCAGGTGACGACGTCGGCGCGGCCGGCGTCGGTGATGCGGTAGCGGATGCGGCCCTCCTCATCGGGCCCGGAGTCGGCCTGGACGAGCCCGTCGCGTTCGAGACGGCCGAGGGTGGTGTAGACCTGCCCGACGTTGAGCGGCCAACTGCCGGCCGTGCGCTCCTCGAACGCCCAGCGCAGCGCGGCGCCGTAGCTGGGCCCGTCGAGGAGGAGGGCGAGCAGCCCGTGCTTGACGCTCATGTCACCCTCCGGCTGAGGGCGGGGGCGGGGCGCGTGATGGCGGCGGCGACACCGGCGGCGATGAGCGCGATGGTGGCGACGGCCAGCAGCATCCACCCCCATGGGATCACGATGGTGGCCGCGTTCCACAGGTCGATCCAGCCGCCGGTGAAGGGGCGCAGGTCCGACGTCGTCGCGGAGATGACGACGGTGAGGGCGGGGATGAACGCCGCCGCCGCGCCGAGCACGGCGCCGATCCCGGCGAGCAGGGCCGCCTGAAGCGCGGCGATGCGGCGGGTGATACCGGAGGTGGCGCCGAGGGAGGTGAGGACCGCGATATCGCGGCGTGCCTCACCCTGGGCGAGGGCGGTGGCCGTGACCACGGCGATGATGATGAGCAGGCCGAACACGATGGCCGCGCCGCTCCAGATGAGACGGAACGGGCTCTGGGGTCCGCGCTCGATCTGCACGGGTTCGCGGGCGTCGGTGCGGGGGAGGGCTTCGAGGGCCCTCGCGTCAGCGTCAGACAGGGGGCCGTCTGCCGAGCCAATGATGAACTGTCCGACCCGCCAGTCCATGCCGAGGCGCTCCGCGGTGGTGTCGCTGATGACGGCCCCGGGCGGCTGACCGAGGAATCCGTACTCGATGCGGGGGATGGTCTCGGCAATGCGCACGGCGACCGGGGTGACGTCCTGGGGGGCGTCGATCCAGGTGGCGGCAGCGAGAGTCACTTCGCTGCGGGCGGGTGCACCGCCGGTGGGCAGGAGCACCCCACCCTCGTCGAGCAGCCGCCGCTGGTCGTCGGTGAGACCGAAGAGGTCGGCGGCGTCTGCCGGGTCGAGGACGACGATGGGCGGAAGCGAGTACGGTGCGGATCCGGCGGCCTCGAGGCACGCGCCCGACCGGGGCTCATCCACGAGGAACGCGGCCTCGGGGCAGTGCGGCGGCAGCACGACCCAGCTGGTCGTCACGGGCGGGGCATCCGGCGAGGGGTCGGTGTCGGCCCGCGACTCCGGAAAGGTCACGAGCCGCGCCCGGTTGCCGGGGGCGGCGGCGTCGAGTTGCTCGCGGCGTCCGTCGATGTCGTCGTGCAGCACGGTGGCGATGGCCTGCCCGGGCGGGGCGATGGGCATGTGCCGCTCGCGGGCGAGGGAGTCCTCCGACCAGGACACGACTCCCAGCCCCGCGAGGAGCATGGCGCCGCCCATGACGGCGGCGACGGAGGGGACG
>JAUNTP010000146.1:5300-8739 GCA_030538585.1 Mobilicoccus sp.
ACGGCGCGGCGGTGGCTGCGGGCGATGTCGCGCATGGCGAGTCGCGGGACGGGCGGCCACGTGGCCGCGGCGGCCGAGAGGCGCTGCAGGGCGGCGGGGACGAGCAGGAGAGCGCCGCTGACCACGCAGAGGGCGCCGGCGGTGACGATGAAGGAGCGCAGCCAGAAGGCGACATCGGGGTCGGCGCTCGGGTCGTGCAGCACGCCGCCGACCCCGGTGTCGAGGGCGAGGAAGCAGATGAAGAAGCCGGCTCCGGCGGCGACGAGCAGGACTCCGAGGAGGGCGCGCGTGGGGTGCGGCGCCGGGGAGGGAGCAGCGTCGGCGTCGACGGCGGCACGCAGATCCAGGGTGGCGAGGCCCCGCGCGGGCAGGGCGGCGGAGATGAGCGCGGCGGCCACGGCGGCCAGGGCGATGAGCAGGATAGGGCTGACCGGGACGTCGATCGGGCCCCATAGGATCAGCAGCGGCCACCAGCGACCGGTCACCACGACGCCGCCGACGGCGACGGCCACGCCGAGCACGGCGCCGACCACGGCGGCGAGCGCACCGAGCAGGAGCCCTTGGGCGAGGAGGACGCCGCGCAGGTCGGTGACGCGAGCTCCGGTCGCGGCGAGCAGCGCCATGTCGCGGCGGCGGCGGGCCGCGATGACGACGAACGCCGGCCCGGCCACGAGGCACCCCGCGAACAGGAGCCCCACGGTGGCCACGGTGACGATGGCGGCGGTGCCGTCGGGGGAGGTCTGCGGCACTCCGAGGCCGAGGTCGACGACAGCGGCGGCGCCCGGGTCCTCGACGAGGGCCCGGGAGGCCACGGCGACGCCGTCGGCGTTGAGCGAGCGCACCTCGTCCCAGAGGAACGGGGTGTCCCGCTGGAGCAGATAGGCGGTCCCGACGGCGGTGTCCTCCGGCAGACGCACCAGCGAGAGCGCGACGTAGCGACGCGGGGCGATGTCGACGGTGCCGACGACGGTGACGGCGGCAGGTCGGGTGCCGGGTTCGAGCGGCGCCGGTTGCACGGTCCCGGACTCGGGAAATCCCTGCGCGATCGCCCGGCGGGTGATGAGGACCTCGTCGCGGTGCGTGGGCCACCGACCGGAGGTGAGGGTGAGCATGCCGGCGGTGGCGGGGTCGCGACCGTCGACTTCGAGCACGGGAAAGTAGGTGGTGAGGTCGTCGCGCACGAGGGCGAGTTGGGTGTCGCGGATCGGGGTGGCGTTCGCGCCGGTGCGGCGTTCCAGCCCCGCGGTCACCTCGGCGAGGGAGGTGGTGTCGCGCACTCCGGGCAGGCTGGTGGGGGTGGCCGCGACCCGGCAGGTGTCGTCTCCGGAGATGGGAAAGCTCCATAGTTCGGTCGGCATGTACCCCTCGACGCTGCCGTCGCCACAGCGGCGGGCGATGGAGGTGCCGTCGGCGTTCTGCTCGAGCGGGACGTCCTGCACGACGACGCGCGCCTGCGCTGCCCCCAGCGTCCCGGGCAGGGCTTCGTCCGTGTCGAGGGTGGAGGTGGCGAAGAGGGTGATGGCGGCCACGATGACGAACACGGGCAGTCCGATCATGGCGACGATGAGCCCGCTACGAACGCGGTGGGCGGCGATGTCCCGGCGGGCGAGGCGCAGCGCGAGCCGCCAGCTGCCCCTCATGGCCGCGCGACCGAACGGGGGTCGCGGCCGGTGTCGTCGACGAGGCGTCCGTCGCGCAGGTGCACGACGCGGTCGGCCCAGCCGGTGTGCCGCGCCTCGTGGGTGACGAGCAGCCCGGCCGCTCCGGCGTCGCAGCGGGCCCGTAGCAGGCGCAGCACCTCGTCGCCGGTCACGGAGTCGAGGGCGCCGGTGGGCTCGTCGGCGAGGACGAGTCGGCGCGGTCCGACCCCCTGGATACCGAGTATTCATCGTGCTAGGGCTATGTATACCCGGTATGTGGGAGCGAGGCAAGGGTCAGTCGGGACGGGGGCGGCGGATCTTGCGGCGTACCGCGGAGGGAAAAGGGTCGAGGCGCACGTTCATGCCCGCGCGCACGAGGCGGCGGGAGGAGAGCATGCCGAGCAGGCCGATGAGCACCATGGGGATCTGGACGGCCATGGCGAGGCGGAACGCCAGGTGCGGTGACGCCCCGAGCCCCTGGGCGACGTCGACGATGAGCCCGATGAGCAGGATGGCGAGGAGGGCGCCGCCGAAGCCGCCCATGATGACGAGGCCGTTGGCGGTGCCGAGGCGATGCGCGGGGTTGAAGGTGCGCGCGAAGTCGAAGCCGATGCCGGAGCCGGGGCCACCGACGGCGAGGCCGATGGCGAGGATGGCGAGGGCCCAGATCGGGGCGGGGCCGGGCCACAGCAGGACGAGCAGCCACGGGAGGGTCGCGATGGCGACGACGGCGAACACGAGGTTGCTGCGCCGGTAGGGGTAGCGCTGGGTGAGGCTGCCGATGAGCGGCGCGCACGGCAGGGAGGCGATGACGTGCAGGGTGAGCAGGGCGCTCGCCTGCCCGGCGGTGAGTCCTTCGCCGGTGACCATGAAGGGGACGCCCCACATCATGACGAAGGTGATGGGCGTGAAGCAGCACACGAAATGTGTCCAGACGCCGAGGCGGGTGCCGGGGGTGCTCCACGTCTCGGCGACGAGGTCGCGGAAGCTCACGGTCTCGGCGGGCCCGAGCGTGGGGGCGGAGCCGGGTGGGGCGTCGCGGATGACGACCAGGCCGGCGAGCCCCGCAACCGCGGCGACGACGGCGGCGACGGTGAACGCGGGCGACCAGCCGTAGGTGTGCAGGACGAACGCGAAGGGCAGGGCGGACGCGATCTGGCCGGACTGGCCGAGCAAGCCCGTCATCTGCGTGACGATGGGGACGCGGCGCGGCTCGAACCAGGAGGGCAAGAGTCGGATGACGCTGCCGAAGGTCATGGCGTCGCCGGCGCCGACGAGGATGCGGGCGATGATCCCTTCGGGCAGGGAGTCGGCGGAGGCCATGACGATCTGCCCCATGATCATGATGGCGGCGCCGCAGGTGATGAGGATGCGGGAGCCGAACCGGTCGAGCAGCACCCCGACGGGCACCTGCAGCCCGGCGTAGACGACGAGTTGGACCACGACGAACGTCGACAGCAACCCTGCAGAGGCGTCGAAGCGTGCGGCGGCGTCGACTCCGGCCACCCCGAACGTCGTCCGCTGGAACACGGCCGAGGCGTACGCGAGTACCCCCACGATCCAGACGATCCACACCCGAGAACTCACCCCGCCAGTGTCACCCACCCCGGCGCGGGTCTCGACCACTCATGTTGCGCCGGACTACTCCTTGCCGCCGCCCTTGAGCTCGGGGAAGTCGGAGTCGCGGTATTCGCCTTCCGGGCGCTGGTCGTTGCCGGCGAGTTCGTCCTCGCGGGCGCGGAGTTCGACGCGGCGGATCTTGCCCGAGATGGTCTTGGGCAGCTCACCGAACTCCAGGC
>JAUNTP010000147.1 GCA_030538585.1 Mobilicoccus sp.
AGCGCCATCGCCGCGTCGGGGTCGATCTCGCGCTGCAGGTAGATCTCCAGCGGCAGGGTGCGGGTGACACCCTGGAGGGATCCGGCGAACGTCAGCGTCGCGCCGAACTCGCCGAGGCAGCGCGCGAACGCGAGGGTCGCCCCCGAGATCAGACCCGGTCGGATGAGCGGCAGCGTCACGCGGCGCAGGGTGTACGTCGGTGATGCGCCGAGCGTCGCGGCAGCGCGATCGAAACGGGTTCCGGCGGCGCGCAGCGAGCCCTCGACGGCCATGACGAGGAACGGCAACGCCACGAACGTCTGCGCCAGGACGACGGCCATCGTCGTGAAGGCGATGCTCACCCCGAGCGCTTCCAGATGACGTCCGATGAGCCCCATCCGCCCGAACGTCGCGAGCAGGGCGAGGCCGCCGACGACGGGCGGCAACACCAACGGCACGAGGACGACGCCCCGCACGAGACGCAGCCAGCGGGATCGGCCGCGGGCCAGGACGAGGGCGAGCGGCACCCCGAGGACGACGCACAGCAGCGTGCTCACCGTCGCGGTCCGCAGGCTCAGGCCCAGGGCGGCCAGCGATGACTCGCTGAGCAGCAACGCGGGTAGCTCCGCCCAGTCGACGCGGGTGAGCAGGCCGATCAGGGGGCCGAGGACGAGCAGCAGCGCGAGAGCGGCGGGCGCCCACACCCACCGCGGCAGAGCGCTCACGACGGGGGCGGACCGAACCCGGCCTCGGCCAGCCGGTCACGGCCGACCTCACCGAGCACGGCGTCCACGAACGCCTGGGCCGTCGCCGCCCGCGCCGCGTCGGCCTCGCCGTGCGTCGTGACGGCGATCGGATACACGTTGACGACATCGTCCATGCCCGCGAGGTCGACGACCTCGACGGTGTCACCAGCCCGGATCGCGTCGGTGACGTAGACGAACCCCGCGTCCCCCTCCCCTGCGACGATCTTGCCGAGCACGTCGGTGACCGACGACTCTTCGCTCACAGGCTGAATGACTGAGCCCGACTGCTCCACGACACGTCGCGTGGCGGCGCCGCACGGCACCTGCGGCGCGCACACGACGGTCCGGGTCAGGGCCATGTCCTCCCAGGTGCTCACCCCGGCCGGGTTTCCGGGCGGGACGACCACGGTCAACGTGTTCGTGGCGAACGGCTGCGGCTCCCCCACCACCCCCGCGCGCACCGCCGCCGCCATCTGTGTCTCGTCGGCCGAGGCGAACACGTCACCGGGCGCCCCTTCGGCGAGCTGCGCGGCCAGGTCGGAGGAGCCGGCGTACGTGAAGCGGATCGTCGCCCCCGTCTCCTCCTCGACCTCGGCACCGATGTCGTCGAACACCTCCCGCAGCGACGCCGCGGCGTAGACGGTGATGTCGCCGCGGTCATCGCCGGCCTCCGGCGCGGAGGTGCAGGCAGCCAGCGCCAGGGTCATGAGGGCGAGGGCATGAAGTGTGGCCCGGCGGGTGATCACGCGAGCTCCCCCAGGGACTCGACGACGACGGTGGTGGCCTTGACGACGGCCGCCGCGAGGCAGCCCGGTCGCAGGCCCAGCTCACGCACGGCGTCGGCGCTCATGAGGGAGGTGACGGTGAAGGGCCCACACCGCATCTGCACCTGAGCCATGACGGCATCGACGCGGACGTCGGTGACGAGCCCGACGAGCCTGTTGCGGGCCGACGTCGAGGCCCCTCCCGACGGCGCGACGACCGCCCGCGCCTCCGCGTAGGCGACGAGGTCGAGGCCATCGATCCGGGTGCGACCGGCCTCGTCGCTACCGGCCACGAGGTCGCCGCGGGCGATGGCCCGGCGCACGGTGTCGTCGCTCAGGCCGAGCAGCTCGGCGGCTGTCTTGACGTCGAACACGGAGAGAGGCGCAGATGCGGATGTCACCCCGCGACCATAACCGCAGATGCGTGCCGGTCATGCACTCTCGGTGCTCGACGTCACCAGAGCGGCGACGATCTGCGGCGCTCGAATCGAGGGCCCGACGGTCCCGGCTCGCCTACGCTGACACCATGACAGCCACGCGACTCATGCCCAGCTCAGAGGCCGAGGACCTCATCGCCATGACGCGGGAGGTCTGCAACGACCGCCTGCGTCCGATCGTCGACGAGATGGAGGCCAAGGCGGAGTTCCCGCGCGAGGTCTTCCGGTTCCTCGGCGACCAGGGACTGTTGACGCTGCCCTACCCCGAAGAGGTCGGCGGCGGCGGGCAGCCGTACGAGGTGTACCTGCAGGCCCTGGAGGAGATCGGGTCGGCGTGGATGAGTGTCGCGGTCGGGGTGTCGGTGCACTCGCTCACGTGCAACCCGATCTTCGCATTCGGCAGCCAGGAGCAGAAGGACCGGTTCCTGCCGGGCATGCTCGACGGCTCCCAACTCGGCGCGTACTGCCTGTCCGAACCCGACGCGGGCTCCGACGTGGCCGCCATCAAGATGCGGGCGCGCAAGGAGAGCGACGAGTACGTGCTCTCCGGCACGAAGGCGTGGATCTCCCACGCCGGTCACGCCGACTTCTACACGACGTTCGCGCGCACGAGCGATGACGGCCCCCGCGGCCTCAGCTGCTTCCACGTGCCGGCGGGCACCGAGGGCCTGGAGTTCGCGCAGCCCGAGCGCAAGATGGGTCTCGACTGCGACACGGTCAGCCAGGTCATCTTCAACGACGTCCGGCTGCCGGCCGATCACCTCATCGGCAACGAGGGTCAGGGCATGTCGATCGCGTTGTCGGCTCTCGACGCCGGCCGTCTCGGGATCGCCGCGGCCGCGACGGGTCTGGCGCAGGCGGCGCTCGACCAGGCGGTCGCCTACGCCAAGGAGCGGACCGCGTTCGGCAAGCCCATCGCCGAGTTCCAGGGCCTCGCGTTCCTGCTCGCCGAGATGGAGGCGGCGGTGACCTCGGCGCGCGCGAGCTACCTGCACGCGGCCCGCCTCAAGGACGCGGGTCGTCCCATGAGCAAGGAGGCCTCGGTGGCCAAGCTCATCTGCACCGACGCCGCGATGCGCGTGACGACGGATGCCGTGCAGGTGTTCGGCGGCTACGGCTACACCAAGGACTACCCGGTCGAGCGCTACATGCGCGAGGCCAAGGTCACCCAGATCTTCGAGGGCACCAACCAGATCCAGCGCCTGGTCATCTCCCGCCACCTGCTGAAGTAGGCACACCCGAGCCGCGGACTCGCACCACGCTCAAGAAAACAGCCAAGGATGCAGCGAAGTGGGGGTGATCACCCCCAACTGTCTGCATCCTTGGCTGTTTTCTTGACTCAGCGGGGTGTGGCTCGGACGTGAGCAGGACGGGTGCCGCTCCGGGCTGCGCGGTAAGCGGCCTCGATCTTGGCGACGGCGGCGCCGACGTCGGTGAAGATGCTCGCCGGCGCGATGCCGAGCACGTGGACGCCGTGCGCGACGAGGTCGCCGTCGGCCTCGACGGTCCTCGTCCAGTCGGCACCTCGGGCATGGTGTCGTTTGGAGTGCACCATCACGGCGAGGGCGACGTCGTCGAACCAGAGATCGGGGGTGAGCAACCGGTGGCCGTCCTCGGTGGCGAGGGTCGGATTGAGCCACGGATCGGGGAGGCGGCGTGACCGACCGACGGCGGTGGCGAGCACGAACTCGGGCAGGGACCACGAGCCGGCTTCGGCGGCGGCGATGGCGCGGGCGGCCCGGGCTGTGCCAGGTGCACGGCCGAACAACGACAGCTGCGCCACCAGCCCCGAGGTCGAGGCGAGGCCCTGTTGACAGGCAGCGATGACCATGGCGATCGCGTCGGCGTCCGACCGCGCCCACCGCGCAGCATCGAGAACAGCTCGGTGCACCGAGCAGGTGCGAAGCCCGCCGATGACCCGGACGGCGGTGTCCGGAACCGTGGATCGGTGCACCCGCACCCAACGGACCTGCCGCGCGGACGCCGTTGGGGGCGCGAGGACGTGAACGATGACCGCCGGTGCTTCGATGCCGTATCGGAGCACGGCCGTGGGTCCGGCCAGGGCGCAGTCCTCGCCCGCGAAGAGCAACGCCGCGGTCGCCCGCTGCTCGTCGGTGAGACCACCCCCGCCGATGTGGACCACGCCCGGGAGGACGACGGTCCATCGCCGCGTCAGCCCCCACCGCACCGCCTCTCGAGAGAGACCGGCGTCCCGCAGTTGCGCGCGTGAGACCAGCCCGCGTTGACGACGCAGCACCGGCGTGAGGGCGTCGGGCAGGGTCCGGGCAGCGTGCAGGTCCACAGTCACGAGGACAGCCTTCCGCCGTCACCTCGACGATGCCTCGCTCTATCCACACCCACAGCGTCGCCGCGCCGCTGCCTCCGTCACTGGGGACAACCGGCTCAACGGCAGCGAGTTCAAGAAAACAGCCAAGGATGCAGCGAAGTGGGGGTCATCACCCCCACTTCGCTGCATCCTTGGCTGTTTTCTTGGCTGCGTCGCCGGTCAGGGCTTGGCGGCCACCTGGGCGAGTTTCTCCGCGAGCTCGGCGTCGCTGAGGAGGCCCTTGGCGTGCAGGTCGGCGAGGACGCCCATGAGGACGCCCTTGTCGGCGTTCTCACTCTGCGCCGGGACGCTCGCTGCGGCGTCCTGCGCAGCTACGCCCTGAGCCTCGACCGCGGGCGCTGTGGGCGCGGCGGGTGAGGTGGGTGAGGTGGGCGGCGGGCCGGCGGAGGGCGGCGGGGTCGGGCGCTCGGTGCGCACCGCCACCCGGCCACGCGCCCCGGGGCGTGTCACCTCGAGCATCAAGGACGGCAGGATCTGGCGCAGGCGGGCCACCAGCCGTCCCGAGTCCTCGACGTGCATCTTGCGCACCACGAGGCGCCCGCTCGCGGTGGTGATGGCGAACCCGTCGTGGACGACAGGGTCGTAGTCGAGCTTCTGCGCGTCGGCCAGGGCGTGATCACGCACGTGGTACTTCGAGTAGTCGTCCCGCAGCCCGATGATGCGCTTGTCGGTGAGGACGAGCAGACCGTCACCACCCGCGTAGAGGCACGCGCACAGCTCCTGCACGGTCTCGTCGTCGTCGATGATCTCGTGCAGGTTCTTGATCGCCGTGCGCGTCCCGAACGTGACGCGCATGCGGGCCTCGGCCTCGGCGATGTCACGGCGCGGCGAACTCATGGCCTCCCGTACGGCAGTAAGGGGCTCGACCTGAGCAGTTGCCGCCCTTCACAGGGTGCCCGCGACCCGTGGGCGATCAGCCGGCGAGCGCCTTCTTGACGGCAGCGGCGACGCGGCCACCGTCGGCGCGGCCTGCGACCTTGCCCTGGGCCGCCTTCATGACCTGCCCCATCTGCGCCATGCCCGTGGCGCCCACCTCGGCGACCGCCTCGGCGGCGATGGCGTCGAGCTCCGCGTCGTCGAGCTGAGCGGGCAGGTACGCCTCGAGTACCGCCAACTCGGCGCGCTCGCGGTCGGCGAGCTCCCCGCGGCCGGCGTCGTCGTAGGCCGTGGCCGACTCCTTGCGCTTCTTGGCCTCTTTGCCGAGCACGGCGAGGACCTCCTCGTCGCTGAGCTCGCGTGCTTCCTTGCCGCTCACCTCGGCGGTGGTGACGGCGGTGAGCGCGAGGCGCAGCGTGGCCGACCGCACCTGGTCACGCTCGCGCATGGCGGTGTGGAGGTCGTCCTGGATCGTGGTCTTGAGGCTCATGGCCCCATTCTCCCCCGCACCGCGCTCGGCGGGCGACCCTAGGAGACTGCTGAACAAGGCTGTCGATCAGTGAGCGTGGCGCTGCGTCGATCTGGCAAGGCGGAGGTGCGAAGGCGTAGCGGGCTACGTCGAGCGCCGACAACGCGGCCAGATCGGGGCAGCGACGCGCTCACCGACAGAATTGTTCAGCAGTCGCCTAATCCTGTCCGGGGCGGGTGAAGACGCTCGTGTCGGTCCAGCTCCCGCGGCCGGTGAGGACGGGCACGAGGTCAGGACCGTGCCCGAGAGCCACGCCGATGCGGGCCGCCAGGGCGACGGTCTCGCCGACCACCTCGGGGTGCGGCGCGAACTCGATGTTCGCGGCGCGCGCGATGTCGTAGCCGTGCACGATGAGCTCGAACGTGCGCGTCGGCAGGTATTGGGAGAGGAGCATCCCGCCGGCCAGCGTCGACACCACCGGGTCGACGCCCTTGGGCACGTGGTCGAGCACGCCGCGCACCTGTCGTGCCAGGCCGGCGAACGCGGCCGGGATGTCGTCGCCGAGCGCGGCGCCCGCCTCGACGCCGCGGGCGGCGATCTTCTCGCTCTGCTGCGGGGAGTCGGACACCCACACGTAGTAGGAGCGAGCATCCGGGCAGGTCACGCTCGTCGCCGGCATCTTCAGGTAGGTGATGACCGTCGACATGGCGCGGCTCGTGTGGCCGATGAGCCCGCGCATGTCCCACACGCCCAGGCCCGGGCCTGCGAGCACGTCGGCGGGGACACGGGAGACGAGCTCGGCGACGGCGTCAGTGGTGTCGAGGAAGCTGCGGCGGGGGTCCATGGGGTGAGCATGGTGCAGCGCCGCGCCCTCGGCAAGGGTGGGTTCACCCATCGGCCACCGTGACTGGCGTCGCGGACCGTGAGCGGAGGTCAGTGGGCGAGGCGGTACCCCATGCCGCGGACGGTGACGACGCGGGAGCTGCCGAGCTTGCGGCGCAGGTACCCGACGTACACGTCGACGACGTTCGAGCCGGGATCGAAGTCGAGGCCCCACACGCGCGAGAGGAGCTGTTCGCGGGACAGCACCTGGCCGGGGTGCCGCAGAAACGTCTCGAGCAGCGTGAACTCGCGGGCCGAGAGGTCGATGGCGCGGCCGGCGACGTGCGCCTGTCGGGCGTGCAGGTCGAGGGTGATGTCTCCTGCAGCGAGGCTGGCGGCGGGCGCCGGTCGGGCATCACGCAGCCGCAACCGGATCCGGGCGAGGAGCTCCTCGAACCGGAACGGCTTGGCCATGTAGTCGTCGGCGCCGCCTTCGAGGCCGGCGATGGTGTCCTCCGCGGAGTCCCGGGCGGTGAGGACGATGACGGGCACGGAGCCACCTTGGGCGCGGATGCGGCTGAGCACCTCGAAGCCGTCCATGTCGGGCAGCCCGATGTCGAGGACGACGAGCCCGACCTCGCCGTGCAGCGCCACCGGCACGGCGGCGGCGCCGGTGTCGACGACGATGGGTGAGTACCCGGCCGCTTTGAGTCCTTTGGAGACGAACGCGGCGATGCGGGGTTCGTCCTCCACGACGAGGATCGAGGTCACGGCTTCTCCTTGCCGGTGATGGGGATGTCGATGACGAAGGTGGCGCCGGCGCCGGGCATGCCCCGGTGGTCGACGGTGCCGCCGTGGGCCTCCGCGATGGCGGAGACGATGGACAGGCCGAGCCCGGAGCCTGGCCCGACGGGCGCCGAGCCGCGACGGAACCGCTCGAAGATCACCTGTTCATCGCCCGGGGGGATGCCGGGACCGGTGTCGCGGACCCACACGCAGATGCCGTCCTCGGTGCGGGCGGCGCCGACGCCGATCTCGTCGCCGGGCTCGGTGTGCTTGACGGCGTTGGAGACGAGCTGCAGCAGGGCCTGCGTCAGGCGCGCGGCGTCGATGTCGACGACGGCGTCGCAGCGGTGGTCGTGGCGCCAGACCCGCTCGGCGAGCGTGCGGGACTTCTCGAGGGCGGCAAGGACCACGTCGTCGACGTCGGTGGGGCGGGGGTCGACGAAGTCGGGACGGTCGGAGCGGGCGAGGAGCACGATCTCGTCGACGAGGCCGGACATGCGGTCGAGTTCGTCGATGCAGAGGTCGCGGGTGTCGGTGACGTCGGTGTCGTCGGTGGGGTCGAGGATCTCCAGGTGGCCGCGGACGACGGTGAGCGGTGTGCGCAGCTCGTGGCCGACGTCGTCGAGGAGCGCCCGCTGGTCACCGAAGGCGCGTTCGAGGCGGTCGAGCATGCCGTTGACGGTGTGGGCGAGGCGGGCGAGGTCGTCGGCGCCCTGTTCGGGGATGCGGCGGGACAGGTCCTCCTCGGTGATCCGCTCCGCCGTCGCAGCGAGGCGGCGGACGGGGGTGAGCTGCCACCACAGCAGGACGGACATGATGGTGGCGACGACGATGACGACGAGGCCGGCTGACACGGCGTAGGCGCGGTTGACGCCGCGGAGTTCTTCGAGGGCGGCGCGCATGTCGACGGCGGCGACGAACACGCCGGTGCTGCTGTCACCGGTGACGACGACGGGCACCGCGACGTAGCGCAAGGTGAGATCGCCGGCCTCCAGGGTGCGGAGGGCGGGTTCGTCGTCGGGGCGGACCTCACGGGCGGCGTCGACGAGTTCGGGAACGAGTTCGGCGTCGAATCGGGTCTCGACGCTCGGCACGAAGGGCACCTGGCCGTCGAGGAGGACGAGGAAGTCCTCGTGCTGGTCGGGCACGTTGCGGCGCACCGCCTCGTAGAGGAGGTCCTCGACGGAGGCGAACTGGGCCCCGTCGCGTCCTTCCTCGGCGAGCGCACGGAGTTCGGCGACCTCCTGCACGAGTGACTGGTCGATCCGCACCTGGAGGGTCTGCCGGTTGACGACGGCCGCGATGACGGCGGAGAACAGCAGCCCGAGGGACGTGAGGACGATGACCCCGATGATGATGCGGGTGGTGACGCCGACCCCTCGACGCGCACCCTTCACGAGGCGGGATCGTCGCCGGTGACGTGACCGAGTGCGCGCTCAGTCGTCGTCATCATCGTCATCGTCATCATCATCGTC
>JAUNTP010000148.1:0-1962 GCA_030538585.1 Mobilicoccus sp.
TTTCCTGCGCCGGGGTGAGTTTCCTGCGGGGAGGTGGGGTGGGGTGGGTCAGCGGGGTGTGGGGGTGTCGGCGCGCAGGGCTGCGGTGAGGGCGGCCCGCATGGCGGGCAAGGGGGCGGTGCGGCCCGTCATGAGCTCCACCTGACCCGCGGCCTGGTGCAGGAGCATCTCCGCGCCCGAGACGACGGTGGCACCCTGATCCGCGGCCCAGCGGGCGAGGTGGGTCGGCCAGTTCGCGTACACCGCGTCGAGGAGCACGACGCCACTGAGGTCGGCTTGGCCGTACCCCTCGCCGACGCCGGACCCGGCGGGCAGGGTGGCGACGACGACGTCGACTCCCCCGGCGATCTGGACGATCGACGTCGCGTCCGACAGCCTGACGACGTCGTGGCGCATCCCGCACCGCTCGGCCAAGGAAGCCGTCTGGGGGCGCACCGTCTCGCGCACGGCGAAGACGACGTCGCGCACCCCCAGCCGGGCGAGGGCATCGAGGGCGCTGCGGGCCGTCGCACCGGCGCCGAACACGAGCGCGCGACGTGCAGCGACACAGCCCGCCTCGGACAGCGCGCCGAGCACCCCCTCGGGGTCGGTGTTGTCGGCCACCCAGCCGTCCTCACGGCGCACGAGGGTGTTGGCCGCCCCCACGCGCTGCGCACGCTCCGTCGCGGCGACAGCGAGGCGCAGAGCAGCTTCCTTGTTCGGCATCGTCACCGACAGCCCCACCCAGTCCCGGCCGAGACCCTCCACGAAGGTCGGCAGGTCCAGTTCGCCCTCCCCGCCGATGCGGTGGGCGTCGTAGGCCCACCCGGTGAGACCCAGCGCGTCGTAGGCGGCACGGTGCAGCACCGGCGAGAGCGAGTGCTCCACCGGCGAGCCCACGACCCCGGCGCGATGCGTCAACACTGGCCCGGGTTCGCCTGGCACCACGCCTGGAACTGACGCACGTTCTGGTTGTGCTCGGCGAGGGTCTGGGAGAACAGGGTCTCGCCGGTCTGCGGGTTGACGGTGACGAAGTAGAGGTACTCCTCATCCGCCGGGTCCAGCGTGGCCCGGATCGTCGCCTCACCGGGGTTGTTGATGGGGCCGCGCGGGAGCCCGGCGTGCAGGTAGGTGTTGTACGGGTTGTCGTCGCGGCGCTGCTCATCGCTCGTGGTGAGCGTGCGCTCCCCCACGCCGTAGGCGACGGTCGAGTCCATCTGCAGGCCCATCCCGATCCGTAGCCGGTTCTCGATGACGGAGGCGACCTTGCCCATGTCCTCGGGCAGCCGCGCCTCGGCCTCGATGATGCTCGCGATGGTGATGACGTCGCGCAGCTCGTCCTCGGGCACGTTGAACTCGGTGTAGCGAGCCTTGCCCTGGGCGACCATGGCCCGCAGTTGCGCAGCGGCGTCGTCATTCGGGCCGAACGTGTACGTGGCCGGGTAGAGGAACCCTTCGATCTCGCCCTGCGCGGCGTCGGGCAGGTCGAGCACGTCGGGGTTCTCCGCCAGGGCCTGGTAGTCCTCGAGGGGGGTGTCGGTCGCTTCGGCGAGCAGCGGGAAGATCTCGACGGCGCGCAGACCTTCGCGGATCGTCACGGTCATCTCGGTGCGCGATTCTCCGCTGCGCAGCGCGCTCAGCGCCGCGCTGGCGGGCATCTCCTGCTGCAGCGTGTAGTGGCCCGGCTGGATCTCATCTCCCGGGGTGGAGGCGAGCGCCTCCTCGAAGGCCTGCACCGTCTTGATGACGCCCTTGTCGACGAGCGTGGTCGCGATGACGCGGCCGGTGTCGCCTTGCTCGACCTCCACCGCGACCTCACCGTGGCCGGGCCCGTCGTAGTCGTTGCTCTCGAACATGCCCGCGACGACCGGCGACAACACCGACCAGGCCATGACGAGACCGGCGAGCAGCACCAGGACGGCTCCGCCGAGCACGAGCCACCGACGATGAGACGGCGGACCGGACCGCGCGGGGGCCGGGTGC
>JAUNTP010000148.1:1972-8610 GCA_030538585.1 Mobilicoccus sp.
GACGTCGTGGGCGTGGACGTCGTGAACGTCGTGGGCGTGTTCGCCATGCGCGTCGTCGGAGTCGTCGACGCGGCCGGTCTCGCCGTCCCCGTAGCGCTGGTCGGCCTCCTGGTCGTAGACCTCGCCCGCACCGTAGGCGCCGTCGCCGTGGGCGTCGTCGGGGTGGACGCCGTCGCGGCCGAGCGGCTCGTCGGGGTCGTGGCGGTCGGTCATCCCTGGCGTCCTTTGTGTCGGGGCTTGCGTGTCGTGACGCGTTCGCCGGGAGCGGTCCCGGACGCGCGTTCGGCATCGAGAGCAGTCTGGAGGATCAGCACGGCTGCCGCCTGGTCTACGACCTCACGATGTTGTCGGCCCGCCCGGCCGCTGGCGTGAAGGTGGCGGTGGGCGTCGACGGTCGTCATCCGCTCGTCGACGAGGCGCACCGGCGTCGGCGTGATGCGCTTGGCGAGCGCCACGGCGTACCGCCGCGCCTCCGCCGCCGCCGGTCCCTCCTCCCCGGACAGGGAGCGGGGCAGGCCGACGATCACCTCGAGGGCGTCCCGTTCGGCGACGACGTCGACGATGGCTGCGAGATCGGAGGCCGAGCCCGAGTCGGGGTCGCGGGGCAGCGTCGCCACGGGGGTGGCGAGCACCCCGGCGGGGTCGCTCGCGGCGAGGCCGACGCGGGCGGCGCCCACGTCGACCCCGAGGCGTACTCCCGTGCGCACGCTCGTCATCGCCGCTCGGCGACTGCCCGTTCGATCGCCGACAGGGCCTCGGGGGCCTTGGTGGCGTCCTGCCCGCCGCCCTGGGCGACGTCGTCCTTGCCGCCGCCTCCGCCGCCGAGGACTCCGGCCGCGGTCTTCACGAGCGCACCGGCCTTGATGCCCGCCTCACGGGCGCCGGCGTTGGTGGCGACGATGACGACGGGCCTGTCCTTGGCGACGGCCGTCAAGGCCACGACCGCGGGACGCTCGTCACCGAGGCGCGAGCGCAGGTCGAGAGCGAGACGACGCAGGTCCTCAGGGGTGACGGCGGCCGTGACCTCGTGGGTGAGGACGCGAACGCCACCGACGTCCCTCGCGGTCTCGGCGAGCTGACCCGCCTGGGCGAGCACCTGCGCCGAGCGCATGGCGCCGATCTCCCGCTCGGCCTCCTTGAGGCGGGCGAGCATGCCGGAGATCCTGTCGGCGAGCTCCTCGGGGCGGGCCTTGACGATGTCGGTGAGCTGAGACAGTACGGCCGATTCGCGCGCGAGGTGACCGTAGGCGTCGGCGCCGACGAGGGCCTCGACGCGCCGCACACCGGACCCGATGGAGGACTCCCCGAGCAGCTTGACCACGCCGAGCTGCCCGACGGTCATGGCGTGGGTGCCACCGCAGAGCTCCTTGCTCCACGTGCCGTCGCCGATGGAGACCACGCGCACCTCATCCCCGTACTTCTCGCCGAACATCGCCATCGCGCCCGATTCGAGGGCGGTCTTGCGGTCCATGATCTGCGCGCTCACCGGCTGGTCGGTGAGGACGACATCGTTGATGCGGGCCTCGATCTCGGAGAACAGCGCGGGCGAGACGGGCTGCCCCCAGCTGAAGTCGAACCGCAGGCGCCCGGGCGCGTTCTCCGAGCCGGCCTGGGTGGCCGTGCTGGAGAGAGCGTCGCGCAGCGCCTGGTGGAGGATGTGGGTCGCCGTGTGCGCGCGGGAGACCGACCGACGACGGTCGACGTCGACGTGGCTGGTGGCACTGTCACCGACACCGACCTCGCCCTCGGTGACGACGCCGCGGTGCACGATGAGCCCGGTGATGGGCTTCTGCACGTCGGTGATCTGCACCCGGCCACCGCCGAGCTCGATGACGCCGTGGTCGGCGAGCTGGCCACCGGACTCGGCGTAGAACGGTGTCGCGTCGAGCACGATCTCGATCTCCGAACCGGCGCCGGCGCGCTGCCCCGCCTGCCCGCCGACGAGCAGGCCGCGCACGCGGCCCTCACCGACGACGCTCTCGTAGCCGACGAAGTCGACGGCCTCACCGAGCGAGTCGGCGATGTCGCGGTAGACGCCCGTGTCGACGTGGCCGCTCCTCTTGGCCTTGGCGTCGGCCTTCGCGCGGTTGCGCTGCTCGGCCATGAGCGTGCGGAAACCCTCCTCGTCGACGGCGAGGCCCTGCTCGGCGGCCATCTCGAGGGTGAGGTCGATGGGGAACCCGTAGGTGTCGTGCAGCGCGAACGCGTCCGAGCCCGTGAGCTGCGAACCGCCCGCCGACTTGGTGCGGGTGACGGCCGTGTCGAGGATCGTCGTGCCCGCCACGAGGGTGCGCCGAAACGCCTCTTCTTCGGCGTAGGCGATGTCGCTGATGCGGCTCCAGTCGCGCTGCAGCTCTGGGTAGGACCGGCTCATGCGCTCCAAGCTCACGGGCAGCAGCTCGGGCAGGCACGGGTCGCCCACCCCGAGCAGACGCATGGAGCGCACCGCTCGGCGCAACATGCGGCGCAGCACGTACCCGCGACCCTCGTTGCCCGGGGTGACGCCGTCGCCGATGAGCATGAGCGAGCTGCGCACGTGGTCGGCCACGACGCGCAGGCGCACATCGTCGGGGTGGGACTCGCTCGCGGTCTGCCCGCCGGTGGCGCCGTATCGCTTGCCCGCCATCTCGGCGGCCTTGTCGAGGACGGGGTACACCTCGTCGATCTCGTACATGTTGTCGACGCCCTGCAGGATGGAGGCGAGCCGCTCCAGTCCCAGGCCGGTGTCGATGTTCTTGTTCGGCAGGTCGCCCGCGATGTCGAAGTCGAGCTTGCTGCGCACGGCCGACAGTTCGTGCTGCATGAAGACGAGGTTCCAGATCTCCATGAACCGGTCTTCGTCGATCGCCGGCCCACCGTCGGGGCCGTACTCGGGGCCGCGGTCGACGTAGATCTCCGAGCAGGGCCCGCCGGGGCCGGGCACACCCATCGACCAGTAGTTGTCGGCCTTGCCGCGGCGCACGACCCGCTCGGCGGGGATGCCCGTGAGCTTGACCCACAGGTCGGCGGCCTCGTCGTCGTCCTCGTAGACGGTGACCCAGATCTTGTCGGGCTCGATGCCGTACCCGCCGGCGTTCTGGGAGGTCGTCAGCAACTCCCAGGCGTAGGTGATCGCGCCGTCCTTGAAGTAGTCACCGAAGCTGAAGTTGCCGTTCATCTGGAAGAACGTGCCGTGCCGGCTGGTCTTGCCGACCTCGTCGATGTCGCCGGTGCGGACGCACTTCTGCACGCTCGTGGCGCGGTCCCACTGCGGGGTCTCCTGGCCGAGGAAGTACGGCTTGAACGGCACCATGCCGGCGTTGACGAAGAGCAGGTTCGGGTCGTCGTAGAGCAGGGGGGCGCTGGGGACGACCGAGTGCCCCTTGCTCTCGAAGAAGCGGAGCCAGCGGCGCCTGATCTCGGCGGTTTCCATGAGTCGTCCTTACATCCCTGATGCCTCGTCGCCCCTCGGGCGACCGTTCTCCCAACAGTACGACGCCGCTTCGCCCCCGCGGTGCGCCGCCCGGACACGCCGGTCACGCTCTGGCCTGGAGACCCTCGTGCGCGGGCTCGGAGCCCCTCCCGGCGACGGGTCAGGACAAAGTTCGCCGCAAGGTCACGTTTTCGACACGAAGCCGCGTTCTTTCGGAAGTACTCCCCTCCCGGCGAAATGTCCTCTACTTTGGGCGCACGCCTATGGCGCGGCGCCGCCCAGGTCACCTGACGACGCCTGACACGTAATCACTCCCGGACACCACAGGCTGATCCGGAAGATGGAGGTCACAGCATGCTCCCCAAGACCCGTGCCGCAGTCGTCGCGAGCCTCTCGGCCACCGCCCTTCTCGCCGCCTGCGGCGGCAACGGCGGGACCGGTGCCGGTGAAGGCGGCCAGACCGGCGGCGGCGAAGGCCAGACCGGCGGTCAGATCACCGCGCAGGGCTGCCAGCCGCAGCGACCGCTGATCGGCGGCGACACCGGCGAGTCGTGTGGCTCGGACATCGTCACCCTCTTCACGTCCACGCTTTTCAAGTACGACCCCGAGACCGGTGAGCCGCAAAACGACCTCGCTGAGTCCCTCGAGACCGACGACAACCAGAACTTCACGGTCACGATCAAGGACGGCGCCACGTTCGCCGACGGCTCGCCGGTCACGGCTCAGAGCTTCGTCGACGCGTGGAACTACACCGCCAACTCGGCCAACGGCCAGTACCTCTCCTACTTCATGGAGCCGATCGAGGGCTACGACCAGCTTCAGGCCGAGGAGGGCCAGGACCCGGCCGCCACCGAGATGTCAGGTCTGGCCGTCGTCGACGACCAGACGTTCACCATCAAGACCGCCGAGCCGGTCGCCAACCTGCCTGTGCGCCTGGGTTACACGGCATTCGCCCCGCAGCCGCAGGCGTTCTTCGACGACCCCGAGGCGTTCGCCGCGCAGCCCTACGGCGCCGGCCCCTACAAGGTCGAGAGCTACGAGCAGGGCCGCCAGGCCGTTCTCGTGCGCAACGAGAACTACAACGGCGAGTTCGACGGTCAGGTCGACCAGATCACCTTCCGCGTCTACCAGGACGCCGACGCCGCGTTCAACGACCTCCTGGCCAACAACCTCGACGTCGTCAACCAGATCCCGGCGAGCTTCATGGTCGACCGCCAGTTCGAGCAGCAGATCCCCGACCGCTGGGAGGAGGCGCCCTACCCCGCGATCCAGACCATCACGTTCGCCCCGGACGCGGTCTCCCCGGAGTACGCCAACCCCAAGCTGCGTCAGGCCATCTCGCGAGCCATCGACCGTCAGCGCATCATCGACGACCAGTTCTCCGGCTCCCGCGAGATCGCGACCGGTTGGACCCCGCCCGGCGTCGAGGGCTACGAGCCGGGTGCCTGCGGTGAGCTGTGCGAGTACGACGCCGACGCCGCCAAGCAGCTCCTCGAGGAGGCCGGTGGCTTCGAGGGCAGCCTGACCCTGTCCTACAACGCCGACGGTGACCACCAGGCGTGGACGACGGCCACCTGCAACTCGATCCGCGACGCCCTCGGTGTCGACTGCGTCGCCACCCCGGTGCCGGACTTCGCGACGTTCCGCGACCAGATCGGTGCGGGCGAGATGCAGGGCATCTTCCGTACCGGGTGGATCGGCGACTACCCGCACATCGAGAACTTCCTCACCCCGATGTACAGCAAGGGCGGGTCGAGCAACGACAACAAGTACGACAACCCCGACTTCGACGCCAAGCTCGTCGAGGCCGGCACCCTCGGTGAGGACGAGTCCATCGCCGCCTACCAGGAGGCCGAGAAGATGCTGGCCGAGGACATGCCGAGCATCCCGCTGTTCTACTACACCGGCCAGATCGGCTGGTCGGAGAACGTGAGCGACGTGCACCTCAACAAGTCCTCGGGTCGCCCGGACCTGCTGCGGGTCACCGTCAACCAGTGACGCCTACCCCTATCCGGGGGCCGCGCGCGCTCGGATAGGACCGTGCTCGAGGTGGGGCGGTGAGCTGTTCGGCTCACCGCCCCGCCGACCCAGGCGCCACGGATCCCCTGCGGCGCAGCGTTCTCCCTTCCTGGAGGTCTCATGGGCACGTACGTCATCCGGCGTCTGCTCCAGATGATCCCCGTCGTCCTCGGGGCGACGTTCATCATCTACGCCATGGTCTTCGCGCTGCCGGGTGATCCCTCGGCCGGCAAGTGCGGTGACCGGGCCTGTCCGCCCGCCGTCGTCGAACAGATTCGCGCCGAGTACAACCTCGACGATCCCCTGCCGGTCGCCTACGGCAAGTACCTCGGCAAGCTCGCCACGGGCGACCTGGGCACCAACACCTACGGGGTGCCGGTCGTCACCGACCTCACGCAGCGTTACCAGATCACCGGCAAGCTCGCCCTCATGGCCATCGGGTTGCAGGCCGCGATGGGCATCCTCGCGGGCATCATCGCCGCGATCAGGAAGGGCTCGTTCCTCGATTCGCTCATCCTCGTGAGCACCCTGGTCGTCATCTCGATCCCGGTGTTCGTCGTGGGTGTGCTGGCCCGCTACTACGTCGGCGTGCAGCTCGGGTGGTTCCCCGTGACCGTGACGAGCCGTTACCCCACGATGTACGAGCTGTTCATGCCTGCTGTCGTGCTCGCGGCGCTGTCGATGGCGTACGTCACCCGCCTCACCCGCACCAACCTCGCCGAAAACCTGCGCGCCGACTATGTGCGCACGGCCAAGGCGAAAGGGCTCACGCAGCGCCGCGCCATCGGCCTGCATGCCCTGCGTAACTCGATGATCCCCGTGGTCACGTTCATCGGCTACGACTTCGGCGCCCTGCTGGGCGGTGCCATCGTCACCGAGCGCATCTTCAACATCCAGGGCATCGGTGGCTACATCTTCCAGAGCATCAACCAGCGCGATGGGTTCGCCGTCGTCGGTGCCGTCACCGCGCTCGTCATCGTCTACCTTCTCGTCAACCTCATCGTCGACCTGTTGTACGGCGTGCTCGACCCGAGGATCAGCCATGACTGAAGCCGCTTCGTCCCTCTCCCCGGCCCAGGACACCACCGGCGTCGAGCGCGACAACGCCCCGGCCCGGTCGCTCACCTCCGACGCGTGGCGGCAGTTGCGTCGTCGTCCGGCGTTCTGGTTCTCGATGGTGCTCATCTCGATCTTCGTGCTCATGGCG
>JAUNTP010000149.1 GCA_030538585.1 Mobilicoccus sp.
GGCGAAGATGTAGCGGTGCGGGCGGTCCCCGGGGGGCGGCGCGCACCCGGCGTAGTCGTTGGTGCCGAAGTCGTTGTGGAGCTGGACGGCGCCCGCGGGCAGCTTGCCGCCGCCGCCGATCATCCCGGCACCGGCCGGCAGTTCGGTGGTGTCAGCGGACACGCCGACGACGAACCAGTGCCAGAACCCCGAGGGCGTGGGCGCGTCGGGGTCGTAGCACGACACGACGAAGCTCTTGGTCCCCTCGGGAGCGCCACTCCACTGCAGCGAGGGGGAGACGTTGTCCTCGCCGTAACTGTGGGCCGCGGGCAGGGCGCCGCCGTCGGAGAACTCGGCGCTGCCGAGCGTGAAACTCGGCACGGTGGGAAGCAGGTCGTAGGGGTTGGGGGCCGTGGGTCGCTCGAGGTTCATGCTCCGACCCTAGCCATGCGCGCAACGGGGGCGCGACCAGGAACGCCGGAAACGTCGCCTGAGATGGGTCACACCTCCCCGGCGACCGACCGGGTCACGCAACGCACTCATGAGAAAGTCCTCATCACGGCCAGGTGAACGTCTTATGTCCATCTCCCTACCATCGGGTGTCATCACTCGACGATCCCCGAGGAAGTTCCATGTCCAACGCCGACACCGCGCCCGCCAGGAGCGGCTCGCACGTGTTCCCCGGGTCCGATCCCGAGCCCGATCCCGCTGCAGCCGACGCCGCCCCGCTCGCGACGGCGTCCGCCACGGTTGAGCCGACACACGACGACACGCCGGCCGCGCCGAAGAAGAAACGGAAGAAGAAGCGGCCCAGCGCGGCCGAGGCCCCCGCCGCGCCGCTCGGCACCTCGAAGGCCGTCGAGACGATGTTCCGCAACGCCATTCGGGCAGAGCTCGACATCATCGCCCTCGCCGCCACCAAAGCGAACATCATGATCTCGCTCAACGGGTTCATCATTTCGGCGCTGATGATCTCGGGGGCGTTCCTCTTCAACTCCTCGCCCGGATTTCTCGTTCCGGCGGGTGTCTTCATGGTCACCTCTGCGGTGTCCATCGCGTTCGCGCTGTTGGCGGCCTCCCCGGAGCGGGTGAGCCTCATCGACGCGATCCGCGATTGGGCCGCAGCGGTCCGTCGCCGCGAGGCGCGGCTGCGTGACCTGCGCAGTTACGTGATGAAAGGCGGTGAGCGACCCGAGGGTGCGGGGATCAACCTGCTCATCTACGAAGACCGCGTGCAGATCTCCCAGGAGGATTACTGGGAGCGGATGCAGGACCTGCTGCGCGATCGTGACGAGATCTACCACACGATGAGCGACCAGCTGTATTGGTTGGGCGAGATGGCCAACCGCAAGTTCAAGCTGCTCAACATCTCCTACTCGGTGTTCCGGTGGGGTCTGGTGGCGGCGATCGTCGCGTTCTTCGCCATCAGGTCGGTGGCGTGGGCCTACCCGATCGTCTCGGGCCAGACCCAGCAGACCTCGCCCGCAGCCATGGGCATTCAGGAGTTCAGCGACGTGTACGAGCCGTCGGCCGTGCAGCAACTCCCGGACGGTCGCCTCCTCGTCGTCGAGGACGAGGCCGCCCGCGCCATGAACATCCTCACGATCGGCCAGGACGGCCGCTTCATCGAGGACAGCGCGGCCGACCTCGCCCTGACCCGCAGCTTCGGACGCCGACTCAACGACCTGGAGGGCCTGTCGACCGACGACCGCGGCAACGTGTACGCCATCACGTCGCACTCGACGAACACCTCCGGCGAGCGCTCGCCCGACCGTGAGCAGCTCCTGCGGTTCACCATCGCCGGCAACCAGGCGGGCAACATCGCGGCGCACACCGATCTGCGGGACGCCCTCAAGGCCGACGCCGGAGTCGCGGCCGCTGTGCAGGCCGCCACGGGGGAGGCCCCGGACTTCGCCGAGCTCAACATCGAAGGGCTGTCCTTCCACCGCGAGAGCCAGCGACTGTTGCTCGGTCTCCGCGAGCCGGTGGCGGGCGACCAGACGCTCATCGTGCCCATCGAGAACCCCGGCCCCGTCTTCGACGAGGGCGCGGCGATCGAGTTCGGCACCCCCATCGCGCTCGACCTCTCCGGCGGCGGCATCCGGGCGCTGTCGTGGGACCGGGTGCTGGGCGCCTACCTCATCGTCAACGAGATCGAAGACGTGCGCGGTGTGCGCACCTCGCAGTTGTGGCAGTGGAGCGGCGACCCGACCAGCCCGGCGCGGCCGTTCTCCCTCCCGCGCCTCATCGATCTCGAGAACGTCGAAGCGGTCGATTCCGTCGAGATCAACGGAGACCACTACCTGCTGCTCATGAGCGACGACGGCGATGAGTCGAAGGACGAGCCGGCGAGCTACCTCGTGTTGCCGTACGACCAGTTGCCCGAGCCGGACCCCTCACCGGCCGAGCAGGAGGCCACCGCGGCGCCGACGCAGCCCTGACGTTCCGGTCACGTGGGCGGCGTGACCAGTGCTGCCAGCAACCGACGCACCTCGGCGCGGGGGTCCCGGGTGAGACCCCCGTGCCGCGGGCTCGGTTGCAGGACCGTGCTGCGGGGTGCGGCGATCCAGCCGAACCGGGCCCCGAGCCGAGTCAGGTCGGCGCGATCGGCCTCGTCGCGGCAGAGGGCACCGATGTGGCCCAGAGAGCGTTCGAGCGCGTCGAGGTCGACCCCGGGATCGAGGGCCCGCACGCGTTCGGGGTGGACCTCGTGCGCGCACAGGAGGTCCTCGGTGGCCTGGCAGTAGAGCACGACACCGACGTTGACGAACTCCTCGCGCTCCACGCGGGGCACACACCGCAGCGTCACGTACTGGTAGGGCAGGTCGCTCACGACGCACCTCCCGGGAGCCAGGAGTGCGGAGCGTCGAGGCGGGCCTGCAGCGACGCGACGTAGGCGCTCCGCGCCGCCTGCGGGTCGGGGAGGTCCGCAGCGGGCTCGAGCCAGTCGTCGGGGACGGCGTCGAGGATGGCGGTCAGCACCTCCGTCGAGAGGGCCGCTCTGAACTCCCCGTGCCGTGCCGCTGCCTCCTCGATCGCGCCGGGGACCCCGGCGAGCACATGCGTGGAGCTGTCGAAGCGTTGCGCGGCGAAGCGCTCCGGCGACGGGCCCTTCGACGGCCAGGAGTGGTGGAAGTACAGCGCGGCGCCGTGGTCGATGGCGATCAGGCGCCCATGCCACAGGAGGAGGTTGGGGTTGTGCCAGGTGCGGTCGATGTTGGCCGTGAGCGCATCGAGCCAGAGGATCGGCGCCGCCACTTCGGCCGGGGGTGGGGCCGAGCCGTCGTACCCGAACGCGCCGGGCAGGAAATCGAGCCCGAGGTTGGTGCCGAGCGAGGCGTCGAGCAGGTCCTGGACCTCCTCGTCGGCCTCGTACCGCGCGATCGCGGCGGGCACCTCGACGATCGCGAGGTCGGGCACGTCGACCCCGATGCGGGCGCCGATCGCACCGACGATGGCCTCGGCGACCAACACCTTGAGGCCCTGCCCGGCGCCCCGGAACTTGACGACGTACATGCCGTCGTCGTCGGCCTCGACGAGGCCCGGCATGGAGCCGCCTTCACGCAGCGGCAGCACGAAGCGGGTGGCGCGCACGGTGGGGAGCACACGCTCAGGGTAGAGGAGCGGGGCGCCCGGCTCCGCTCAGGCTCGTGGCGGCTCGGCGTCCACAAGAGCGCCGAGCAGGCGGACGAGAGTACGTCGATCCTGCACGGACAGGGCGGCGGTGTACCCGGCGGCCGCTGCGGTGCGCACCTCCTCGGTGCGCGCGACGGCGGCCTCCGCCGCGGGGGTGCAGGCGATCACGGTGGCGCGCCGGTCACCCGGGTCGGGCTGACGGTGCACCAACCCGCGCGCTTCGAGGGCATCGACCACCTGGGTGGCCGATCGGGGAGCGATGCGCAGCCGCGCGGCCAACTCACCGGGGCGCATGGGGCCTTCGCGGTGCAGGCGGCGCAGCGCCCGGGCCACGTGCGGGGCGAGGTCGTCGGAGGTCAGCCCCTCCTGCAGGACGCGACGCCAGCCGCGGAATGCGCGGGGGAGCAGGTCGGCCACCTCGGCGTCGAGGTCATCGGGGCGCGTGGACATTCCTCAAGCCTACGCGATTGGTCGCCTTACCTCATACTGAGGTAACCTCATCATAAGTCGAGAGGGGGGAGAGCCCATGTCCATGACCGACGTCACCCGTGGTGCCGGCAGCGGCCGCGTCGCCCGGGTCGATGCCCGCGACAAGGCCCAGCTCGCGGAGTCGCCCGTCTCGGCGCGACGCGTGCTCGCGCTGTTCGCCCCCTACCGCGTTCACGTGCTCGCGGTCACCCTGCTCATCGTCGTGAGCGCCCTGCTGGGCATGCTGCAGCCGTTCCTCATCCGCACCATCGTCGACGACGCCATCCCGCACCAGGACGTGCCACTGCTGCTGCTCATGGTGGGTGCCATGGTGGCGGCCACGGTGGTCGCGCAACTCTTCGGGGTCGTGCAGACCCTCGTGTCGAGCCGGGTCGGGCAGGGGATCATGCACGACCTGCGCGTCGCCGTCTTCGACCACCTCGAACGGCAGTCCCTCGCCTTCTTCACCCGCACCCGCGGCGGCGAGGTCACCTCCCGGCTCACCAACGACGTCGGGGGGATGCAGTCGGTCGTCACCGCCGCCGCCACGTCCATCGCGTTCAACGTCACGACGGTCATCGCGAGCGCGGTGGCGATGGTGGTGCTCAGTTGGCGCCTGTCGCTGCTCAGCCTCGTGGTCGTTCCGCCGGCGATCTGGGTGACCCGACAGGTCGCCCTCCGTCGGCGCGACATCACCGGACGTCTTCAACAGCGCCAGGCCGACCTGGGGGCCCAGATCGAGGAGTCCCTGTCGGTGAGCGGGGCTCGCCTGGGCAAGACTCTGGGGCTCACCGAGCGTCGGTCCGCGGAGTTCGCCGCCACGTCGAGGGACCTCGCCGACCTGCAGCTCGCGGCCGAACTCGCCGGACGCTGGCGCATGGCGACGCTGCACATCGTCTTCGCGCTCATCCCGGCGCTCGTCTACCTCGTCGCCGGGCTTCCGGCCACGGGCGGCGACATGACGATCGGCACCCTCATCGCGTTCACGACCATTCAAGCGGCCGTCTTCCGGCCCATGCTCGGCCTGCTCAACACCGGCGCCGAGTGGATCGCGTCGATGGCGCTGCTCTCGCGGGTGTTCGGCTATCTCGACCTGGCCGTCGACGTCCCCGAGCCGACACACCCCGTGCCGGTCGACGCCGCTCGCGCCCGTGGCGAGGTGCACCTGCACCGCGTGGGGCTCACCTATCCCGGGGCGCACACGCCGGCACTCTGCGACATCACCCTCACCGCGCGTGCCGGGACGTCGCTGGCCCTCGTGGGGGAAACCGGTTCGGGCAAGTCGACCCTGGCCGCCCTCGTGGCGCGCCTGTACGACCCCGACCACGGCACGGTGAGTATCGACGGCGTCGACGTGCGCGCTCTCGCGGCCGAGACCCGCACCGCGCTGGTGGGGATGGTGTCGCAGGAGACCTACCTGGTCCACGCCTCGATCCGCGAGAATCTCCTCCTCGCGCGCCCGGACGCGGACGAAACGCAGCTCTGGCGCGCCCTGGAGACCGCCCGGATCGCCGACCTCGTGGCCACCCTGCCGGATGGTCTCGACACCGTGGTGGGGGCGCGGGGGCACCGCTTCTCCGGCGGCGAACAGCAACGCCTCGCCATTGCCCGCACTCTGCTGCGCGACCCGCCGGTGCTCGTGCTCGACGAGGCGACCAGCGCACTCGACACCGAGACCGAGCGGGAGATCCAGGCCGCGCTCGACGCCCTCGCCGTCGGCCGCACGACGATCACCATCGCGCACCGTCTCTCGACGATCCGGGACGCCGACCAGATCGTCGTCCTGCACCGCGGCCGCATCGTGGAGCGAGGCACGCACGAGGAGCTCATACGCGACCAGGGCCGGTACGCCGTGCTCGTCGGGCAGTCGCAGGTCGCGTCGTCGGAGGTCGAACCATGCGAGGTGACAGCGCACCACGGCACGTCGGGGCGCGCCCGGTTACGGTGATCCCATGGAACCGGTCTACACGCCCGTCGTGGCCTTCGCCCGCACCTTGTTCGCCGCGCAGGGGATCAACTTCAAGATCACCGGCTCCCACAATTTTCCGCGTGAGGGTGGGGGAGTGGTCGTCATGAACCACATCTCCTACCTCGACTTCGCGTACGCGGGGCTGCCGGCGCGCGACGTCGACCGGCTCGTGCGGTTCATGTGCAAGGACACGATCTTCGATCATCCCGTCGCGGGGCCTCTCATGCGCGGCATGAAGCACATCCCGGTCGACCGCGAGAGCGGGTCGGCGTCGTTCCGCGCCGCCCTCACGGCGCTCAAGGCGGGCGAGCTCGTCGGCGTGTTCCCCGAGGCGACGATCTCGCGCTCGTTCGAGCTCAAGGAGTTCAAGTCGGGCGCGGTGCGGATGGCGCAGGCGGCGCGGGTGCCGCTCATCCCCGTGGTCCTGTGGGGTACCCAGCGGGTGTGGACCAAGGGCCACCCCAAGCGCCTGGGCCGCCACCACGTGCCGGTGCGCATCGACGTGGGTGAGCCCATCGCCGTCGACCGGCGTGACCGAGCCGATGAGGTGCTCGCCGACCTGCACGCGCGGATGTCGTCGATGCTCCACGCCCTCCAGGAGTCCTACCCCACGGTGCCGTACGCGGAGCGGGCGATGGTCCCGGCCCGGCTCGGCGGCACCGCACCCACCCTCGCGGAGGCCACCGCCCTGGACGAGGAGGAGGCGCGCCTGCGACGAGAGCGCCGCCGCGCGGCAGGCGCGGCCCCCACCGACCCGGGCGCCCCGGAGGAGTCAGCCGGCACCACCCCGTAACCCAGGGGTCTGCGCAGCTCGGGCTGTCGGTGGTGGGGTCTAGGTTCGGGCCATGGCCTCGACCCTCTCCCCGGAGCACCTCGACATCGCCCACGGCGTCATCACAGCCCTGGCCGGTCCCGACGCACGGCTGCGACCCGATCAGGAGACAGCGGTCGCGGCCCTGACCCGGCCGGGCGCTCGCGCCCTCGTCGTCCAGGCCACCGGGTGGGGCAAGTCGGCTGTCTACTGGGCCGCCACCGCGATACGCCGCGCGGCCGGCGCGGGACCCACCCTCGTGGTCTCACCGCTGCTGTCCCTCATGAGCGATCAGGTCGCCGCGGCCACGCGGGCCGGGCTGGCAGCGCAGACCATCAACTCCGGCAACATCGACGACTGGGCCGACATCGAGGCCCGGCTGGCCGACGGCACGCTCGACGTGCTGCTCGTCTCGCCCGAGCGGCTCGCCAACCCCGGCTTCGGCCGTCGGGTGCTCGAGGGGCTGCGGGGCCGGCTCGGCCTGCTCGTCGTGGACGAGGCGCACGCCATCTCCGATTGGGGTCACGACTTTCGCCCCGACTACCGTCGGGTGGCCGACACGTGGCGCGACCTGGACCCCGACTGTCCCGTTCTCGCCACCACCGCGACCGCCAACGCCCGCGTCACCGACGACATCGCCTCCCAGCTCGGCCCGGCCACCCTCGTCCTGCGCGGGCCGCTCGCCCGCTCCAGCCTGCAGTTGGCCGTCCTGCCCGACACCGATCCTCTCGCCCGGTACGCCTGGATCGTGCAGCATCTGCGCGACCTGCCGGGGTCCGGCATCGTCTACACGCTCACCGTCGCCGACGCCGAGCGCCTCACCGAGGCCATCCGCTCCGAGGATCCCGACCTGCCGGTGGCGGCCTACACGGGCCGGTTACCCGCTCCCGAACGGACCGATCTCGAGGAGGCGCTGCGCCGCAACGAAGTCAAAGCGCTGGTCGCCACCTCTGCCCTCGGCATGGGCTTCGACAAGCCCGACCTGGGGTTCGTCGTCCACCTCGGGTCGCCGCCGTCGCCGGTGTCGTACTACCAGCAGGTGGGCCGTGCGGGGCGCGGCATCGACCATGCGCTCGTCGCCCTGCTGCCCTCGCGGGGTGATGAGGGCGTGTGGGACCACTTCGCCACCGCCACCCTGCCCGTGCCGGAGCAGGTCGAGGCGGTGCTGGCCGAGTTGACGAACGCGGCCCCCGAGCCGCTCAGCGTCGTCGCGCTGGAGGCGCGGACGGGGGTCCGGCGCGGCCGGGTGGAGTTGCTCACCAAACAGCTCGCGGTCGACGGCTGCGTCGAGCGGGTCGACGGCGGTTGGGTGGCCACGGGCACGCCGTGGCGCTACGACGCCGAGCATTACGACGGCATCGTGGCGGTCCGCCGTCGTGAGGCCGACATCATGCGGGCCTACATCGCCGGAGCAGGGTGCCTCATGGCGTTGTTGCAGACCGCTCTCGATGATCCGGAGGCCCGCGACTGCGGCCGATGTTCGGTGTGCCGCGGGGCGCTTCCCGACGGTCTCGCCGACGCCCCCGACCCCGCTCTGGTGACGCGGATCGCCGCGCGCATGCGCACTCAGGCCCACGAGTTGGAGCCGCGCAAGATGTGGCCCGGGGCGCCGTTCGCGCGCAAGGGCCGCATCCCCGCCGAGGAGGCGGTCGAACCGGGGAGGGTCAT
>JAUNTP010000150.1:0-6485 GCA_030538585.1 Mobilicoccus sp.
ACACCCCGCTTCCGCTCAAGGAGTTCGAGCTGCTGGAGATGTTGCTGCGCAACTCCGGCCGCGTCCTCACGCGCATGCAGCTCATCGACCGCGTGTGGGGCAGCGACTACGTCGGCGACACCAAGACCCTCGACGTCCACGTCAAGCGGTTGCGCGCCAAGATCGAGCCGGACCCCGCGCGGCCGACGCACATCGTCACCGTGCGCGGCCTGGGCTACAAGTTCGAGGGCACCTGAGCCACTCAGCCGCTGAGCGACTGCGCGGCACACACGCCACGGCCCACGCCCCCTCGAAGGGCGTGGGCCGTGTCGGTGCGACGATGCGGGCGCGTGCTCGCAGGCAGCGCGTCAGTGGCCGCCGTCGGGGTGGTGCAGCGGCGTGGGGTCGAACTCGCGAGGGCCGCCTTCGTGGAGGTCGCCGTAGGGCGGGTAGGGCGCGACGACGGGGACGCGCAGCGTTTCGGCGGCCGCGCCGGCGGTGGTGATGGTGACCTCGATGAGGTCGCCGGGTGCGACGGGCACGGTGTCCAGGGCCGTCATGTCGCCCTGCGGGTCGCTGAGCTGCTTGATGCCGTGGCGGGGCACCGACACGGTGATGGGCTGCTGGGTGCCCGCGACCTGGTAGGACACCTCGACGTCCTGGTTGGTCTGGTTGATGTTGAGGCCCACGAGGTTGCCGGGGCCGTCCTTCTCGTCGGCGACGACGAGGAGGTTGTTGACGGCGAGGTTGCCGAGCTGGGTGGAGCGACCGTCGGCCGGCTCGTACGCCTTGTCGGTCTGGATCGGCGAGGTCCACTGGCAGCCGGCGAGCACGACGGCCACGAGCGGGGTGAGGGCGGCGGCGCGCAGGGCGCGGGGGCGGGGGCGCAGCGAGGCGGCACTTCGTCGAGTCACGCCGTCAGGGTACCCAATCGGGCGCCGTTGAGGCGTCCTGCGGGGTCGTCCGCTGCGGTGATCCTCGCCGGTGGCGTGGGGTGTGATGGGGGTGTTCGGGGCCTGCGGGCACCCGGTCACCTACGGAACGATCGTCCAGATGTCAAGGCCCATTTCACGCCGGTTCCATGCGCTCATAGCCCCTGACCAGCACCGATGTTCTCCCTCACCTTCCCGATGCTCCCGTTCCCGTGGTATCCTGGAAGCCGCGAAAGGGGAATACGAGCATATGGTCTTCAATGTCGGAGAGACGGTCGTGTACCCGCATCACGGTGCGGCACTCATCGAGCAGATCAAGACTCGCACCATCAAGGGCGAGGAGAAGTTGTATCTCGTTCTGAAGGTCGCCCAGGGAGACCTGACCATCGAGGTTCCGGCCGACAACTGCGATCTCGTGGGTGTCCGGGACGTCGTCGGTCAGGACGGTCTCGATCGGGTGTTCCAGGTGTTGCGCGCCACCCACGCCGAGGAGCCCACCAACTGGTCGCGGCGCTTCAAGGCCAACCTGGAGAAGCTGGCCTCGGGTGACGTCATCAAGGTGGCGGAGGTCGTGCGTGACCTGTGGCGCCGTGAGCGCGACCGCGGCCTCTCGGCCGGTGAGAAGCGCATGCTCGCCAAGGCCCGTCAGATCCTCGTCTCCGAGCTCGCGCTCGCCGAGAAGACCGACGAGACCAAGGCCTCCGACATGCTGGACGAGGTGCTCGCCTCCTGAGCGTCGCGGTCGTCCTCGTCGCTGCTGGTAGCGGCCAGCGCCTCGGTGCCGCCGTTCCCAAGGCGTTCGTCGAACTGCAGGGGTGTTCGCTGCTGCGTTGGTCCTGTGACCAGGTGTTGAAGACGCCGGGTGTGCGCCATCTGATCATCGTTGCGCCCGACGCGTGGCTGGACGTCGCACGGGACACGGCGGACGATGCCGTTGCCGACAGCGCCGAGCCTCGCTCGCGCGGCCGGCGAACACAGCACCATCGACCCGATGCGTGCCGGGTCGATGTCGTCGCCGGCGGAGCTGATCGGCGTGCCTCTGTCGCCGCGGGGTTGACGATGCTGCAGGACGACGACGACGTCGTGTTGGTGCACGACGCGGCTAGGGCGTTGGCTCCGCCGTCGCTGTTCGAGCGCGTCATCGACGCGGTACGCGCAGGCGCGGATGCAGTGGTGCCGGGATTGCCGGTGATCGACACCGTCAAGGTCGTCGATGCGCACGGGCGTGTCACCGCGACCCCTGACCGTGTCTCGTTGCGCGCCGTCCAGACCCCGCAAGGGTTCGGTCGCGACGCGCTCCTCCGAGCTCACGCCGACAACGCCGACGCCGTCGTCACTGACGACGCCGGCCTCGTCGAACTCATCGGCACCCCGACGCTCGTCGTGGACGGCGACGTCTGGGCGGCCAAGATCACGACCCGCGAGGACCTCGACCACGCGCGTCGGCGACTCGAGGAGGAGCAGTGAGCGACCGCAGCTTCCTGCCGGTGGTCGGCGTCGGCACCGACGTCCACGCGTTCGCCGACGAGCCTCGCCCGCTGTGGATCGCTGGGCTGGAGTGGCCGGGTGAACGCGGCCTGGTCGGTCATTCCGACGCGGACGTCGCCGCCCACGCGGCGTGCGACGCGCTGTTCTCGGCGGCCGGGATCGGCGACCTCGGCCAGCATTTCGGTACCGCCCGCCCCGAATGGGCTGGTGCAGCGGGCTGCGTCCTCCTCGCCGAGGCTGCGCGCCTGGTGCGAGCGGCAGGCTATGAGATCGGCAACGTGTCGGTGCAGGTCATCGGCAACCGCCCCAAGATCGGCACCCGGCGCGACGAGGCTCAAGAGGTGCTCTCTGGCGCGTGCGGCGCGCCCGTGCGCGTCAGCGGCACCACCACCGACGGACTCGGCCTCACCGGCCGTGGCGAAGGCATCGCGGCGGTCGCCGTCGCGCTCCTGTGGCGGACGACGGTCCCCGCGGCACACAGCGATGGCTAGATGTACTGATCGGGGACGTTGATCAGTCGCGAGAGGGGTGGCTGGTTCCCGCAGGCCGTGTGGGGTCGGTGATGGTCGCAGTGGTGCAGCCAGGCATCGAGGGCTTCACGTCGCGCCTTCTCGCTTGAGTAGCAGCGTGCGTAGGCCCAACCGTCGGCCATTGTGCGGTGGAATCGTTCGACCTTGCCGTTGGTCTGCGGCCGATATGGGCGGGTGAACTTCGGGCGTATTGACAACGCTTCGCAGGTGTCTCGCCACAGGTAGGAACGGTAGGCGCCGCCGTTGCCGGACAGGAATCGCTCGATCGGGACGAGCGGTCCTGCATCGACTCGCCGGCCCCGGTAGCGGTCGACCCAGCGCTTTACTGTCGGCCAGGAAACCTGAAACCCACCTGCGACCTCGCTGATCGGCCAGCCTGCATCGACGACGAGCTTGGCGACCTTGAGTCGGTGCCGTGGCGTCAGGGCGGCGTTAGCGTGTGCCATGAGTTTCGCTCATCGGGCTGGCACGAGGTTGGTGACGTCGCACTGCTTCGCCGAGCACAGACAGGTTGCGGAGGATGGCGTCGTAGGCCATCTCGCCCAGTTCGTGATCGTGGAGGAAGGGCGCGTAGCGCTGGCAGCGCTCGACAGCGCGCACGATATCGTCGAACCGCTGGTGCTCCCCGCGGCTCACACAGCCACCGCGTCGGCCAGGGCTGTCGCCGAGACCTCGTCTCGCAGCAGGGCAGGGGTAACCACGTCCACGCGCCGGTCGAGCACCTGGCTCAGTTCCTCCGCGATCCCGGACACGCACAGCAGGGGGTTCCCCCCGCCGGGGATCAGGTCCACCAAGAAGTCCACGTCGCTGTCGTCGTTGGCCTCACCACGCGCGACTGAACCGAACAGCCGTAGGTTCGTCGCGCCGTAGCGGGTCAGGATCTCCGCCACGATGTCGCGCCGCGCCCGCATGGTCTCGCGGATCGCGAGACTCGGTGAAGACACAGTGCTCATCCCACCAGGGTAAGGGCAACGCGCCGGTGACCTGCGGGCCGCCTTGTAGGCTGGCGCGGTGAGTCTTCATCTCTACGACACCGCCGCCCGTGAACTCCGGGAGTTCGTCCCGCTCGAGCAGGGCAAGGTCGGCATGTACATCTGTGGGCTCACGACGCAGGGCACGCCGCACATCGGGCACCTGCGTTTCGCTGTCGCGTTCGACATCCTGCGCCGCTGGCTCGAATACGGTCACGGCTACGACGTGACCCTTGTGCGCAACGTCACCGACATCGACGACAAGATCCTCCGCAAGTCGGCCGAGCACGACGCCCCGTGGTGGGCGTGGAGCTACGCCCACGAGCGCGAGACGACGCAGGCCATGGAGACCCTCGGCATCCGGCCGCCCACGTACGAGCCGCGCGCCACCGGTCACGTCACCGAGATGGTCGAGCTGATGAACCTCCTCGTCGAGCGCGGGCACGCCTACGCCGCCGCCGACGACAGTGGTGACGTCTACTTCGACGTCCGCTCCTTTCCGCAGTACGGCGCGCTCACGCGGCAGTCCATCGACGACATGGAGGCCGCCGCCGACGCCGACCCCCGCGGCAAGAAGGACCCTCGCGACTTCGCGCTCTGGAAGGGCGCGAAGGACGACGAGCCCGACACCGCGAGCTGGCCGACGCCCTACGGCCGCGGCCGCCCGGGCTGGCACCTCGAATGCTCGGCGATGGCCCGCAAGTACCTCGGCGACACTTTCGACATCCACGGCGGCGGCGTCGACCTGCGCTTCCCCCACCACGAGAACGAGCAGGCCCAATCCCACGCGGCGGGCCTCGGGTTCGCCCGGTACTGGATGCACAACGCCTGGCTCACCGCTGCCGGGGAGAAGATGAGTAAATCCCTCGGCAACGGCATGACCGTCGCCGAGATCACCAAGGTCGCTCGCCCGCTGGCCGTGCGGTACTACATCGGCGCCGCGCACTACCGCTCCACCTTGGAGTACCAGCCGTCCTCCCTCACCGAGGCCGAGACGGCGCTGTCTCGCATCGAGGGGTTCCTCGAGCGCGCCGGTGCCGCGGACCAGGGCACGGACCGTCTTCCGGTGGCCGAGCTGCCCGAGGGCTTCGCGGCCGCGATGAACGACGACCTCAACGTCGCCGGCGCCCTCGCCGTCGTCCACGACACCGTCCGCGCCGGCAACTCCGCCCTCGACGCCGGCGACCAGGACGCCGCCGGTCTCGCCGCACGCCAGGTGCTCGCCATGACCTCCGTGCTCGGCATCGACCCCTATGACGAGGTCTGGCACACCTCCGGCAGCGCCGAGACCGACCTGCACGACGCGCTGGACGCGCTCATCACCGAACGACTCGACGCCCGCGCCGCCGCCCGCTCCGACCGCGACTTCGCCACGGCCGACGCCATCCGCGACGCTCTGGTTGCCGCCGGTATCGCCGTCGAAGACACCCCCGCGGGCGCGCGCTGGTCGCTCGCCCGGAAAGAGGACTGACCATGCCCGGAAACTCCCAGCGCAAGGGCGCCACCCGCAAGGGCGCGTCCCGTAAGGGCGCCAGCGTCGGCAGCGGCGGACAGCGCCGCCGCGGCCTCGAAGGCCGCGGACCTACGCCCAAGGCCGAAGACCGCGTCAACCACAAGGCGCACAAGGCCAAGCGGGCCGCCCAGGCCCGCAGCCAGAAGGCGCGCCCCAGCGGCACCCGCGACCGACGCAGCGGCGCCCGCACGAGCGAGATGGTCGCGGGCCGCAACAGCGTCGTCGAAGCCCTTCGCGCCGAGATCCCCGCCGCCACCCTCTACATCGCGAGCCGCATCGACTCCGACGATCGGGTTCGCGAGGCCATCAAGACCGCCGGCGAGCGTGGCATCCCCATGCTCGAGACCCCCCGCGGCGAACTCGACCGTCTCACCGACGGCGCCGTCCACCAAGGGCTCGCGTTGCAGGTCAAGGCGTACGAGTACACCGACCCGCTGGACCTGGTCGATCCGCAGAGCCCCGGCACGCCGCTGGTCGTCGCGCTCGACGGCATCACCGACCCCCGCAACCTCGGCGCGATCATCCGGTCCGTCGCCGCGTTCGGCGGGCACGGCGTCATCATCCCGGAGCGACGCTCGGTCGGCATGACGGCGTCCGCGTGGAAGACGAGCGCCGGCGCCGCCGCCCGCGTCCCCGTCGCGCAGGCCCCCAACCTCAACCGGGCTCTGGAGGCTTACCGCAAGCAGGGCTACTTCGTCGTCGGCCTCGACATGGAGGGTGACGTCGACCTCCCCGACCTCGAACTCGCGACCGAGCCGCTCGTGGTCGTCGTCGGTTCCGAAGGCAAGGGCCTCTCGCGGTTGGTGCGCGAGAACTGCGACCAGATCGTCTCCATCCCCATGGCCGCCGCCGTCGAATCCCTCAACGCGGGCATCGCCACCGGCGTCACGCTCTACGAGATCGCCCGCCGCCGAGCCTGATAGACGCCCGAGGAGGCCTCCCCGTCGTTACCCCCCGTTGGTCGAGGAGGAGGAAAGCGACGTCTCGAGACCACCTTCCTTCCACGGGTAGCAGGGCACCCGGTGGCCGAATGACGGTGTTGAGGTGCGGGTGGTCTCGAGACACTCGCTTC
>JAUNTP010000150.1:6495-8363 GCA_030538585.1 Mobilicoccus sp.
TACCGCCCCGGGCTACCCGGCAACCCGGGGCCCACAGCAGGGGGGGAGGGGGCGGGGGGCCCCGACACACCGGCTTGGCCGCCTCCTCGACCAACGGGTGGGGGCGAGGCGCTGATCAGTCCTCGAACATGGCGAGGACCGGCATCTCCACCGTGTCGACGCCCACCACAGCCTTCTCGTCAGGCTTCTCCGGGAGCACGTGGGCGAGGTAGTCCGCGAACGCCCATTCTGTGGTCACGTCGTGGCCCGTCCGCTCCGACAGGTACCAGCGGTGCTCCAACACCTCGTGGAACACCTGCGCGTTCTCCAGCTTGTCGGTCAACTCCTCCGGCACGTTGTACACGACCGGCTCGTACACGCGACGCATCCAGTCGTGCGCCACCAACTCCTCCGACTGGTGATGGCGTCCTTCGCCGGCACGGAACGCGTCGAGGTCGTTGAGGAGACGTCGCGCCTGGTTCTCCTGCACGTCGAGGCCGGTCAGGCGCAGCAGGCGGCGCCGGTGGTGGCCCGCGTCGACGACCTTCGGCTGGATCTGGATCGAGGCGCCGGCCACGTCGGTCTCGATCTCGAACTCGTCGACGTCGAAACCCAACTGGTTCAGGCGACGCACACGCTCCTCGACGCGCCACCGGTCGCCGCCCTCGAACCGCTCCAGCGCCGTGAGCTCCTTCCACAGCTGTGTATACCGCTGCACGATGCGCTCGGAGATCTCGATGGGGTCGGCCTCGTCGGGGATCGCGCCACCGGCGGCGAGGTCCATCAGCTCACCGGCGATGTTGACGCGGGCGATGTCGAGGTCGTGCGCTCGCTGCCCGTTGGACAGCGACGGAAACAGCTGCCCCGTCTCGGCGTCGACGAGGTAGGCGGCGAAGGAGCCGGCGTCGCGGCGAAAGAGCGTGTTCGAGAGGCTGACGTCGCCCCACCAGAACCCCGCCAGATGCAGGCGGGCCAGCAACACCGCCAACGCGTCCAACAGCCGCAGCACCGTGTCGGGTTGGAGCCGTTGGCTGAACAGCGCCCGGTAGGGCAGCGAGAACTGCAGGTGCTCGGTGAGCAGGATCGCGTCGAGATGCTCACCGGCCTCGTCGACCCGGCCGCTGACCACGCCGTAGGGCACGACGCTCGGCAACCCCATGCGGGTGAGTTGCCGCAGCATCTCGTACTCGCGGGCGGCGATGTCGTCCTTGATCTCCTTGGCAGCGATGACGTGACCGCTCACGAGCACGAACCGGACCACGTGCCGAGAGATGCCGCGGGGGAGCGCGGCCAGATGGCGACGGTCCCACTGCTCCAGGGGCGTCGACCACGGCAGGTCGAGCAGGGCCGGGTCGGCGTGGGACGTCATGAATTGCAGAGACACGCCCCTCATGCTGGCAGATGCGGCGTCGGCGTCAGTCCCCGAGTCGCTCACCGTTCGTCGCGTGGAAGAGGTGCACGTGGGCCGGCTGGGCGGTGAACGTCACCGACTGCCCCTTTTGAGGAGGGGTGCGGCCGTCGACGCGCGCGATGAACGGCCGGTCCTCGACCGGGTCGGTGCCGGCCACGTGGCCGTACACGTAGGCGTCGGCGCCGAGCTCCTCGACGACGTCGACCTCGATCGTCAGACCCTCACCCTCGGTGAGCGACAGGTCCTCGGGGCGCACACCCAGAGTCACCGTGTCGCCTGCACCGGCGAGGACCTCGCGCTCGACCGGCAGGACGACAGAACCGAACCGGACGCCGCCGTCGACCACATCGACGACCGACAGATTCATCGCCGGTGACCCGATGAAGCCGGCGACGAACACGTTGTTCGGGTGGTCGTACATGCGGCGGGGGGAGTCGCACTGCTGCAGAACGCCGTCCTTGAGCACCGCGACGCGGTC
>JAUNTP010000151.1 GCA_030538585.1 Mobilicoccus sp.
CTCGCTGTCGTGCTGGTGCTCGTGCGGGGCGGGGGCGGTGAGGTCGACGGACGTCTGCGGCAGGTCGGCCGGCTTGGGCGAGGACTCGTCCTTGAGGCTGCGCAGGTGGTTCTCGACGAACGAGGTGAGCGACGTGCGGTACTCGCCCTCGTAGTCGGCCAGCTCGCCGATCTTCGACTCGTACACCTCGCGCTGCCGCTCCAGGTCGGCCAGGACCTGCTCGCGACGCGACTCCGCCTCACCGATGAGGGACGCCGACGTCTCACGACCGGTGGTGACGAGCTGCTCGTGCTCCTCGCGGCCGGTGGTCACGAGACGGTCATGCTCGGCCTGCCCGTCGCGCACGAGCTCGTCGTGACGGTTCTGTCCGGTCTCGATCAGCTCCGCGTGCCGCGACTCCGCCGTCGAGATGAGCTCGTCGTGGCGGGCCTGGCCGGTGCTGACGAGTTCGTCGTGCCGGGCCTGGCCGGTCTCGATGAGTTCGGTGTTGCGGCTGCGCCCCTCCTCCAGCAGCGTGTCGCGGGTCGTCGTCGCCTCACCGACGAGCCGGTCGTGCTCCTGGCGGCCCTGCTCGACGTACTCGTCGTGCACCTTCTGGGCCAGGGCGATGACCCCGGCGGCGTCCTGCACCGCGCCGGACGACGTGGCAGGCGCCGACGGCGCCGCGTGCGTGGTGTCGGTGGTGTCGGTGGCCTGGGAGGACTCGGAGACGCGCTCCTCGGGGGCGGCGGCGAGGGCCTTCGGTGCCAGCTCGGCGCGGGCGGCCTCCTCCTGCGAGGCCCGGATGCGCTCCGCAGCGTCCTTCTCGGCCTGCTCGGCGCGCGCCATGGCGGCCTCGATGCGCACCTGCGCCTCACGCTCGGCCGCGTCGGCGGACTCGCCGACCGGCTGCGACCCGCCGCCCGATGACGCCTGGCGGCGCAGGGCCTCGTTCTCACCGCCCAGGCGGCGCAATTCCACGACGACCTCGTCGAGGAAGTCGTCGACTTCCTGCTCGTCGTATCCACGCCTGAACTGGGTTGCGGTGAAGTGCTTGTTCAGGACGTCTTCGGGTGTGAGAGGCATGGTGAACCCTTTGATCGCGCCGGTGTATCCGCAACCAGGGTAACCGAATTCACCGGCACCACCGCCACCCCTGTGGGCGACATCTTTGCAGGTGAGGGGCGCATTCGTGAACGCGTGTCCAGGTCGGACGACCGCCGCAGAGCCCGTGTCGGACGACCGATTCAGGGCCTTACAGGGTCGTCAGCGGGGTCAACAAACTGATGAGGAGCAGAATGCCTATGAACAACACGATGAAACCGAGATCGAGCGAGATGGCACCCAGACGCAGCGGCGGGATGACGCGGCGCAGCGCCCGCACCGGCGGGTCGGTGAGGGTGTAGATGCCCTCCACGAGCACCAGGAAGGGCCCCGAGGGCTTCCAGTCGCGGGCGAACACCTGGATCCACTCCACCACCACGCGGGCGATCAGCACGAAGAGGTACAGGTTGAGGACGAAGATGATGAGCTGGAAGAGCAATCCCATGGAGGCAGTATCTCGCCTGTTCAGCTCTGGTTGAAAACGCTACGGCGGGCACGCGCCGGTTCGCCCTCGGTCGTGGTGACCTCGAGGTTGACCGGCGAGAGCAGGAAGACCTTGTTGGTGACCCGCTCGATGGTGCCCTGCAGCCCGAAGACCAGGCCGGCAGCGAAGTCCACGAGCCGCTTGGCGTCGGCGTCGTCGAGGTCGGACAGGTTCATGATGACGGGCATGCCGTCACGGAAGGACTCACCGATCTTCTTCGCCTCGTTGTACGTCCGAGGGTGGATGGTGCAGATCCGATGCACACCCGACACGTCCACGTCCTTCACGACTTCACTCACGGGAGTTCGACGCGGGAAGGGGGTGACCTCCGCGCCGCGCCGCTCCTCGACCGGGGCGAGGGCGACGGTGGCTCCCCGCCGTTCGCGGGCGGGGATGGGGGTCAGGCTACCGTCCTCGTCGGCATCCTCGTGGGTGACGGAGCGGCGCTCCGAGACGATCGGCTCCAGACGTTCGGCGCGGACCGTCGTCGCACGCTCAGCAGAGTCGTCCCGGTCGCGGTCGCGGTCGTCTCGCGATGCGGGTCGCTCGTCGCGGCGACGGTTGTCGTCGCGCTCGTCGGCGTCGTCGTCGTACCGCAGGTCGCGGTCGTCCTCGTCGGCCAGCCCGAGGTAGACCCAGGCCTTACGCAGCGCTCCGGCCATGGCGTGCTCCTTCATCTCGATCCGTCGTGCGTGGTGCGTGCGCGGAGGCCGGTCCTCGGGCGAGGTGGATACACCGACACCGCCCGCGCGATGGACACGCTATCCGGCCCGTGGGCGGTCGCCCAGGATTGCCGACCCGACACGCACATGAGTGGCTCCGTGAGCCAGGGCCGCCTCCAGGTCGCCGCTCATCCCGGCCGAGCGCCAGGTGGCCCCCGGATGGTCGCGCATCACCTGCTCGTGCAGCTCGGCCAGCCGGCCGAACGCGCGCTCCGGCTCCCACCCGAGCGGCGCGACGGCCATGAGGCCGCGTAGCGTGAGGACGTCGCTGGCTCCGGCGCGCTCGGCGAGGGCGGGCAGCGCTGAGGGCGCCACACCGCCTCGACCCGCCGCGTCGCCGTCGAGGTCGACCTGCAGCAACACCTCGAGCCGGCGATCGGCGGCGCGAGCACCCTTCTCCAGGGCGCTGACGATCTTCTCGCGATCGACGGACTGCACGACGTCGGCGTACCGGGCGATGGAGGCGGCCTTGTTGGACTGGATCTGGCCGATGAAGTGCACCCGCTCCGGGCGCTCCCCGGCCGCGTCGAGCTCGGCGACCTTGGCGGAGGCCTCCTGGTCGCGGTTCTCCCCGATGTCGGTGACGCCGAGGTCGCGCAGGATGCGCACGTCGGAGGCGGGAAAGAACTTGGTCACGACGACGAGGGTGGCCCCCGAGTCCCCGAGCCGGGTGCGCGTCGCGGCGAGGCGTTCGGCGAGGATGGCGGCGCGGTCACCCATGACGCTCCTCGGCGATGACGACGCCGGCGACGCGCCCGGTGCGCGCGGAGCGGCGGTAGCTGAACAACGAGGGGGACTCACGGGTGCAGCCCGGGACCCACTCCAGTGGCACCGACAGGGCATGCAGGCGCGCGACGACCCCCGCGGCCACGTCGAGGGCCGGCGTGCCCGCCCACGAGACGGTGGCGCTCTCCGGGTGGCGCTGCGCCACCTCGGCCCGCATGGCGGCGGGCACCTCGTAACAGCGCCCACAGATGCTGGGCCCCACGGCCGCCCGCAGGGCCGTCGCCCCGAGATCCCGAGCCGCGGTCACGGCCGCATCGACGATGCCGGCGGCGAGTCCCGGCCGCCCCGCGTGGACGGCGCCGATCACCCCGGCGCGAGGGTCGGCCAAGAGGATCGGGGTGCAGTCGGCGACCAGCACCGCCAGCGCCAGCCCCGGCGTGTCGCTGACGACCGCGTCGACACGCGGCGCGGGGCCGGCCCAGGGGCCGTCCGCCACGGCCACCTCTGCGCCGTGGCACTGCTCCATGAACAGCAGGTGCGATCGTGCGACACCCACGGCCTCGGCCAGGCGCCGTCTGTTCGTCTCGACCGCGTCGGGGTCGTCACCGACGTGGCCACCGAGGTTGAAGCGCCCGAAATCACCTGTCGAGACGCCCTCGTCAGCGTCCGCGCGCGTGAAACCCCACGACTGACCCCCGCGCGCGGCCGCGGGTGGTCCATCGCGGTGATGGACACCCGGCGCACGCCAGAAGAACACGGCTTACTTGAGGAAGTCGGGCACGTCGAGGTCGTCACCTTCGTCGAAGGTGACGGTGCGCGGCGGGCGCGAGGACTGCGCCTGCGACCCCGCGGGGGCGGGCTGGCGCTGCGGGTGCTGACGCGGCTGCGCCTGACGCTGCGGCATCGGCTCGTGCGCCGGCTGCTGCCCGGCCGGCTGCACCTGCGCGGGCATCTGCTCCTGCTCCTGCTGCTGCGGCTGCGGCTGGCGCGGCACCTGGCCCTGGCGCGGCATGACCGGCTGACCGAGGCCGCCACCGTTGCCGCCGCCACCCAGGGGCTCGCGCTGCGGGGCCTGCTGCTGCTGGCCACCGGTCTGCTGACGCGGCGGGGTGTTCGCCTGCGAGCGAGACTCGTCGGTACGACGCTGCGGGCTGCCGCCGTCGAAACCGGCCGCGATCACCGTCACCCGCACCTCGTCGCCGAGGGCGTCGTCGATGACGGCACCGAAGATGATGTTGGCCTCGGGGTGCGCGGCCTCCTGCACGAGGCGGGCGGCCTCGTTGATCTCGAACAGACCGAGGTCGCTGCCACCCTGGATCGAGAGCAGGACACCGTGCGCACCGTCGATGCTCGCCTCGAGCAGCGGGCTGCTGATGGCCAGCTCGGCGGCCTGGACCGCGCGGTCCTCGCCGCGAGCCGACCCGATGCCCATGAGCGCCGAGCCCGCGCCCTGCATGACCGACTTGACGTCGGCGAAGTCGAGGTTGATCAGACCCGGGGTGGTGATGAGGTCGGTGATGCCCTGCACACCGGAGAGCAGCACCTGGTCGGCGCTGCGGAAGGCGTCGAGCATCGAGACCGCGCGGTCGCTGATGGACAGCAGTCGGTCGTTGGGGATGACGATGAGGGTGTCGACCTCTTCGCGCAGCGCACCGATACCGGACTCGGCCTGGTTGGCGCGGCGACGACCCTCGAAGGTGAAGGGGCGGGTGACGACGCCGATGGTGAGCGCGCCGAGAGACTTGGCGATCTTGGCGACGACGGGAGCACCACCGGTGCCCGTGCCACCACCCTCACCGGCGGTGACGAAGACCATGTCGGCACCCTTGAGGGCCTCCTCGATCTCCTCCGCGTGGTCTTCGGCGGCCTTCTTGCCGACCTCGGGGTCGGCGCCGGCGCCGAGACCGCGGGTCAGCTCTCGGCCGACGTCGAGCTTGAGATCGGCGTCGCTCATGAGCAGCGCCTGCGCGTCGGTGTTGATGGCGATGAACTCGACACCCTTGAGGCCGACCTCGATCATGCGGTTGATGGCATTGACGCCACCGCCACCGATGCCGACGACCTTGATAACGGCCAGGTAGTTCTGCGGTGCTGCCACGACGGGGGCCTCTCCTGAAATGTCGGACTGTCGGTCGCGTGAGGTGACGAGGGGCACATTGACACCCCACGTCGGGTCCACGATATGAGCTGGAGCCTTGACGTGCGGCCACCGGCGATTCACCGGCGCGTCGCGCCACCCACCACGGTCCGCGGCTCATCGTACTGGACGTTCAAAGGCCAAGACTGCCACGGACGTCCGACTTTCCCAACCCTTGACCTCTCCTTGACGTCGAGCTGCCCTCAGCCTGTCGGCGCCGAGTCGGGCTCCTCGCCATCGGTGACCTCGCCGGTCGGGGCGGCCGTCGGCGTGTCGGTGGGGGCACCGGTGGGCGTGGCGGGGAGCGCGGGCGCGACCGGACCCTCGGTGGGCCCTCTTACGGCGCCGGCAGCCCGGTCGTCGGAGGTGATGGGCGCCAGGGGCGCGGACACGTCGACCCGCTCCACCCCCGGCTGCGCCACCAGCTCGCGCACGACGGCGGTCTTGAGGCGGCTCTCGTCGGCGCCTCCCCAGGTGACGAGCACGCCGTCGAGCTCCATCGACACGTGCCCGCTCTCGTCCAGCCGCAGCGCGTCGGCCGAGGCCAGGAGGTCTGGCGTGAGCGAGGAGGTGACGGTCGCGAGCGTCGTGAGCGCTGCCCGATCGTCGGGGTCCGGCACGCGGGCGCTCGGAATGCCGTCAGGCGCCGAGCCGACGGTCTCGAAGGACACCCCCTCGCTGTCGACGAGGCGGTAGCCGCGCACGCCGGGGCCGCTGACGGCGACGACGGGCTCTCGGGGAGTGGCGCTCACCACGAGGGTGGACGGCCACGAGCGGGACACGTCGACCGCGCCGAAGACCGGCTCGGCGAGCACCCGTCGCTCGATGGCGTCGGTATCAACCTCTACTAGAGGTTGATACGTAGTGACCGCGGCGACGTCGCGCAGGAGATCCACCCGCTCCGACGCGGTGCGGTACTCCACCGACTCCACTCTCAAGAACGGGGCGAGCCACAACAGCGCGACGATCCCCGCGACGACGGCGACGACAGCGGCGGCGCTCAGGAGCACGCGGCGACTCGGCGTGCGTCCTGTTCCGGAGCCTGGATCCGCGCGCCGGAGCCGAGGGAGACGAGGGAGACGTGTCGGCCGTGAGAGACGTGGGAGCCGCCCACGGTGCCGTCGAGGCGTCTCCGGGGTCTCCGGCGCTGCCTTCGCCCTCACGGGCGGTCCTGCAGCGCGGACAGCAGCGCAGGCCCGACGCGGGTCACCGATCCGGCCCCCACCGTGAGGACGAGGTCGCCGGGGCGGGAGAGGCGGTCGAGGGTGTTCGTCGCGGCCTCCAGACCCTCTACGTCGTGGACCTCGACGCCCGCTGCTCGCAGGAGGTCGGAGATGAGCGCCGACGTCACTCCCGGCATCGGCGCTTCGCGGGCCCCGTAGATGTCGGTGAGGACGACGACGTCGGCGCCGCTCAGAGCGTCCGCGAACCGGTCGGCGAAGTCGCGGGTGCGGCTGTAGAGGTGGGGCTGGAAGCAGACGACGAGGCGACCCTCGCCTGTGACCTGACGGCCAGCGGCGACGACGGCGGCCACCTTGGCGGGGTTGTGGGCGTAGTCGTCGACGACGCGCACTCCCCCGGCTTCACCCTTGGCCTCGAAGCGGCGCCTCGTCCCGGCGTACCCGGCGAGACCGGCGAGCACGCCGTCGAGGTCGGCGCCCAGACCGACGACGGCGGCGAGCAACGCGGCGACGGCGTCGAGCAGCATGTGCTCCCCCGGCGCGGCGACGGCCACCTCGCGGCCGTCCAACGCCGACAGTCGCGGGTCGTCGGTGACGCGCAGCGTGGCACGCCCGGAGAGCCCCTCGCCCACGACGTCGACGAGGCGCACGTCGGCGTCCGCAGCAAAGCCGAAGGTCAGCACGTCGGCGCCGGTCGAGCGCCGCTGCTGCGCCAGATCGCGGGCGCCGTCATCGTCGGCGCTCGTGACGAGCAGCGGCGGAACGGCTTCCTCGCCGCCGGTGCCGATGCTCTCGGCGAAGAGCCGGTAGGCGCGGCGGACCCCGTCGAAGTCGCCGTAGAAGTCGAGGTGGTCGGGTTGCACGTTGGTGATGATCGCGACGTCGGGACGGTAGGCGAGGAACGTGCCGTCGCTCTCGTCGGCCTCGACGACGAACACCGGCCCGGAGCCCAGGCGGGCGTTGACGCCCTGCTCGACGAGCTCGCCGCCGATGGCGAACGAGGGGTCGACGCCAGCGTGCAGGAGCGCGACAGTGAGCATCGCCGTCGTGGTCGTCTTACCGTTGGCGCCGGCCACCGCCACCCGGGTGCGGGTGCTCATGAGGCTGGCCAGGGCCTGAGAGCGGTGCAGCACGCGCAGGCCCGCGGCGCGGGCGGCCGCCAGCTCGACGTTGGTCTCCGGGATGGCCGAGGACACGACGACGGTGTCGACGTCGCGCACATGAGCGGCGTCGTGGCCGACGTGGACCTGCGCCCCCTGCGCTCGGAGGGCCTCCAGCAGCGGCGAGTCGGCCTGGTCGGAGCCGCTCACGGGCACGCCCTCATCGAGCAGGAGGCGGGCGACGGCGGACATGCCAGCCCCTCCGACGGCGAGGACGTGGACCCGGCCCAGCTCGCGGGCGGGCGGCACCGGCTCGGTGAGGTCGAAACGGGTGGGCAGTGCGCTCACTGCTTCGTCTGCCCTTTCTGCTGCCAGGCGGCGTGGACGAGGTCGGCGAGGCGTTCGTCGGCGTCGCGCTGGCCGCAGGACGCGGCCGCAGCTGCCATGGCCGCCACCCGATCGGGATCGGTGATGAGAGGCAGGATGTCGCGACGGATGCGCTCGGGGGTGAGGTCGGTGTCGTCGATGACGAGGCCACCGCCTGCACTCACGACGTCCTCGGCGTTGACGCGCTGCTCCCCGTTGCCGATGGGCAGCGGGACGTACACGGCGGGCAGACCGACGGCGGTGAGCTCGCAGACCGTGTTGGCGCCGGAGCGGGCGACGACGAGGTCGGCGGCGGCGTAGGCGAGCTCCATGCGGTCGGCGTACTCGTGGACGACGTAGGCGGGCCCGGGGCCGCTCGGGGGGTCGAACTGCTTGCCGCGACCGCACAGGTGCACCACCTGGACCCCACCGGCGCGCAACGCCTCGGCAGCATCGGCGAACGCAGTGTTGAGACGCTGAGCCCCGAGCGATCCGCCGGTGACGAGCAGGGTGGGCAGATCAGGGTCGAGGCCGTAGTGCGCGCGGGCCTCAC
>JAUNTP010000152.1 GCA_030538585.1 Mobilicoccus sp.
CCCCTCCGGTACAGAAGCATGCCCACCTCACGACACCCTCCTTACAGACGTCGCTGCGCTCCTCCTCGACCAGCGGGTGGTGGGCTTCGCGGTCAGGTGGGCGGTCTCGAGAGGTCGCTGCGCTCCTTCTCGACCAACGGCATGAGGGTTGACGCCGTAACGCTGATGTCGGAGAAGCGATTTCACCACCATGAAGCTGATGCGGACTGTGGCGGCCGCTGCTCTCGCGCTGGCGTGCGCGGCAGGGCTCATCCCGACGAGCGCTCCCGCCGCGCAGGCCACCGCGGTGCCCTGCTCGTTGACGGTCGCCGCGCTGGGCCCGACCACCTCCGCCATCCACACGGTGGGCGTCTCGACGCGGCCCACACAGAGCCGCGTGGAGGGCTCGCCGCTGGGGTCGTTCGTCACCTCGGACGTCGTCGCCGCAGGTGGTGCCGAGTCCCTCATGAACGGCGGCATCATCGCCTCCGACCAGTACTTCCTCATCACCGCCCATCGAGGCGGCCGCGTGTACTCGCGCTGGAGCACCTGGCACTCCGAGTCGGGCACCCGGACCGGCTCGCAGCTACTAGCGCGCGGGTTGCCGCCGTTGCGCTCCCTCGTCACCGGCGGTGGCACCACGTTCTACACCCTCGACGGCGGGACGCTGCGACGGTTCACGACATCCTCGGCCGGCGCACGCCAGGCCGGCACCCGCACAGGCTTCTCCATCTATCGCGGGCTCACCCTGCTGCGGGCGCTGCCGGATCGGGACGTGTTGGCGGCGACGACGACGCGCGGGGCGCTCATGGTGATCGAGGTGCCGCACACCGCCACCTTCGCCCCGCGTCATGCCGTGCTGCGGGCGAGCGGCTGGGGCAACGTCGACCGTCTCGCGGCAGGTGCCTGCGGCAACGACGTGGCCCTGGTGGCCGTCACGGCGGGCACTGACACGGCGCGTCTGTTCCGCGTGGCACCCCTGCAGCGGCGCGCCGCCGACACGCCCGTGCGGGAGCTGGGCACGCTCCCCCACCGCGTCGCCGGCCCGATCGTCACCCCCGTCAGCACGGGGTGGTGACAGCGGCTCAGCCGTCGCCCTCCAACGCCTCGATCGCCTCGTGCATGGAGAGGATGCGCTGGGCGGATTCGACGTGGAGGTTCTCGATCATCTTGCCGTTGTAGGTGACGACGCCTGAGCCCTTGCCCTCCTCCCAGGCGGCGAGGATGCCGCGGGCGTCGTCGACGGCGCTCGGTGAGGGCCGGAACGCCTGGTTGGCGCCGTCGACCTGACTGGGGTGGATGAGGGTCTTGCCGTCGAAACCCATCTGGCGACCCTGCTCGCACTCGGCGAGGAACCCCTCGGCGTTCTTGACATCGTTGTACACGCCGTCGACGATCGCCTTCCCGGCCGCGCGCGCAGCGAGCAGGGCCAGGCCCAGGCCCGTGAGCAGCGGTTCACGGCCCGGCACGTGCTCGGCGTACAACTCCTTGACGAGGTCGTTCGTGCCCATGACGAGCACCGACAACCGGTCGGACGCCGACGCGATCTCGTGCGCGTTCAGCATGGCGATCGGCGTCTCGATCATCGCCCAGAGCGTCGTGTGCTCCGGCGCTCCGGCGGCCTCCATCGCGGCGACGAGCGAGCGCACCTCGTCCGCCGAGTTGACCTTCGGCACGACGATCGCGTCCGGGCCCGCCTGCGCCGCGGCCGCGAGGTCGTCCTCGTGCCACTGCGTACCGATCCCGTTGATGCGGATCGTGATCTCTCGGCGCCCGTACTCCCCGCTGCGTGCGGTGGCACAGGCGGCCTCACGGGCCTCCGGTTTGGCGTCGGGGGCGACCGCGTCTTCGAGGTCCAGGATGAGCCCGTCGCACGGAATGCTCTTCGCCTTCTCCAGCGCGCGTGCGTTGGAGCTCGGCATGTACAGCACCGAGCGTCGGGGCCGGAACGCGTCAGTGTTCGGCTGATCACTCATCACTTCTCCATCCCGTACGCCGCCGCCAACTCCGGGTCGCCCTCGGCGAGCTGCTCGGCGAGGCGCACCATGACCAGGCACTGCTTGAGGGAGGCGTCGTCCTCCATCTTGCCGTCGAGCATGACGGCGCCCGTCCCGTCGCCCATGGCCTCGACGACGCGGCGGGCGTGCGCCACGTCCTCCGGCGAGGGGCTGAACACGCGCTTGGCGATGTCGATCTGCTTGGGGTGCAACGTCCACGTGCCGACGCAGCCGAGCAGGAACGCGTTGCGGAACTGGTCCTCGCACGCTACGACGTCGGCGATGTCACCAAACGGGCCGTAGTACGGGAAGATTCCGTGCATCGCGCACGCGTCGACCATGCGCGCGATCGTGTAGTGCCACAGATCCTGCTGGAAGATCGAGCGCGGCGTGCTCTCGCCGTGGATGTCGTAGCCGTCGCCGGCACGGGCCGGGTCGGAGCGCACCAGATAGCCGGGGTGGCCGCCCCCGACGCGCGTGGTCTTCATGCGACGGTCGGCGGCGAGGTCGGCCGGGCCGAGCGAGATGCCCTGCATGCGCGGAGAGGCCCCGCAGATCTCCTCGACGTTGGCCATGCCGCGCGCGGTCTCGAGGATCGCGTGCACGAGGATCGGCCGCTCCAGACCGGCCTTGGCCTCGAGCTGGGCGAGCAGCCGGTCGACGTAGTGGATGTCCTCAGCGCCCTGCACCTTGGGCACCATGATGACGTCGAGCTTGTCGCCCACCTCGGTGACGAGCGTCGTCAGGTCGTCGAGCACCCACGGGCTGTCGAGGGCGTTGATGCGCGTCCACAACTGCGAGCTCTTGAAGTCGGTCTCGCGGGCGATGCGCACCAGCCCCTCGCGCGCTGCCTCCTTGCTGTCGGCCTTGATGGCGTCCTCGAGGTTGCCGAGCAGCACGTCGACCGACCCGGCCATGTCCGGCACCTTCGCGGCCATCTTGGGGTTGCCCGGGTCGAAGAAGTGGATGGCCCGACTCGGGCGGCTCGGGATCTCCCGCAGCGGCGCCGGCGCGCCGACCGCGAGGGGGACGAAGAAGTCCTTGGCACTACGCATGAAGCGATGTCCTCCGTGGTGTCGAGGGCAGATAGCGAACACCGCCGCGGCCTTCACGCGTCTCTGCGGTGCCGGATGGAACTGCTGGTCAGGCTATCAGCGGCACGCCGTGGTCGAGCGTGGCCGGAGGAGACCCTCGTCACCCTCTCGGGCTGCGCACAGGTCGCTACGGTGGACTGAACGGCGCATCGACACTCCGCCCAGACGAAGAAGGACCCCATGACCCCGCTGCTTCAGGCTGCCGCCGACGCCCCCGGTGGCCTCGCCGGGTGGGCCGTCTCCGTGATGGAGGCGCTCGGCGCCCCGGGCGTCGCGCTGCTCGTGGCGGCGGAGAACCTCTTTCCGCCGATCCCGTCCGAGGTGATCCTGCCCATGGCCGGGTTCGCCGCCAGCCAGGGCTCGTTGTCGCTCACGTGGGCGATCGTATGGGCCACGATCGGGTCGGTCGTCGGCGCCTGGTGTCTCTACGGTCTGGGCGCCTGGCTCGGGCGAGCACGACTGCTGCGCATCGTCGACCGTATGTGGCTCGTCGATGTCGAGGACGTCCTCAAGGCCGAGGAGGTATTCAACAAGTACGGCAAGGTCGCCGTCCTGTTCGGGCGCGTCCTGCCCGTCGTGCGCAGCCTCATCTCCATCCCGGCCGGCGTCGAACGGATGCCGTTCCTCACGTTCACGGTCCTGACCGCCCTCGGCAGCGCCGTGTGGAACTCCGCCCTCATCGGTGCCGGGTTCTGGCTGGGCGAGCAGTACCACGTCGTCGAGGCCTACGTCGGGTACCTGCAATGGGTCGTCATCGCCGTCATCGCCGTCGCGGTCATCGCCTACCTCGTGCGCGCCATCCGCAAGGAGCGCGGCGCCGGCACCCACCCCGAGGTGCGGCGCGCCGAAGCGAGCGAAGCGGGCGCAGACACGGACGAGAACCGCCCCTGACGTGCGGAGCGATACTCTGCACGGGTGAGTCAGAGCACCCGCGTCTTCGTCGCGCGCCTTGCCGGCCTGGCCGTCTTCGACCCCATCGGTGATCAGGTGGGTGTGGTGCGCGACGTCGTCGTCACCTTCTCCTCGACGCGGCGCAGACCGCTCGCCGTGGGTCTCGTGCTCGAGGTCGCGGGCCGCCGACGAGTGTTCGTCCCGCTCACGCGCGTCACCTCCATCGACGCCGGGCAGGTCATCACGACGGGCCTGGTCAACATGCGTCGCTTCGAGCAGCGCCCCACCGAGGTGCGCGTCGTCGCCGAACTGCTCGACCGCAGCGTCACCGTGCAAGAGCTGGACGAGGAGCCCTACCCCGCGTCGGTGGAGGACATCGCCATCGAGAAGGTCCGCGCCCGCGAGTGGTCGGTCGAGAAGGTCTTCGTCCGCAAGACCACGCCCGGCGAGCGCGCCTCTCGGTTCCGGCTCACGCGCCGCAAGGGTGAGACCGCGCTCGTCGACGTCGACCGCGTCATCGGCCTGAGCAGCATCGAGTCCGATCAGCGCGCCGACCTGCTGCTCGACAACTACGAGAACGCCAAGGCCGCCGACCTCGCCGAGATGGTGCGCGACCTGCCACCCCACCGCCGCGTCGCCGTCGCGCAGGCGCTCACCGACGAGAAGCTCGCCGACGTCCTCGAAGAGCTGCCCGAGGACGAGCAGGTCGAGATCCTCGCCGCCCTCGAAGGCGAGCGCGCCGCCGACGTGCTCGAGGAGATGCAGCCCGACGACGCCGCCGACCTGCTCTCCGAGCTCACCCCGGAGGCGCAGGAACGCTACCTGGGCCTCATGGAGCCCGACGAGGCCGAGGACATCCGGCGCCTGCTCACCTACGACGAGGACACGGCCGGTGGTCTCATGACGACCGAACCGGTCATCCTGCCCCCGGAGGCCTCGATCGCCGAGGCCCTGGCCTCGGTGCGCAAGGCCGAGATCTCCCCGGCGCTCGCGGCGATGGTGTACGTGTGCCGCGCCCCCACAGAGACCCCGACGGGCAAGTTTCTCGGCATCGTGCACATCCAGCGCCTGCTGCGGGAGCCACCGCATCAGGCCATCGGCACCATCGTCGACAAGGACGTCGAACCCCTCGCCCCGACTGCGACCGTCGCGGCGATCACGCGGGAACTCGCGACGTACAACCTCGTGAGCCTGCCCGTCACCGACGAGGACGATCATCTGCTGGGGGCCGTGACCGTCGACGACGTGCTCGATCACCTACTGCCCGACGATTGGCGCGAGCGCCGCAACGAGGAGGTGCACCATGGCTGAGCCCCGTGGGCGGCTCGACCAGCCGAAGGAGACCCGCGGCCGCCGGTTGCGCATCCCCCGCATGGACCCCGAATCGTTCGGGCGCGGCAGCGAAGCGTTCGCGCGGTTCATGGGCACCCCGCAGTTCCTCATCTACATGACGGTGTTCGTCACGGTGTGGCTCGCGTGGAACACGCTCATGCCGGAGTCGGCCCAGTTCGACCCGCGCGCCCTCAACTACACGCTCCTCACGCTCATCCTCTCGTTGCAGGCGAGCTACGCGGCGCCGCTCATCCTGTTGGCGCAGAACCGGCAGGACGACCGCGACCGCGTCGGGTTGGAGCAGGACCGCACCCGAGACGAACGCAACCTCGCCGACACCGAGTACCTCACCCGCGAGGTCGCCTCGCTACGGCTGGCGTTGCGGGAGGTCGCGACCCGCGACTTCGTCCGCTCCGAGCTGCGTGACCTGCTCGAGGAGATCGAGGAGCGACGGGCCCCCGAGCCGCCGCCAGTCCCGGTGCGCAAGGCCAAGAAGAAGAAGCCGCCACGCCCGCCGGCCCCGAACTCCACAGACGCCACGGACGCCACAGACGCACCCGCCGGCCCGGACCAGCCGCCGCCCCCCCTGCAGCCCTGATCCTCAGGGGGTGAGCGCGGGGTGTCCTCCGTCGAGGCACGGCGTCGGCCGGATCGCCTCTGCCCGACGCGCGACGCGGACGCCGCCGAAGACGTCCTCGCCCTGCGGGTGGGCGTCGAGGAACGCGAGCGCCTGCGCCGGGTCGGCCCAGTCGGCCGTGGCGGTGCGCGGCACCGGCAGGCTCGGCTGCGCGCCGACACCGGCGCGCGGCGCGAAGAAGAGGCTCCCCGCCCGGTCCCGGTGACGCAAGGCGTGCCCGCGCCAGATGAGGATCGGGTGGGACCCGAGAAGGTTGACCACCCAGATGAACAGGCTCCGATCGGTCACCGCCCGGTCGACGTACTCGTCGGCCTGCACCTCATGGTTGAGGTACTTGCCGGCGGCCATGGTGGCGATCGCGCCCGCGGCACCCTGCGGGCAGTAGGCGTACCCGTAGTTGTCGGCCGTGTACTCCTGCGCGCGGGAGAGCGCCGGACCCAGCACCGGAATCTGGTCGAAGACGGTCGTCAACAGTTGCCGCCAGTAAGAGCTGTGCCCGGCCGCGAGGTGGCCGACCTCGTGGCCGATGACGAAGCGCAACGCGTCGGGGTCGCGCGTCTCGCCGCCGATCTCGAACATGTCCGAGTGCAGCATCACGTACCGCCGGTGGCCGTGCCCCGCCGCGAACGCGTTCAGCACCCCGTTGCCGGAGACGACGAAAGCGTCGGGCATGCGCCGCATCCCGGCCGACAGGCTCGCTTCGGCGAGCATGCGGTAGGCGTCGGGAAACTGGGTGGGTGAGACGCGCACGCCCTTGCTGCGCTGCTGACCGTAGATGTAGGCGCGGGCGAGCAGGATGAAGATCGGTGCCCCGAGGGCGAGCACCATGCCCTGCTGGAAGAGTCCCTCCAGGCGGTACCCGGACAGGTAGAGGGCGGTGCTGCCGATGAACACGGTGAGCGTCGTCAGCACCGCGACCGCGAGCCACGGAAGCTCGGCCGGGTGCCGCAGTTCTTGCTGTCGGGCCCACGGCAGGGTCGTCGTGAACCGCGTCAGGGCGGGAGGATGGGGGCGCGTGGGGTGTGCCATGTCGGCTGCTCCCTCGGGGCTTGGTGCCGACGATCGCCGGCGCGGGTGGATCGGCCGCTGGGTGGGGGCCGGCGCGCCCAGAATCGCATCCGCGCAGCTGGCGCTGCCCACGCCAACCCCGTCCTGAGACCGGCCCGTCTCAGCCCCTAGAGTGGGCGACATGTCAGCACCCACCCAGGAGACACTGCTCGAAGCTCTGTCGGGCGTCGAGGACCCGGAGATCCACAAGCCCATCACCGAACTCGGCATGGTCGACAGCGTCACCATCGACGACGACGGTCGTGTGGCCGTGACAATCCTGCTCACCGTCGCCGCGTGCCCGCTCAAGGACACATTGACGACGGACACCCACAAGGCGCTGTCGGCGCTCGAGGGTGTCACCGCCGTCGACGTGACGCTCGGGGTGATGACCGACGAGCAACGCACCGCCCTCAAGACGAAGCTTCGCGGCGGGCAGGCCGAGCGGGAGATCCCGTTCGCCAAGCCCAGCTCACTGACCCGCGTCTACGCGATCGCGTCGGGCAAGGGTGGTGTCGGCAAGTCGTCGGTGACGGCCAACCTCGCCGTCGCCCTCGCCGACCAGGGCTTGCGGGTGGGCGTCGTCGACGCCGACATCTACGGCTTCTCGATCCCGCGCATGATCGGCGTGGATCGCGCCCCGACTCAGGTCGACGACATGATCATGCCGCCGGAGGCCAACGGCGTGAAGTGCATCTCGGTCGGCATGTTCGTGCCCGGCAACCAGCCGGTCGTCTGGCGCGGGCCCATGCTGCACCGGGCGTTGCAGCAGTTCCTCGCCGACGTGTTCTGGGGCGACCTCGACGTGCTCCTGCTCGACCTGCCGCCCGGCACGGGCGACGTGGCGATCTCGGTGGCGCAGCTCATCCCCGGCGCGGAGATCCTCGTCGTCACCACTCCGCAGCAGGCCGCGGCCGAAGTCGCCGAGCGTGCCGGGTCGATCGCGACGCAGACCCACCAGCGGGTCGTCGGCGTCGTGGAGAACATGAGCTGGCTGGAGCTGCCCGACGGCACCCGCCAGGAGATCTTCGGCTCCGGCGGCGGCCAGCAGGTGGCCGACTCCCTCGGGCGCATCATGGGCACCGACATCCCGCTGCTCGGGCAGATCCCGCTCGACGTCACGCTGCGGGAGGGCTCCGACACGGGCCGCCCGGTCGTCCAGTCCAACCCGGACGGTCCCGCCGGCGTCGCCCTCCGCGGCATCGCCAAGGGCCTCGCCACCCGCGCCCGCGGCCTCGCCGGTCGGAAACTGGGGCTTACGCCCCAGTAGGGCGCCGGGCCCCCCGTTGGGTGAGGAGGAGCGCAGCG
>JAUNTP010000153.1 GCA_030538585.1 Mobilicoccus sp.
CGGCCGGCGCGGCGGAAGCGGGGGCCGCCGCGGCGGGGGTGACGGTGGTGACGGAGAGCAGGAGTAGCGCGGAGAGCAGAGCGGCGCGACGCATGGCGGGGGACCTCACTGTGGCAGGGGGTGAGCGGTGGCAGATCGGCGGCGGCAGTTGAGCATTGGTGCGCCGTCATGGTGCCTTCCGCCGGGGCGATGGAGGAAGGGTCGGGCGCGGATGAATCAGGACTTCACCGGCTCGTTGCCATCTCGTCGTTCGGGATGCACCGGTGAGCGTGATCGGCGTGGCGGAGACACGACACAGCAGGAGGACCGCCTCCCTGACCGGGGAGACGGTCCTCCTGCCCGAGTGGTCTCAGGCGATGACGAACAGGCCGTTGCCGGCCTTGACCTGCGTGGCGGCCACGGTCATCGGCTGCCCGACGGACGCGGCGTTCGTCACGACGATCGGGGTGGTGAGCTTGCAGCCCGCCTCCTCGATGGCGGCGGCGTCGAACGTGATGAGGGGGGTGCCCTCCTCGACGACCTGACCGGTCTCGACGTGCGCCTCGAACGGCTTGCCGTCGAGCTTCACCGTGTCGAGCCCGATGTGGATGAGGATCTCGACACCGGTGTCGGTCTTGAGACCGACCGCGTGCTTGGTCGGGAACACGAGCGCGACCGTGGCGTCGCAGGGCGCGACCACCGTGTGGGAGGTCGGGCGGATCGCGACACCAGGGCCGACGAGGCCGCCGCCGAACGCCGGGTCCTCCACCTCGGACAGCTCGATGACCTCACCGTCCATCGGGGCGCGGACGATGGTCGCGACGTGCGGCGCGGTCTCCTCCTGCGCAGCACCGGCAGCACCCGCGGCGGCGACGGTGTCGGCGCTCGCGGTCTCACCGCCGCCGAAGTCGACCTCGACGGGGTTCTCCATGTAGGAGTGCACGGCCGCCGCGACGGAGGTGACCTGCGGGCCGTAGATGACCTGCACGCCCTTACCGGACTTCATGACGCCGCGGGCGCCGGTGCTCTTGAGGAGCGCGTCATCGACGAGCGAGCTGTCGTTGACACCCACCCGCAGGCGGGTGATGCAGTTGTCGACGTCGGTGAGGTTGTCCAGGCCTCCGAGGCCCTTGACGACGGTCGCGCCGAGGCGGGTGTCCTCGTCGACGTCGCCGCGCACCGCGGTGGCCGTGCCGCCGGCCGCAGCGGCGGTGGCGCCGCCGTCACCGGCCGAGCTCGACCCGTGCGCCGTGTTGCGGCCCGTCTTCGCGTCGACGTCGGCGCGGCTGTACAGGCGCGGGTCGTCTTCGGTGTCCTCACGGCCCGGGGTCTTGAGGTTCATCGCCTTGATGGTGAACCGGAACAGCACGTAGTAGACGACGAAGTAGACGGCACCCACGACCGGGATCCAGATCCAGTTCGTCGCCGCGTTGCCCTGCAGGATGCCGAAGAGCGTGAGGTCGATGAGACCGCCCGAGAACGTCATACCCACACCGACGTTGAGCAGGTGCATCAGCATGAACGACAGGCCCGCGAGGATGCAGTGGATGATGTAGAGGATCGGGGCCACGAAGAGGAACGTGAACTCGATGGGCTCGGTGATACCGGTGAGCATCGCCGTCAGCGTCGCCGACAGCAGCAGCGAGCCGGTGAGCTTCTTCTTCGACGGGTGCGCGAGCTGGTACATCGCGAGCGCCGCGCCGGGCAGGCCGAAGATCATGAACGGGAACTTGCCCGCCATGAATCGGGTCGCCTCGGAGCTGTACTGCGTGGTCTCCGGGCAGGCGAGCTGGGCGAAGAAGATGTTCTGCGCACCCTGGACGGTCTGACCACAGACCTCCATCGTGCCGCCGAGGTTGGTCTGCCAGAACGGCAGGTAGAACACGTGGTGCAGACCGAACGGGATGAGCGCGCGCTCGATGACGCCGTAGATGAACGTGCCCGCGTATCCGGAGGCGAGCACGAGGCCGCCGAGGGCGTTGATGCCGTTCTGCACGATCGGCCACACGAAGGCCATGACGATGCCGACGACGAGGAACACCGTGGCGCTGATGATCGGCACGAACCGCTCACCGCCGAAGAAGCTCAGCACCTCGGGCAGCTTGATGTTGTGGTACCGGTTGTGCAGCGCCGCGACGCCGAGACCGACGATGATGCCGCCGAACACACCCATCTGGAGGCTGTCGATACCGACGACGTTGGCGAACGACCCGGCGGGTAGACACCCCGACAGGCTCTGACCGGCCGCCTGCGCCTCCTCGCACGCGGCGCGCTGGTCGGCGGGGTGCAGGATGCCGATCATGGCGCCGATCGAGGCGTGCATGACGAAGAACGCGATGGCGCCCGACAGAGCGGCGACGGCCTTGTTCGCCTTGGCCATCGCGAGCGCGACGGCGATGGCGAAGATGATCGGCAGGTTCGCGAAGACGATGTCACCGGCGGCCGTGAACACCTGAAGGATGTCGTTGGGGATGGTGCCCGGACCCATCGCACCCATGAGGCCGAAATTGGTCAGCATCGTCTCGTTGGTGAACGAGCCACCGATACCGAGGAACAAGCCTGCGATGGGCAGGATGGCGATGGGCAACATGAACGCCCGGCCGACGCGTTGCAGCGTCGCAAAAAGTTGATCCTTCACAGAGTTCTCCAAGATCGGTGAGGGTGAACGGCGGGAAAAGTGTGGCACACGGTCTGACCATTGCTGCGTGGCGGTCGGGATTAATCGTGGCTGGTTGCGCAAAGTCGTTGTGCAGCCGAGGTTTCGGCAGGTGCGGTGGCCGTGGAGGACCCCGCCGAGGACCCGGCGGTCCCCCTCGCCGACCGTGGCCGGTCGGGGAGACCCCTGGTGGGAGTGCCGACATGATGGCACGCCTCGCACGCTCCGTCGCGTCGTGAGAAGGGGTGTCTGCGGCGTCGGCTACCGTGCTGCGATGTGAACACTCTCCTGGTCGAGGCGCACGACCTGCGCAAGTCCTTCGGGGACTTCGAGGCGGTCCGCGGGATCGACGTCGAGGTGCGCCCCGGTGAGGTGTTCGGCTTCCTCGGCCCCAACGGCGCGGGCAAGTCGACGACGATGCGCATGATCGCCACCGTCTCGCCCCCGACGGGCGGTTCGCTGCGGGTGCTGGGCCTCGATCCGGTCACCGACGGCCCCCGCATCCGCGCGCGCCTCGGGGTGTGCCCGCAGGAGGACACGCTCGACGTGGAGTTGTCGGTGCGGGAGAACCTGCTCGTCTACGGACGGTTCTTCGGTATGCCGCGCTCGGAGGTGCGTGCGCGGGCCGACGAACTCCTCGACTTCGTCAAGCTCTCCGAACGCGCCGGCGCCAAGGTCGACGATCTCTCGGGCGGGATGAAGCGTCGCTTGACCATCGCGCGGTCCCTGGTCAACCGCCCCGACCTGCTCATCCTCGACGAGCCGACGACCGGGCTCGACCCGCAGGCCCGGCACACCCTGTGGGACCAGCTGTACCGCCTCAAGCACCAAGGGGTCACGCAGATCCTCACGACCCATTACATGGACGAGGCCGAGCAGCTCTGCGATCGGCTCGTCGTCATGCACGAGGGTCGCATCGCCGCCCTCGGGAGCCCGGCCGAGCTCATTCGCGAGTACTCGACCCGCGAGGTGGCCGAGCTGCGGTTCGGGGTGGTCGACCACGCCGAGTACGAGTCGCGCGTCGAGGGGTGTGCGGCGCGGGTGGAGGTGCTGCCCGACCGGCTGCTGCTCTACGCCGACTCCGGCGACGACGCCCTCGCGCGCGTGCACGACCGCGGCCTCACGCCCGTGCAGTCGCTGGTGCGCCGATCGAGTCTCGAAGACGTGTTCCTGCGTCTCACCGGCCGCACCCTGGTGGACTGATGGCGATCGACATCCCCCCGGCCCCGAGTGGCTGGACCCAGCTGACGCGTCAGGTCGACTACCACCTCACACGCCTGCGTCGCACGTGGAAGGGCTCGATCGTCACCGCCCTGGTCAACCCGCTGCTCTACGTGGCGGCGATGGGCCTCGTGCTCGGCTCCTACATCGACGAGGCCGGCACCGGGCCGGCAGGGGTGCCGAGCTACCTGCACTTCGTCGCGGCCGGCCTGCTCGCCGGGCAGGCGATGACGATGGCGATCGGCGATTCCACCTACCCGGTCCACGGCGCCATCCGGTGGGACAAGACGTACTACGCGATGATGGCGACCCCGCTGCGGGTCATCGACATCGTCATCGCTCAACTCGTCGCCATCGTCGCGCGCGTGGGCCTGTCGACGGCGGTGTTCATGCTCACCCTGGCCCCGTTCGGGGTGTACACGAGCCTGCTCGGGGCGCTGGGCGCTTTCGTCGTGCAACTGCTCATCGCGCTCGCGTTCGCGGCGCCGGTGTGCGCGTACGCGATGTGGACGCGCACGGAGGCCGGGTTCGCGGTCGTGTTCCGGGTGGTGCTCGTGCCGCTGTACCTGTTCTCCGGCGCGTTCTTCCCGATCGGCAACCTCGGCCCGGTGCTCGAGAAGGTCGCGATGGCGAGCCCGCTGTGGCACGGCGTGGAGTTGACGCGGGCGCTCATGCTGGGTCTGCCCATGCCGGCGACCACGGCGCTGGTGCACGTCGGGGTGCTGGCCGCGCTCGCGGCGATCGGGTGCGTCCTGGCGTCGCGGGCGCTCACGGGCAGGCTCGTCTCATGATGGCGTGGCTGCTCGTCACTCGGCACGCGCGCGTCTACCGGCGCAGCTGGTACGTGTTCGCCACCGGCTTTCTCGAGCCGGTGTTCTACCTGTTCTCTATCGGCATCGGCGTCGGCGCGATGCTGCAGGGGTTCGAGGTGGGCGGGCAGCTCGTGCCGTACGCGATGTTCGTCGCGCCCGCGATGCTCGCGACGTCGGCGATGAACGGCGCGGTCATGGACTCGACGTTCAACATCTTCTTCCGCCTCAAGTACGCCAAGCTCTACGACGCGCTGCTGGCGACGCCGATGACGACGCGAGACATCGCCGTCGGTGAGGTGACGTGGTCGCTGCTGCGCGGCGGCATCTACTCCGCGGGGTTCCTGCTGCTCATGGTGCCCCTGGGGTTGGTGACGTCGTGGACGGCGATCCTCGCGCTGCCCGCGTGCCTGCTCATCGGGCTCGCGTTCGCGGGCATCGGGATGTGGCTGACGACGTACATGACGTCCTGGCAGAACTTCGAGTTCGTCACCCTCGCCCTCATGCCGATGACCCTGTTCAGCGGCACGTTCTTCCCGGTCACGAGCTTTCCGCCGGTGGTGCGCTGGCTCGTCGAGGTCACCCCGCTCTACCGCGGCGTCGTGCTGTGCCGCGAGCTGACGACCGGTATGGTCACGACCGCGTCGCTGGTGTCGGTGATCTACCTCGTGGCGTTGGGCCTGCTCGGCATGATGCTGGCGCGCCGCCGCCTGGACCACCTGCTGCTGAGCTGACGCAGTCTCCTAGAGCGCGGCGGCGATGTCGTCGCTGGTGAGGGTGACGGTGGTGCCGTCGATGTCGAAGGTGACGCTGGTGCCGTCGCCGGTGGGGTCGGTGTAGGTGGCGGGGTCGCCGGTGGGGTCGGTCATGAGCCACAGGGCCGGGACCTCGCCGCGGACGTCGATGACGACGTAGTGGGGGATGCCCGCGGCGGCGTACTCGCGGCGCTTGTCGATCCAGTCGGTCACGGTCGAGCTCGGGGAGAGGACCTCGGCGACGAGTTCGATTCCCTCGGGGGTGCCGCGGTGCGGGCGTCCGGGGCGACGGGTACGGGCGACGAAGTCGGGGATGCGGATGGTGACGGGCTGCCCTGGCTCGGCGGGCAGATGGAGACCTGCGTGCGCTGCGTACTGATAGTTCTCACCCAGCCGCATCGTGAGCAGATGCGCGAGGCGGGTTGCGGTGGCGGAGTTCTCGAACGTTTCGTGCGGGGACATGACGGGGATGCCAGCGACGAGCTCGTAGAAGTCCGTGGAGTCTGCGTAGGTCGCCCAGAACTCGTCGGCGTCCATGAGTCGCGGTGGTGCGGCGGAGATCGTCATGGGCCTTCTCCTTTCCGATTCCTCGATCGTGCCTGATGGGACGACGAAACGGTAGAGCTGTGCGGTGGGGCCGGGGGCGGCGTGATGCCGCACCTGTGGATATCTCGTCCGGGGGTGAGCGGCTCAGCCATGTCGGGCTCGGCCGACGAGGGTGGAGCCGACGACGCCCAGCGCGGCGGCGATAGCCGCGATGAGTGCGGCAGCGGGCGGTGTCGCCAAGAAGCCGTCGAATCCGCTGCTGCGCAGGGCGGCCTGCGCGGTGGCGAGGCTCGTGATGAGGATGAGCAGCGGCCCCGGCAGCGTCGCCAACGACCACGCCACCGGGCCCTGCTCGATCACGCGTCGCGGTAGCACCCGTACGCCGACCGCACACGCCACCGCCACGACGAGGAGCGAGCTCGCTGCGGCGAGATATCCCGCGACGAGGTTGCCCGGCCCGGCGAGCCCGTACAGACCCGCGACGAGCGCGGTCCCGGCGACGAACGCGAGCGCGGAGACCACCCACCCGAGCACGTAGCCGCCGGCGAGGCGAAGGGGCGAATCCATACGCGTCATCGTGCCAGCCGGTCTGGCTGCATCCTCAGATGTCGCGGCGGGCGTTGCGGATCACGCCGACGGTCAGCGGGAGCACGATCCAGACGGCCAGGGTGACGAGCAGGTGCGGCCACTCGACCGCCTCGCCGGCCGACAGCGTCATGAGGTGACCCTGCAGGTCGACGTACGGCACGAGGTCGGCGGTGCGCTCGCTGATCGAGAGGAGCTGCGGCACGAGCTGCGGGGCGAGCAGGAGCACGACGATCGCGAGCGGCGTGTTGAGGAACGCCGCGCCGAGGGCGACACCGAGCAGGGTCATGCCGCCGATGAAGACCCCTGCGCCGATGATCACGTCGATGGGGTTCGATCCTCCGGTGAGGGTGCCGTCGACGAGGAACGTCGCGACCGCGCCCATGACCAGCGAGATCGCCACGGCGACGACGACCGCGATTCCGACGGCGATCATTTTCGCGGTGAGCACGCGGGTGCGGTGCGGGTCGAGGGTGTAGGTCCACAGTGCGGTCCCGGTGCGCCACTCCGCGGTGAGGGCCAGCACCCCGAGCACGGGCAGGAGGTAGGTGAACCCGGCGGCGGCTGTGCGGGTGAGGGTGTCGAGGTCGGTGGCCAGATCGAGGGCGAGCATGGCGCCGGTGGCCACCAGACCGATGCCCACCATGGCAGCGATGAGGACGGCCGCGGCGCGGGTGTCGACGAGTTTCCGCAGTTCGATGGCGGTGCGGGACAGCATGGTCACGCGGGGGTGGGTGCTCTCGCGATGGGTGGGGGTGTCGGTGGTCGACGGATCGGGACGGTCGATGGTGCGAGCAGACATGACGATTCCTTCTCAGGCGGCGCGGGTGAGGTCGAGGAAGAGGGTTTCGAGGTCGCCACCGGCGCTCTTGAGGCGCGTGAGGATGAGGCGCTCGTCGCGGGCGAGTCGGCCGAGGTGCTCGGGCGTGGTGTCGGCGAGGAGCCCGTCGGGCGTGGCCGTGTGCGTGATGCCGGCGCCGTCGAGGGCTGCGACGAGGGCGGTCGTGTCGGTGGCGGCGATCAGGACGCCGCTGGGGGCGCAGACCTGCGCCGTGTCCCCCTCGGTGACGAGGCGACCGTCATGGACGACGACGATGCGGTCGGCGATGGCCTGCACCTCACTCAGCAGGTGTGAGCTGAGCAGGACGGTGCCGCCGTCCTCGGCGAAGGTGTCGAGCAGGTCGCGCATCCAGTGAATCCCGGCGGGGTCGAGGCCGTTGGCGGGTTCGTCGAGGATGAGCACGTCGGGGTCGCCGATGAGCGCGGCCGCGAGGCCCAGGCGCTGCCGCATCCCGAGGGAGTAGGCGCCGACGCGTTTGCGGCCGGCGCCGGCGAGGCCGACGCGCTCCAACATCGGGTCGACGAGGGAGGCGGGAAGACGGTTCGCCATCGTCGCGAGGCGCAGCACCTCACGCCCGGAGCGGCCGGGGTGCTGGGCGGCGGCGTCGAGCATGACCCCGACGGTGCGTCCGGGCACGGGGATGTCGCGGTAGGGGAGCCCGTCGATGGTGGCGGTGCCGGCATCGGGGGTGGCGAGCCCGCAGATCATGCGCAGGGTCGTGGACTTGCCGGCGCCGTTGGGGCCGAGGAAGCCGGTGACG
>JAUNTP010000154.1 GCA_030538585.1 Mobilicoccus sp.
ACCTCAGAGCCGGGAGAACGCCTCGGCGTAACCGAACGTGCCGCGGGGGGCTGTCCACGCGGTGAGGCGACGCAGCATGAAGTTGGCCTGCGGCCAGGCGGGGTCCGGGGCGGTGATGCCGTGCGGCGCTGCGGGCGCGAATCCGAAGCGCGGGTACCAGTGCTCGTGCCCGAGGAGGACGACCCCTTCGACGTCGAGGGCATCCGCTGCGGCGAGGACGGCGTGCATGAGGGCGCTGCCGACACCACGGCCCTGATGGTCGGGGAGGACCGCGATCGGTCCGAGCCCCACGAGACGACCGGGCACCCCGTCGACGAACCCGAGGCTCACCGTCACGTGCCCGACGATCTCGATGCCGGCCTCGGCCACGAGGCAGCACGGTTCGACGAGCGCACCGTCTGCTCGGAGCGCGTCGAGGAGAGCGACCTCGGCCGGCACCTCGTCGCCGCGAGCGAAGGCGCGCCGATGCACCTCCCGGATCGCTGGAAGGTCGCCCGAACGCTCGCGTCGAAGGATCACGGGCCCATCATCGCCGACACGGCCCCTCCGTCACCCTCAGGCGCCCCTGTCGCCAGACCTCACCGATGCGCCACGAGGAGGAGCACAACGTATCGTCATACGTATTTTCGATGTACAGATTTATGATGTAAAGAGCTCTTAGCATTGATGATCATGGCTGCAGAGAGTAGAATGAGACATCAGTCCAGGCCGACGTAGGGGGTTCGAGATGACCGAGTTCGCTACCCTCACGCCCGCCTTGGACCCGCCCGCCGCGTGGGGTTTCGGCGACGCGGTACCCGCCGAGGTCTTCGCCGGTATGAGTGATGACGCGTTGCTCTCGGAGTTGGAGTTGCACGAGCGAATCACTGCGTGGCTGACCGGTCGTGGGGTAGCCATCACTGAGTCGCTGGCCCGCTCTCGAGAAGAACGCGCGCTGAGCGATCTGGAGAAGCGTGACCCGGAGGCGTCTTCGCGGACCCGTAACTTGGCTCGTGCTGAAGCGCGTTCGGGCATCGCTGAGGAGATCGCGTTGGCGACTGGGTTGCCGAGTTCGGTGGCGCGGGCGCGGGTGAAGTTGGCGATCGGTGATCCGGTTCGTCATGGGCGTCTGCGGGCGGCGTTGTGTGCCGGTGAGGTGTCCTGGCAGCGGGCGTGGCACATCGTGACCCGCACCCAGGAAGCCCCACCAGAGTCCATTGCGGGCATGGTGGAGGCGGTGATCGCGCCCTACCCGCACCGCAGCGTCCACGGTCAGGGCGGGATGTTGGTGCCGCACGAGATCTTCACCGCGCGCCTACGCCGCCACCTCGCGAAAGTCACGACACCGCGGGAGCGTCACGACCAGGCCATGACCAACCGCGGCACCCGCGCCACGCTGTTCCCCGAGGACGGCACCGGGCAGTACGCCATCACCGGACACGCCGGGCGTATCGCGGGCTGTCACGACAGGATCGATGCCATCGCGCGCCGCCTTCGTCGTGAAGGCGACACCCGCCCCATCGGGCAACTGCGTTCCGACATCGCCCTGGATCTACTCCTGTACGGCCAGCTGCCCCGCCCTGACCAGGGCGGTCTGTTCGATCCGCACACCGGCACCCGTCGCGCCCCCGACCAAGCAGCGGCGGCGGCTGGTGAGGCGTTCGGGGTGTACGGCACCTTCGGCGGGGAGTTGCCCCCGGCGCGGGTCGATGTCGTGATCTCGCTGGAGTCGTTGATGGGCGCCTCCGATGCGCCGGGGATGGTGGCCTGCGGCGGCACCCAGGACTGGCTCGCCGCCCGGTTCGTGCGGGATATCGCGTTCGCGGCCGGGTCGACCTGGCGACGTCTGGTCACCGACCCGCTCACCGGGTACATGGTGGATCTGCACGTCAAGGGCTACACCATCGGCGGGGATCTGCGGGAACGGATCTTCGCCCGCGACCGGGTCTCCCGCACACCGGGGTCGATGCGCCCCGCGCGGGCGTGCGATATCGACCACGACATCGACTACGCCGCCGGCGGGCCCTCCAGTGAAAGCAACGCCTCAGCGAAAGCCCGGCGCGGGCACAACTACAAGACGCGGCGCACGTGGCGGGCCTGGCGTGAGCCCAAAGTGCACGGCGACATCATCTGGACCACCGGGGCGCAGCGGATCTACGTGAGCACACCGTTCGACTACCGCGACCCCGAGCCGCCCACCGTGGAGCAGATGCGCGCCACCCGAGAGCGCGAATGCCGCCACCACGAGGGCCTGCCCGTGGAAGAGGACTTCTCTCACCTGCGTGAGCTCGCCGACGATGCCTGGCTGGAGCACGACCTCGACCTGGCAGACCCCGACCCCGGACCGCCGCGACCGCCCACCGATCCCGGCGTCGAACTCGTCGGTGACCTGGAGAACTGGCTCGCTGCCCTCCTCGAAGACGACGCCGAACAGCCACCCATCCACGAGAAACGACCACGACGACCCGAACCACCCGAACCTCCGAAGCCGTCGCCCTGGAACGACAAGGACCCAGGCCCCCCACCCTTCTGAGGTCAAACCGACGGCCTTTCCCCGTTGGTCGCGGGTCAGGCGTCGGGGCGGGCCTGCTTCGGAAGCTTGCGGACGCGGGCGCGGCGCCCGCGGCGGGCGGGGATCATCGACCGCATCTCCTCCAGCTTGCCGAAGCACAGCAGCCGGTCCTCGTCCTCCAGCACGTGCGAGGGGCGCGGGTTGGGCACGACGCTCGTGCCGCGGTGCAGCGTGAGAACAGTGATGTCCTTCTCCCGCAACCCCGACTCTTTGAGGGACTTGCCCACGATGTCCGCCCCGGTGTGCACGACCAACTCCGCCACGCCGTAGCCGGTCGAGACGGTGAGGCGCTGCCGCACGTCGATCTCGGGGAACGCGACCTGGTTGTCGATGTAGTCGATGATCGCGCCCGCGACGTCGAGGTTGGTCGCCTGCTCGATGCCCTCCAGGCCGGGTGAGGAGTTGACCTCCATGACCAGCGGCCCGTCGTTACCCTCCAACATGTCGACGCCCGCGACCCGCAGACCCATGATCTGCGCCGAACGCACCGCGACCTCCTCGTACGCCGGGTCGAGCGTCACCTTCTCCACCGACCCGCCGCGATGCACGTTGGAACGGAACTCATCGCCCTGCGCGACCCGACGCATCGCCGCGACGACCCGATCCCCGACGACCAGAGCGCGGATGTCACGCCCCTTGCTCTCGGACACGAACCGTTGAATGAGGACGTTCTGCCGGGTGCTCTGGAGCGTCTCGATGATGGCCCCGGCCACCTTGTCGTCAGGGGCGAGGATGACGCCGATCCCCTGCGTCCCTTCGAGGAGTTTGATGACGACCGGCGCCCCACCCACCCGTTCGATGGCCGGCATGACGTCGGCGCGGTCGCGGACGAACGTCGTCGCCGGCATCGGGATCCGGTGCCGCGAGAGCAACTGGGTCGCGCGCAGCTTGTCGCGGCTGTTGGCGATGCCGTAGCTCATGTTCGGGGTGTAGACGTCCATCTGCTCGAACTGCCGCACCACCGCGACCCCGAAGTAGGTGATCGAGTTGCCGATCCGCGGCAGGATCGCGTCGTAATCCGACAGCTGCTTACCGCGAAACAGCAGGTCAGGATCCTCCCCCGACAAGTCGATACCGAAGCGCAACGTGTCGAGCACCTTGACTTTGTGCCCGCGCCCCTCAGCCGCCGCCCGCAGACGGGACGTGCTGTACGAGCGCGGCGCGCGAGACAGAATGGCGATCTTCACGGTCGCTCCTGACAGGATGAGGGGGTGTCCACAGGCAGCCATTCAAGCACCGTCGTGGGATGGCGCGAATGGGTCGCCCTCCCCGGCCTCGGCGTCGAGTGGACCAAGGCCAAGATCGACACCGGTGCCCGCACCTCCGCCGTCCACGCGTTCGACGTCGAGCAGTACACCGACGGCGGGATCGAACGGGTCGCGTTCTCGGTGCACCCGTGGCAGAACAGCGACGCCGACTCGGTGCGCACCGACACCGTCGTACTCGACCGGCGCGAGGTGCGCTCCTCCTCCGGGCACGCCGACGAGCGGCTTTTCGTCAGCCTCGACATCAGCCTGGCCGGGCGCGTCGTCACCGCCGAAGTGTCCTTGAGCAACCGTGACGAGATGGGATTCCGCATGCTCATCGGCCGTGAAGCGCTGGCCCGCGGGTTCCTCGTCGACCCGGCCGAGTCCTACCTCGGCGGCCGCCCACCGCTCGCGATGCGCCGCCGCAACCGGGCCCGCTGATGGCCCGCGAGTCCTTCCCGATCGGCTCGGTCCGTATCCGCCCCGGTCACGCCCGCGAGATCGAGCTCCCGATCACGCGCCTCGTCACCGGCGCCGACGTGAGCCTGCCCGTGCGCGTGTTGCACGGCCGCGCCGACGGGCCGCACGTGTGGCTGTCGGCCGCGATCCACGGCGACGAGGTCGTGGGTGTCGAGGTCATCCGGCGGGTCCTGGCGAGCTTGTCGGCGAAGACGCTGCGCGGCACGCTCGTGGCGGTGCCGATCGTCAACGTCCTCGGGTTCATGACCGGCGAGCGCTACCTGCCCGACCGGCGCGACCTCAACCGCTCCTTCCCCGGCTCACCTCGTGGATCGCTCGCGGCGCGGATGGCGCACCTGTTCATGACGGAGGTCGTCGAACGCTGCGAGGTCGGCATCGACCTGCACACCGCGGCGACGCGGCGCTCCAACCTGCCGCAGATCCGCGCTGACCTCGAAGACGCCCGCACCGCCGACCTCGCCGCCGCGTTCGGGGCACCGATCATGTTGCACGCCAAGCTGCGTGACGGCTCGCTGCGTCAGGCCGCCCGCGAGCGCGGCGCCACGGTGCTGCTCTACGAGGGCGGAGAGGCGTGGAGGTTCGACGAATGGGCCATCGAAGCCGGCGTCGCCGGAGTGCTGCGGGTGCTCGCTCGACTCGGGATGATCGACGGACCCGAGGACCCGGTCGCCCCCAGCCTCGTGTCCTTGTCGAGCGGGTGGGTGCGGGCCCGCCGCACCGGGATCCTCCACATGGAAACCGAGCTCGGCGACCGCGTCACGGTCGGCGATCGCCTCGGCGGCCTCTCCGACTCCTTCGGTCGGCGCCTGCGCCTCGTCCACGCCGACCGCGACGGCATCGTCATCGGCCGCACCGAAGCGCCCCTGGTCAACCGCGGCGACGCCCTGGTCCACATCGCCTCCATCGACGCGTAGGGGGCCGGATGGACATCGAGATGATCCTGGCGTGGGTCGCGATCGTGTCCGCGACGCCGTCGTTCCTCCGGGCCGCCCGCCCCTTGACGCGAACGTGTCTACCCATGGTGTAACTGAAGCAGGTACTGTTACACCATGGCCCTCAACATCAAGAACGAGCGCGTCCACGAGCTCGCGCGGCGTGCCGCCAAAGCCACGGACTCTTCTCTCACGAGCGCCATCGAGCAGGGCCTTGTCCTACTGCTCCGGCAGCACGGGGAAGACCCGGACGACCAAGCGCGTCACCGGCTGGACGCAGCCCGCGCCATCGCCGACGCCTACCACGCCGACCCTGGTGAGCCGACGCCCGGCCTCTCCCGCATCGAGGATCTGTACGACGACGAGTCGGGCCTGCCGCGGTGATCGTCGACTCCTCGGCTCTCATGGCCATCCTCGAGAACGAGCCTGAGCGAGAACGGCTCTTGCGGGCCTTGTCGCGCGGGCAGGCGCACATGTCGGCGGCCACCCTGGTCGAGGTGGGGATCGTCGCCGACGCGCGGTCGACCGCCCACGGAGCCCGACTCGATGACCTGCTCCGCACGCTCGACATCCGCATCGTGGACGTGTCCCACCGGCACGCCGACGTCGCCCGGCTCGCCTACCGCCGCTTCGGACGGGGCTCAGGCTCACCCGCCCGGCTGAACTTTGGGGATTGCTTCTCGTACGCCCTGTCCGTCGTTGCGGGCGAGCCGCTGCTCTTCGTCGGCGACGACTTCACCCACACCGACATCGCCGCAGCGCACTACTGAGGACCTCCCTGCCCGGCCTCGTGGGCAAGGATGGCGAGTTGCACGCGGTTGGCGTCGAGTTTCGTGAACGCGTGCGCGAGGTGTGCCTTGACGGTGGCCTCCGACAGGTACAGCTCGGCGGCGATCTCCGCGTTGCTCAGGCCCCGGGCCACGGCGCCCGCGACCTCCCGCTCCCGAGCGCTCAGCACCGACAGACGCTCCTGCGCCCGCTCGGCCCGTGACCCGCCGCCGGAGGCGTACCGGTCGATGAGGGCGCGCGTGTGTCCCGGCGCGAGCATGGCCTGGCCCCCGGCGACCAGCCGGACCGCATCGGCCAGCTCTCGCGGCGGGGTGTCCTTGAGGAGGAACCCGATCGCGCCCGACTCCAACGCCCCGAACACGTACTCGTCGGCCGAGAACGTCGTCAGCACCAGCACCTGCGGCGCCTCCGGCAGGGCTCTGACCTGAGCTGTCGCCGCCAACCCGTCGACGCCGGGCATGCGAATGTCCATGAGCACGACGTCCGGGCGATGCGCCCGCACCACCTCCACCCCGGCGGCGCCGTCACCGGCCTGAGCCACGACCTCGATGTCGGGCGCCGCCCCGAGAATCATCTCGAGCCCGGCCCGCACGAGCGCGTCGTCGTCGACGAGCACCACCCGAATGGGAGCCCCGGTCGGCTGGTCGGTCATGTGCTGTCCTCCTCGGTCGTCCACGGGAAGCGGGCCCGCACCCGAAACAGTCCACCGTGCCGACCCGCCTCGAAGGTGCCGCCCGCGAGCCGCACCCGCTCGGCCAACCCCGGCAGGCCCGTGCCGTCGCCCCGCAGCGCGTCACCCTGGCACGGATTCTCGACGACGAGGTCGATCCCCGCGCCCGGCTCGCCGTCCAGGCGCAGGGACACCTGCTCTCCGGGGGCGTGCCGGTGCGCGTTCGTCAGACTCTCCGTCACGACGCGATGCACCGCCCGGCTCACGGCAGGGTCGAGGGTCCTCACGTCGGCGCGCCCACTGACGCGATCCGCCAGGCGCACCGACGCACCCGCGTCGACATAGTTCGCGATGAGCGCCGGCACCTCCGCGACGCCCGGGCCCGGGGTGCGGGGCGCAGCGTCAGCCGCTTCCAACGTGCCGATGACGGCCCGCAGGTCACCGAGGGCCTCCCGCGCCGTCACCCGCAGGCGTGCCGCCTGCTCCTCCACCACCGCCGCGCCCGCGCCCGCGTTCACCTCGAGCGCGCCCGCCTGCATGGTGAGCAGCGAGATCTTGTGCCCGAGGACGTCGTGCATCTCCCGCGCGATCCGCGCCCGCTCCAGCAGGACCGCCTCCCGCGAGCGGGCCGCCCGCTCGGCCTCGGCCCGCTCAGCGCGGTCCCGGTAGCTCGCCAGCAGGTCACGCCTGGTGCCGATGACGGTCCCGACCAGGTAGGCGACTCCCACGACGGCGGTGTGTGTGAGAAACTCGACCCAGCGCGCCTCCACGGCGATCGAGGCGCCGGTGCTCGGGTCGGTGCTCTGCGTGATCTGCACGACCCCGCCCGGCCACAGCGTCGGCACGACCGCGGCCAACGCGGCCACCACCGCATAGGCCACCGCTGCTCGATCGCGACGACGCACGACGATCGCGACGACCGCCGCGTACGTGAGACTCGGCCCGACGAGCGGTGTCGCGAGCACCGCCACCGCCGGGAACCACCAGGGCGAACGTCGCCGCACGAGCACCGCCACGACGGCAAGCACCCCGACGAGCAACCGGGCCAGGCCCAGGAGCACTCCGTCGGCGTCGATGATCGGCGCCAGCACGGACATCACCACGTACGCCAGATAGGCGGCCGTGCGCAGACCATCCGCCCAGCGTGTTCGCTTCACCTCATCGACGGTACCGACCGGCGGCGAGGGTCGGCATCATCCCCAAGGGTCATCTCAGCACCCTGCCACCCCCTCCTTTCGTCGCGGTGCGAACGAGCGTCATGGCCGATGTCGCACCCCACCCCCGCGACGGATCGTGGAGTCATGATCGAGATCCAGGGACTCACCAAGACCTTCGGGGCGCAGCGCGCCGTCGACAACCTCACGTTCACCGCCCCCAGCGGCCGCGTCACCGGCTTCCTCGGCCCCAACGGCGCCGGCAAGTCGACCACCCTGCGCATGATCTGCGGGCTCGCCACCCCCGACGCGGGC
>JAUNTP010000155.1 GCA_030538585.1 Mobilicoccus sp.
GCTCGCGAGTTCACTCGCCTCGTCCAGGCCTGCCAGGCTGGCGGGGTCGGTGATACCGGGGCGCACCGAGAGGATGACGAGCGCGCGGTCGGGATCCCAGGCCGCGACGTACTCGGGCACCTCGGGGCGGGGGCCGACGAGGCTCATCTGGCCCCTCAGCACGTCCCAGAGTTGGGGCAGCTCATCGAGTTTCGTGCGACGCAGCACCCGCCCCACCCGGGTGACGCGCGGGTCGCCCGCGGCGGTCACCGAGACGCGCTGCTCACCCGGCGCCTGGACGTGCATGGTCCGGAACTTGTGGATGGCGAACTCCCGGCCGCCCCGGCCGACACGCGTCTGTCGGAACAGGATCGGGCCCGGAGAGTCCACGCGCACCGCCGCCGCGATCCCCGCCAGCAGCGGCGAGCTCAGCACGAGCCCGGCCGCCGAGACGGCCACGTCGAACATCCGCTTGCCGCGGTCGTCATGTCCGGACACGTCCACATCGCCGAGCGGAGCGCCCACCCGCTGAGGCTCCGGCATCAGCGGCCTCCCAGCAGGTCGCGCACGGTAGCGATGACGTGCTCGACCTGCGCGTCGCTCAACCCCGAGGCGATGGGCAGGCTCACGACCCGCGGAAAGTGGCGTTCGGCGATCGGGAAGTCCGCGTCGCGCAGGTCGTAGGTCTCACGCCAGTAGGGGTGCCGGTGCAGCGGGATGAAGTGCACGCTTGCGCCGATGCGCGCCTGCGCAAGCGCGGCGATGAAGGCGTCCCGGTCCAGCGGGGCGTCGTCGAGCAGGCGCAGCGCATAGAGGTGCCAGGCGTGCTCGTCGCCCTCGGGGGCATGGTGCGGCAGTTCGACGGGCAGGTCGGCGAACGCCGCGTCGTAGCGGGCCGCGATCGCCGCGCGCGCGTCGCGCATGGCCTTCGCGCGGGTGAGCTGCACTCGGCCCATCGCGGCTGCTGGGTCGGTGAGGTTGTACTTGTAGCCCGGCGCGACGATCTCGTATGCCCACCCCGCTCCGGGCGTCGAGTAGCGGTTGAAGACGTCTTTGCTGATGCCGTGCAGGCGCATCGTGCGAATACGTCTCGCGAGGGCCTCGTCGGCGGTGACGACCATGCCGCCCTCGCCCGTCGTCATCGTCTTGGTGGCGTAGAAGCTGAAGACGACGGCCTCGCTCTCCCCCACGCCGATCGGCACCCCCGACGAGAGGGCCGGGAAGCTGTGCGCGGCGTCCTCGACAACGGCCAGCCCATGGCGGCGCGCCAGGTCGGCGACGCCGGCACGGTTCACGGCGAGCCCGGCAATGTGGACCGGCATGATCGCGCGAGTCCGCTCCGTGACGGCAGCCTCAGCGGCAGCGAGGTCGAGAAGGAGGTCGTCGGTGACGTCGACGATGACGGGGTCGGCACCGAGGTAGCGCACGACCTCGGCGGTGGCGGTGAACGTCCACGTCGGCACGATGACCTCGTCACCCGGGCCGATGCCGAGCGCTTCGAGGGCGAGGTGCAGTCCGGCTGTCGCCGAGTTGAGCGCGACGGCGTGGACGTCGCCGCCGAGGAACGCGGCGAACTCCGCCTCGAACGCCGCAGCCCGCGGACCGGTCGTCAACCATCCCGAGCGCATCGCCTCGGCGACGGCGTCGATCTCGGCCTCGCCGATGTCGGGGCTCGCGAACGGCACACTCACCTCTGCGATTTCAGCCACACGACTACGATAGGCCCTGGTCGGGGACCCGCCTCGGCATCCGGCGCTCGACCCGACGGGAGGCGTACGTGCGCATCGGCCTGCTGACGCAGTGGTACGACCCCGAACCGGGACCGGCCGCCCTCCCCGGCACCCTCGCGCGCGGCCTCGTGGCTCGTGGCCATCAGGTGTCGGTCCTCACCGGTTTTCCCAACTACCCGACGGGGCGTCTGCCGGAGGGGTGGCGCATGTCGCGGGTGCAGCGGCGCCTCGAGCGGGGGGTGAGCGTCACGCGGGTCGCTCTCTACCCGAGCCACGACGCGAGCACCGCCCGCCGGATGGCGAACTACGGCTCGTTCGGCGCGAGCGCGCTCGTCAACGGCCTGTCCGCCCTGCGCGGCGCGGATGCGATATGGGTCAATTACTCCCCCATCACGGTCGCCCCGGCGATGTTCGCGGCGCGCTACCTGCACGGCACGCCGCTGATCTGCCACATCGGCGACCTGTGGCCCGACACCCTCACCGCCGGCGGCTTCGCCCCCAGCCACCCCGTCCTGGGGCGCGCGGTCGACGCCGCCCTGCACCGCTGGTGCGACGCGATGTACGCCGCATCCGAGGTCGTCACCTACATCGCGCCCGGCGTCCACCGCCTCCTGCGGGAGCGTGGGGTACCCGAGGAGGCGCTCGCCTACGCACCCATGTGGGCCGAGGAGTCGACGTTCCGGCCCGCCGACTCAGAGACGCGGGCCGAGGGCGCGGCGTGGCGGCGCGAGCTCGGGGTGTCCGACGACGACGTTCTTTGCCTGTACGCCGGGGCCATCGGGCGCGCGCAGGGCCTCGGCACCCTCGTCGAGGCCGTCGCCGGTCTGCGCCGCGAGCACCCGGAGCTCGCCGCGCGGCTGCGGGTCGTCGTCGTCGGCTCCGGCGTCGCCGAGGACGAGCTGCGCGCCCAAGTCGGCGCGTCGGGGGTGGGCGATGTCGTCACGTTCGCGGGCCGGGTGCCCCAGGAGCGCATGCCGACCCTCATGGCCGCCGCCGACGTCTGCTTCGTCGGCCTCGCCGCGACGCCGCTGTCGGCGGTGACGATGCCGAGCAAGACCCAGGCCACCCTCGCCGCCGGCAAGGCGCTGCTCGTCGCGGCCGACGGTGACATCCAGCAGGTCGTCGCCGACTCCGGCGCCGGGTGGGCGGTCGACTCCGGGGACGCCGCGCGGCTCACGGAGGCGATGGTGTCGGTGTGCCAGAGTGGACGGGACGGGCTCGCACGGCGGGGTGCGGCCGCCCGAGCACATTACGACCGCGAGTTCTCGCTCGACGTGGCCCTCGACCGCGCCGAGGCGCACCTCACGCGGGCACGCGACGCACGACGAGGAGGACCCACCCGATGAGCGAGGCCGCCCACGACCTCACCGGAGCCACCGTCGCCATCACCGGCGGGACGGGCTCGTTCGGGTCGACGATGGCGCGTCACCTCCTCGGTCGGGGTGTCGGGGCGGTGCACGTCCTGTCGCGCGACGAGGCCAAGCAGCACGAGATGCGGGTGGCGTTCGACGACCCGAGGCTCGTGTTCTTTCTCGGCGACGTCCGGGACCGGGCGAGCGTCGACGCCGCCTTCGTCGGCGCCGACTACGCTTTTCACGCCGCCGCGCTCAAACAGGTGCCGAGCTGCGAGTTCTTTCCCGACCAGGCCGTCAAGACCAACGTGCTGGGCAGCGCCAACGTCGTCGACGCCGCCCACGCCGCCGGGGTGCGTTCGCTGGTGTGCCTGTCCACCGACAAGGCCGTCTACCCCGTCAACGCGATGGGCATGAGCAAGGCCCTCATGGAGAAGACGGCGCAGGCGTTCGCGCGGCGGCACCCCGATGCCGCGACGACGGTGAGCATCACCCGGTACGGCAACGTCATGTACTCCCGCGGCTCGGTCATCCCCCTGTTCGTCGGCCAGATCCTGCGGGGTGCGCCGATGACGATCACCGAGCCGGACATGACGCGGTTCCTCATGTCGCTGGCCGAATCGGTCGACCTCGTCGAGTACGCCTTCACCCACGCCGAGCCCGGCGACCTCTTCGTCCGCAAGGCGCCCGCGAGCACCGTCGAGACCCTCGCCCGCGCCGTCGCGACGATCATGGGGGTGCCCGATCACCCCATCGAGGTCATCGGCACACGCCACGGCGAGAAGCTGCACGAGACGTTGCTCTCCCGGGAGGAGCGCGCCACCGCCTCCGACCAGGGCGACTACTACCGCGTGCCCGTCGACGCGCGCTCCCTCGACTACGCGAAGTACTACGAGGAGGGCGACGTGGCGGCGAGCGTGCAGGAGGACTACACCTCCGAGAACACGACGCGTCTCGACGTCGAGGGCACGATCGCGCTGCTGCGCACCCTGCCCGAGATCACCGCGCTGGAGGGGGCCCGCTGATGCGTCTCGTCCTCACCGGTGCGCACGGGTTTCTCGGCACCCACACCCGCGCCCGGCTGCTGCTCACGCGACCCGACGTCGAGGTCGTGCCCGTGGGCCGCGCGCAGTGGCCTGAGCTGGCCGAACACGTGCGCGGCGCCGACGCGGTGCTGCACCTCGCAGGCCACAACCGGGGGGATGACGACACCCTCGCGAGCGGAAACGTCGGCCTGGCCCGTGAGTTGACCGAGGCTCTCGACGCCGCGGGTGTCGCGCCCACGATCGTCTACGCCGGCAGCACGTACGTCGACGAAGACCACTGGGGCGTCGATTCGGCGTACGCCACCGGCAAACGCGGCGCCGGTGAAGTGCTCGCCGCATGGGGCGGGCGCCGTGGTGCGCCCGTGCGGGAGGTGCGGTTCACCGGCCTGTTCGGCGAGCACGGCCGTCCCGACTACAACTCGTTCGTCGCCACGTTCGCCCACCGCATCGCGCGCGGCGAACGGCCCGAGATCACCGGCGACCGCGAGCTGCCGCTGCTGCACGTGCAGGACGCCGCCGCGGCGCTGCTCGACGCGCTCGACGGCGGGGAGGATCTCGTCCGCCCGGCCGGGGAGCCGCTGCTCATCTCCGAGGTGGCCCGACGCCTGCAGCACATGCACGACACGTACGCGCCGCTCGGCGAGATCCCTGTTCTGGCAGGCCCGCTGGACGTCAACCTGTTCAACACCCTGCGGGCCGCCATGTGGCCGCAGGCCTACCCGCTGCGCCCGATCCCCCGCTCGGATGAGCGCGGCACCCTGGTGGAGACCATCCGCGTCCACGGCGGCACCGGGCAGGCGTTCGTCTCCACCACCCGACCCGGGTACACCCGCGGCGACCACGTACACCTGCACAAGATCGAACGTTTCCAGGTGCTCTCCGGCACGGGCCTCATCCGCCTGCGCCGACTCTTCGCACGCGACGTACTCGAGTTCCGCGTCACCGGCGACGAGCCGGCCGTCATCGACATGCCCACCCACTGGACCCACTCCATCGAGAACATCGGCAGCGACGACCTCGTCACCTCCTTCTGGACCAACGAGCTCTTCGACCCCGACCACCCCGACACCTACCCTCTCCCCGTCCTCACCGGGCGGGACCGACCGGGCGAGGACGGCGGAGCATGAGCTCGATCGTCGACACACCGATGGAGCCCACAGACATCGCCGAGGCCGCCCGCCTCCACGAGCGCGGGTTCCCGTCCTTCTTCCTCACGAGCCTGGGTGCCCCGTTCCTCCGCGAGTTCTACCGAGGTCATCTCCACGACGACACGGCAGTGACGGTCGTGGCGCGGCTCGACGACGGTCGACCGGTCGGCATCGTCGTCGGCACGACCCGCCCCGCGGGGTTCTACGGCAGGCTGCTGCGACGTCGAGGCGCAGCCTTCGCCGTCACCGGAGCTCTCGGCGCCCTCCGGCGGCCGTCGGCGATCCCGCGTCTGTTCAGGGCGTTCACCTACCGCGGCGACGCCCCCGACCCACAGGCGGCGCTGCTGTCCTCGATCGTCGTCGACCCGGCGCACGCCGGCCGGGGCATCGGCGAGCATCTGCAACGCCGCTGGTGTGAGGAGGCGGCACGCCGAGGCGCGCCCCGCGCCTACCTCCAGACCGACCGGGACGACAATGACCCCGTACGGCGCTTCTACGAGCGGTGCGGGTGGCGCGAGTCGGCCACGACCATCACTCCCGAGGGCCGCGCGCTCGTCCGTTACGAACGATCACTCGAGGGGACGCCATGACCAAGGTCATGACCATCGTCGGCACGCGCCCGGAGATCATCCGCCTCTCCCGCGTCATGGCGCGCCTGGACGCCACGGTCGATCACGTGCTCGTGCACACCGGCCAGAACTACGACTACGAGCTCAACGGCATCTTCTTCGACCAGCTCGGCATCCGGACCCCCGACCACTTTCTGGAGGTCGACACCTCGAGCCTGGGGCGGGTTCTCGGCGAGACGCTCATCAAGGCCGAGCAGGTGCTCGCCGCGGAGCAACCCGACGCGGTGCTCATCCTCGGCGACACGAACTCGGCGATCGCGGCGATCATGGCCAAGCGCATGCGCATTCCCGTCTACCACATGGAGGCCGGTAACCGCTGTTTCGACGAGAACGTCCCCGAGGAGACCAACCGCCGTCTCGTCGACCATGTCGCCGACTTCAACCTCGTCTACACCGAGCACGCGCGCCGCAACCTCCTCGCCGAGGGGCTGCACCCTCGCCGCATCCTGCTCACCGGCTCGCCGATGAAGGAGGTGCTCGACCACCACGCCGAGGCGTTCGCGGCGAGCACCGCTCCCACCGACCTGGGGCTGGACCGGCAGGGATACCTGCTTGTGTCAGCACATCGAGAAGAGAATGTCGACGACCCCGCCCGACTGGGTTCGCTGCTGCGGTGTCTCGTGGCGGCCCGCGACGAGTTCGACGTTCCCGTGCTCGTCTCGACCCACCCGCGCACCCGGAAGCGCCTGGACGTCCTCGCGGCCCGCCCGGGCGCGGAGGACATCGACCTGCACGGCATCACGTTTCACCCGCCGCTGGGGTTCATCGACTACGTGCGCCTCCAACAGGACGCGCTCTGCGTGCTGTCGGATTCGGGCACGATCAGCGAGGAGTCCTCGCTGCTGCGCTTTCCCGCCGTCACGATGCGCGACGCCATCGAGCGCCCCGAGGCCCTGGACACCGGGGCCATCGTCATGACGGGACTCGACCCGGCGGGTGTCGTCGAGGGCATCCGCGACGCGGTCGCCGCGATCGGCCCTGACCAGCGCACCGACGCCGTCCTGCCCGCCGACTACGACATCGACAACTGCTCCCAGCGCGCGGTGCGGTTCATCCTCTCCACCCACCGCCGCCACCGGCAGTGGTCAGGGCTGCGCGACGCGGGACCGCGCCGATGACGCTGGTCGACGATCGCCGGGACCTGCCCACCACCGGGGCGCTCATCTCGATCCTCGTGCCCGTGCACAACGAGCAGGCCCACCTGCCGGCGATGCTCGACAGCGTGCTCGCGCAGACGTGGACCGACCTCGAGATCGTCCTCGTCGACGACGGGTCGACCGACGGCACGGGCGCGATCCTGGCGGACTACGCCGCGCGGGACGATCGAGTGCGCCGCGTCGGGTCCGGTGCGCGGCTCGGCAAGGTCGCGGCCTTCAACGCCGCGTACGCCGCGAGCCGCGGCCGGATCGTCTGCCATGTCGGTGGCGACGACACGATGCCGCCCGACGCCCTCGCCCACCGCGCTCGGGCGCTCGCGCCCTTCCTCGCCGTGCCGGCCGTCGGGTTCTTCAAGCTCGAACTCTTCGAACACGTCCCCGGCGACCGGCCCACCGTGATTCCCCGCGGACGCCGCGGCAGCATGTCCGGCCCATCCATCACGATGACGCGCCCCCTCGCCGATCGGGTCATGCCCGTGCCTGCCCACCTGGTGTCGGAGGACATCTGGATGGGGCGCGCCGCCGACGCCCTCGCGGACGTGCGGGTCGACTCTCCCGCCGTCGTCTGCCATTACCGTCGACACACGGGCAACTCCAACCCCCGCAACCGGCCGTTCCCCCAGATGTCCGCCGCGATGCACGAGCGCACCCAGGCCCTCGACGCCCTCCTCGACACTGAGCGCTTCGAGCTCCCCGGCGAGGTCCGAGCAGCACTCACCGCCGAGGTCGAAGCCGAGCAGCTGCGCGTCGACGGGCGCACCTCGGCCGTTCTGCGCAGCGACCTGCCCGTCATCGACCGGCTCGCGATGGCCTCGATGTCGAGGCCCAGCCTCTGGCGCGTCCGCAGCCGCCTGCTGACCCCACTCACCGGATGGCGGGGCCGCTGACGATGCGCATCGCGATCGTCACCGGCGAGTACCCCACGCGGGCAGCCCCGGAGCGGGCCATGTTCGTCGCCGACCAGGTCGCCGCGCTGCGCGCCGCCGGCCACCAGGTCGTCGTCGTCCACCGCGAACCGCCGACCCTACGCCGCCTGGCCCTGCGGGTG
>JAUNTP010000002.1:0-20595 GCA_030538585.1 Mobilicoccus sp.
GGGATTTGAACCCGTGTAGACGGCTTTGCAGGCCGTTGCCTCGCCTCTCGGCCACTCCACCGCGAAGGCTGAGTAAGCCTTCCGAGGGAGGCGATCCTCCGAGCGGACGACGGGACTCGAACCCGCGACCCTCACCTTGGCAAGGTGATGCTCTACCAACTGAGCCACGTCCGCGTGAACACCGCGTGAACGTTGGGGAGGCGCTGGACCTCCCCGCTCTTGCGGTGTGCTCGAAGACATTAACCGATCGCGGCGTGCTGCACCAAACCGGCAGCGCATCAGGCGGGGCGGACGGCACCCAATCACGTTCGCGGACAGGACGAACCGGCGGCCGAGCGGGTCTGCGTGCACGCCCCGCCCCTCGGCCCCGGTACCTTTGTCGCGGTGGCGCACTCGGTGCGTCCCGCCGTCCGCGGCACAGACCATGGGACCCTGCGCCCGTACCGCCCGGACAGCCACCACCACGGCGCGCCCCGGCGCGCCGCGATCATGAGGAGCACGAGACACCCATGGACATCTGGCCCGGTAACGCCTACCCCCTCGGCGCCACGTACGACGGATCCGGGGTCAACTTCGCCCTCTTCTCCGAGATCGCCGACCGCGTCGAGCTGTGCCTCGTCAGCGAAGACGGCACGGAGACCCGCCTCGAACTCACCGAGGTCGACGGGTACGTGTGGCACGGCTACGTGCCCACCCTGCAGCCCGGTCAGCGGTACGGCTACCGCGTCCACGGCCCCTACGACCCGGCCGCCGGACACCGGTGCAACCCCAACAAGCTGCTCCTCGACCCGTACGCCAAGGCCATCGACGGCCAGGTCACCGGCGACGAGGCCCTGTTCAGCTACAACTTCGGCGACGTCGACTCCTACAACGACACCGACTCCCTCGGCCACACGATGCTGTCGGTCGTCATCAACCCGTTCTTCGACTGGGGTCACGACCGCCCGCCGCGGCACGAGTACCACGAGACCGTCATCTACGAGGCCCACGTCAAGGGCCTGACGATGACCCACCCCGACGTGCCCGAGGAGATCCGCGGCACGTACGCCGCGATCGCGCACCCGGCGATCATCGAGCACCTCACCACCCTCGGCGTCACCGCCATCGAGTTGCTGCCGGTCCACCAGTTCGTGCAGGACACGCACCTGCAGGAGAAGGGGCTGCGCAACTACTGGGGCTACAACACCATCGGGTTCCTCGCCCCCCACAACGAGTACTCGGCCTCGGGCACCGACGGTGAGCAGGTCAACGAGTTCAAGGCCATGGTCAAGGCCCTGCACGACGCCGACATCGAGGTCATCCTCGACGTCGTCTACAACCACACCGCCGAAGGCAACGAGTACGGCCCGACGCTGTGCTTCCGCGGCATCGACAACGCCAGCTACTACCGGCTCGTCGACGACGCCAAGGAGCACTACTACGACACCACGGGCACGGGTAACTCCCTGCTCATGCGCAACCCGCACGTGCTCCAGCTCATCATGGACTCGCTGCGCTACTGGGTCACCGAGATGCACGTCGACGGGTTCCGCTTCGACCTGGCCGCGACGCTGGCGCGCCAGTTCCACGAGGTCGACAAGCTGTCGGCGTTCTTCGACCTCATCCAGCAGGACCCGGTGATCAGCCAGGTCAAGCTCATCGCCGAGCCGTGGGACCTCGGCGACGGCGGCTACCAGGTCGGCAACTTCCCGCCCCTGTGGACCGAGTGGAACGGCCGCTACCGCGACACCGTCCGCGACTACTGGCGCGGTGAGGCCGCCGGCCTGGCCGAGTTCGCCTCGCGACTCACCGGCTCCTCCGACTTGTACGAACACAACGGGCGCCGACCGATCGCGTCGGTCAACTTCATCATCGCCCACGACGGCTTCACCCTGCGCGACCTCGTCAGCTACAACGAGAAGCACAACGCCGCCAACGGCGAGGACGGCAACGACGGCGAGAGCCACAACCGCTCCTGGAACCACGGCGTCGAAGGCCCCACCGACGACCCCGACGTGCGGGCGCTGCGCATGCGGCAGATCCGCAACTTCCTCACCACCCTCATGGTGAGCCAGGGTGTGCCGATGATCGCCCACGGCGACGAGCTCGGCCGCACCCAGGGCGGCAACAACAACGTGTACTGCCAGGACAACGAGATCGCCTGGATCGACTGGGACCTCGGCAAGGAGCAGGAGCGCCTCTTCGAGTTCGCCCAGCACGTCGTCGACCTGCGCCAGAACCACCCCGTGTTCCGTCGTCGCCGCTTCTTCCAGGGTGAGGCCGACCACGGTGGCAGCTCCGACGTGCGCGACATCGTCTGGTTCGGCAGCAACGGGGAGGAGATGACCGAGGAGGACTGGCAGACCGGGTACGCCCGCACCCTGTCGGTGCTGCTCAACGGCGATGCCATCCCCGAGCCCGGCCCGCTCGGTCAGCGCGTCACCGACGACAGCTTCGTCATGATGTTCAACGCCCACCACGAGGCCGTCGACTTCGTCGTGCCGACGATCATCGAGGACGTCGAGTGGCACCCCGTCGTCGACACCACCCTCGACTCGGGCATCCCCGAGGTGACCACCGCCGCGGTCGACTCCGGGGCGCAGGTGCACGTCGGGCCTCGCTCGATGGTCATCCTGCGCAGCAAGGTCATCGAGCGCGACATCCTCGAGCTCGACGCCGAGGAGGCCAAGCACGACGCGGAGAAGGCCGACCACGCCTCCCCCGAACTCGCCGAGAAGGCCGCCGAGCGGGCAGCGCGGCTCAAGGAGCGCGAGAACGGCGAGTGAGCCGCGAATGAGCCACGACGGGCGAGCAGGCCGGGTGCCTGCTCGCCCGTCGCGTTGTCGTGACTCTCAGCTGCGAAGCGCGGCGCGGTGGAGGCTGGGTCGCGGTGCGGGCAAGGCCCGCACGAACTCGGCGACGACCCGGTTCCAGCGATCGGGGTCGGTGTTCCACTCCTTGACGTGGCGGGCCAGCTCCCACGGCTCGAACCGCACGACGTCGGGGCGAAGGTCGCCCAACTGCTCGGAGGCGCCCACGGGGACCACGTCGTCGTCGCGGGAGTGGATGAGCAGGATGGGGCGGTCGAGTTCGTCGGCGCGCACCTGCCAGCGGGTCGTCGCCAGATCGAGCGGCTGCTCGGCGCCCACCAGCAGCCGGGAGGCCCACTTGTCGCCGATGAGCGCCTTGACCAGGCCACCGAACGCGCGCGGCAGGCGCCGCATCCGCGCCTGGTGTTCGAGGACCTCGACCCAGTCGATGACGGGCCCGTCGAGGATCGCGCCGACGATGCGGTCGCGGTAATCGGAGCGGTTGAGGCCCTGCATGACGATGGCACCCCCCATCGACCAGCCGACGAGCAGCACGTCGTCGGCGCCCTGCTCGAGGCAGTAGCGGATGCAGGCGTCGACGTCGCGCCACTCGGTGAGGCCGAGCGCGATGAGGCCGTCGGGGCTCGCGGGCGCGAGCGAGTCGTTGCGGTAGCTGGGCACCAGGCACGTGAGGCCGAGCTCATGGAGCACCGGCACCGCCCGCAGGCACTCCTCGCGCATGGCACCCCGCCCGTGGACGAGCACCGCCCACCTGTTCCCGCCGGCGCCGCCGTCCGCGTCGACGACCCACGCGGGCAGGGCACCCAGCTCGCCGTCGACGACCACGTCCCGGGAGGGAATGCCGAGGGACTCCGCGGGGCTGCCGATGTAGATGTGGCTCGTCCAGCGACCCGGGCCCGGCGCAGGGGTGCCGACGTCGACGGCGAGCAGCTCACGCACCACCCGGCGCGCCTTCTCGTCGGTCTCGAGGATCTGCCCCACGCGCACGTGGGTGCGGCCGTCGTCGAGCCAGAGCCCGTACAGGCCCGGCACACGCGTCTCGACGTCGAGGCGCAGGGTGATGGTGTCGGTGCCGACCGCGATGACGACGGTGTTGTCGGGCTTCTCACGCTCCGGCGTGAGCAGGACACGGGCGAAGTACCAGGCGATGCCCAGCGACGCCGCCACCGACGCGACGCTGAGGCTGCCCCCGGCCACTGCGCTCACCTGCGCGATTCTGCGCCACGGGATCCGGTCGGCCTTCATCTCTCCATGGTGACACCCCACGGGTCGCCGGGCACGGCAGGCCGCGCTCGTCGGCCTGGCGCGGCGCCCGGCCCGTCAGGGTCGACAATGGTCGTCATGGACCTCCCCGTGCCCACGCCCCTCGCGCCGATGCTGGCCAAGGCCGTCCGCGACGTGCCGGCCGCCGACGCCGTCGAGGGCGGCTACGCTTACGAGCCCAAGTGGGACGGGTTCCGCGCCATCGTGCTGCGGGACGGCGACGACCTGGAGCTCGCGAGCCGGGGCTCCAAACCGTTGACCCGATACTTCCCCGAGTTGCGCGAGCCGCTGCTCGACCTGCTGCCGGAGCGGTGCGTGCTCGACGCCGAGCTCGTCGTCCGCTCGGGGCTGCCGGGCGCGGAACGCCTCGACTGGGAGGCGCTCTCCCAGCGCATCCACCCGGCGGCGTCCCGCATCGAGAAGCTGTCGGTGAGCACCCCGGCGGAGGTCGTCGCGTTCGATCTCGTCGCCCTGGGGGACGAGTCCCTGCTCGACGTGGAGTTCGCCGCCCGCCGCGCCCGCCTGGAGGAGCTGTTCACCGCACGCGTCGACGGCTCCCCGCTCCACCTCACCCGCACGACGCGCGACGCCGACGAGGCGCGCGAGTGGTTCACCCGGTTCGAGGGGGCGGGCCTCGACGGGGTCATGGCCAAGCAGCTGAGCGCCCCGTACTCCCCGGGCAAGCGGACCATGCTCAAGATCAAGCACAAGCGCACCGCCGACGCCGTGCTCACCGGCTACCGGGTCCACAAGTCGGGTGCGGGCGTCGGCTCACTGCTGCTCGGGCTCTACACCGACGACGGGCGGCTGTTCAACGTCGGTGGCATCGCCGCGTTCACGACCAAGCGCCGCCTGGAGCTCATTGACGAACTGGCCCCGCTCGTCGTCCGCGACGAGGACGGCGAGGTCGCCCACGCCGAGACCGACCGCTCCCGGTTCTCGGGCAACAAAGACGTGAGCTTCGTGCCGCTGCGGCCCGAGCGGGTCGTCGAGGTCGCCTTCGACCAGCTCGAAGGTCACCGGTTCCGACACGCCGTGCAGTTCGTGCGATGGCGCCCCGACCGCGATCCGACCTCGTGCCTGCTCAGCCAGGTCGACGTCGCCGAGGGGTACGACCTGGCGCAGGTGCTCACCTGAGTGTCACGTGGTGGCGCTCATGTAGGCGAGCACCGCGCGCACGCGCCGGTTGTCCTCTCCCGGCGGCAGATCGAGCTTGGTGAACACGTTGGCCACGTGCTTCGACACCGACCCGGGCGACAGGAACAGCGTGTCCCCGATCTGGGCGTTCGACAGGCCGCGCGCCATGAGTTCGAGCACTTCGAGTTCGCGCGGTGTGAGAGCGTCGAGGGAGGAGGACCGGCGCCGCACGAGTTGGGCGGCCACCTCCGGGTCGACGACGACGCCGCCCGCGGCGACGATCTGTAGCGAACTCATGAAGTCGGCGACGCGGGAGACGCGATCCTTGAGCAAGTAGCCGACCCCGGCCTCCTCGCCCCTGGGCTGAGCACCGAACAGCAGGTCGGCGTAGGCGGGCGCCACGTACTGCGAGACGACCAGGATGCCGATGCCCGGATGAGCCGCGCGGAGGCGGACCGCGGCGGCCAGCCCGTCATCGCCCATCGTCGGTGGCATGCGCACGTCGGTGAGCACCACATCGGGGGTGTCCCCGGCCGCGACGAGGTCGTGCACGCACGTCTCCAGCTCGGGGGCCGTGGCGGCCTGGCCGATGACCTCGTGCCCCTGCCGCTCCAGCAGGCCCACGAGCCCCTCGCGCAGCAGGGCCGAATCGTCGGCGACGACGAGCTTCATCCCTCCACCTCCGGCATCACGGCGCTCATCCCCTCGTCGAGCAGCACCGGGATGCGCGCGGTCACGCTCGTGGGGCCACCGGTCGGGCTCGCGAGTTCCATCGTGCCCCCGAACGCGGCGAGTCGCTCCCGCATCCCCGACAGGCCTCTGCCGGGGGCGATCTCGGCACCGCCCGGTCCGTCGTCGACGACCGAGACGTGCAGCGACCGATCTGCCGCGAGGACGACCGTGGCGGACGCCTGCGGCGCGTGCTTGGCGACGTTGGTCAGCGCCTCACTGACGAAGAAGTAGGCCGTGGCGACGACCCCCTCCGGCAGGGTAGGCAAGGGGTGGGGGACGCGAACGGTGACGTCGGGATCGATGCGCTCGGCGACGTCGCGGACCGCGGCCTCCAGGCCCAGGTCGGTGAGCAACCTCGGGTGGATCCCGGCGACCGTGGTCCGCAGCGCGGTCAACGCACCGTCGGCGTCGTCGTGCGCCGCGTCGAGGAGCTGCGCGACCTGCTCGATCACCGCCCGCTGCGGCGCGGCCACATCGACGTCGTCCCGCAGTCGGTCGAGCATGAGGCCGGCCTCGCCCAGCTTCATCGAGGAGGCGACGAGGTACTGCTGGGCCCCGTCGTGCAGATCGCGTTCGATGCGCCGCCGCTCGATCTCGTACGCCCCGACGATGGCGCGACGCGAGGTCCGCAGATCACGCAGGTCCTGGGCGTAGTCGACCGGCGCGGGCGCCGCTGCCGGCCACTTGCGGCGTTCGATGACCGCCAGCGCGGCCAGGGTGCCGCCGACGACCGCCAGGAACAGCAGGATCGCCAGCCACGGCGCGTTCGGGCTGAAGACCATCGCGAGCGCCAGGGCGACCAGGCCCGCGGCGCCCACCCCCAGTTGGGCGGCGAACAGAGGCCACTGCGGCCCCGGTGGGCCCGCGGGTCGGGACTCGTGCTGCATTCCGCCACGGTAGCGACCGGCGTCCTGTCGACCGAGGAAGCCAGGGCCCGGTACGAGGTGGAGCTGGCTCCACCCCAGGTCGGCATCTGTCACCCTGGGACTCGCGAGCGCCCGCCGGTGGACTGGAGGACATGATGACGACGCATTCCACCACCCCCACAGCCACCGCCGACCTGCACGCCCGCGGCCTCGTCAAGACCTACGGCCCCGTGACCGCCCTGGGCGGTGTCGATCTCACCGTCCCGTCCGGGCAGGCCCTCGCGATTATGGGCCCCTCGGGCTCCGGCAAGTCGACCCTGCTGCACTGCCTCTCGGGGATCCTGCCGCCCGATGCCGGCGAGGTCACTCTCGGCGACGCGACCGTGAGCAGGATGTCCGACGCCCGCCGATCGCGGCTGCGGCGCGAGCGGTTCGGGTTCGTGTTTCAGGACGGCCAGCTCCTGCCCGAGCTGCCCGCCCGCGAGAACGTGGCGCTCCCGCTCCTCCTCAACGGCGCCAACCGTAACCGTGCTCTCGGCACGGCGGAGGGGTGGCTGGAGCGGCTCGGCCTCGCCGGGATGGGCAAACGGCGGCCCGGGGAGATGTCGGGCGGGCAGGCGCAACGCGTCGCCATCGCGCGGGCGCTCGTGCACGGCCCGCAGGTCGTGTTCGCCGACGAGCCCACCGGCGCCCTCGACCAGGCCACCGGCCACGAGGTGATGCAGATGCTCACCACCGCCACCCGCATGACCGGCGCCACCCTCGTGCTCGTCACCCACGACCGCAAGGTGGCGGGCTGGTGCTCCCGGCTCATCGAGATCCGCGACGCCCTCATCCACGCCGATCACGTCATCGAGGGGGACGCGCGATGAACGCCGTCAGCCTCGCGCCCCGCCTCGCCCTCTCGCGAATGCGCGCCCGACGCGGCGCCGTCCTCGACGTGCTCGGCGTCGCGGCCTTCACCGTCTCGACGTGGATCGCGCTCACCGTGGCCGGGGGCACCTGGATGTTCGTGTCACGCTGGCAGAGCCTTCCCGCCGGCGCGGACCCGGACACGGTCGCCTGGTACGCCGCCTACGTCGTCCTCGCGCTCGTCGCGTGCGCGCTGCTCATCTCACCGATCCTCGGCCTCGGCGGAGCAGCGGCGCGACTCGGCGCCCGCGGACGCTCCCGCCGCCTGGCCTCCCTGCGGCTGCTGGGGATGACCGGCCGCGAGGTCGTGTCGATGTCGCTCGTCGAATCCCTCGTGCAGGCGGTCGTCGGCCTCGTCCTCGGCACCGGCATCTACGTCCTGTCCCTGCCGCTGTGGCGGGCGGTGTCCCTGCAGGACCGACCCGCCGGTGGTGGCGACATGCTCACGCCCTGGTGGCTCTACCTCGCGGTCGTCGCCGTGCTGCTCGCCCTCGCGGCCGCCTCGACGGTGCTCGGCCTCACCCGCGTACGCATCTCGCCGCTCGGTGTGGCGACCCAGCAGACACCCCCGGCCTTGCGCTGGTGGCGCGCGGCAGCGCTCGTCGTGGCGTTCGTCGTCTTCATCGTCGCCACGCAGGGATTCCGCGTCTTCGACATCAACGTCGCCTCGTACGCGGTCGTGGCTGGTCTCATCGCGATCGTCATCGGTGCGGTCAACCTCGTCGGCCCCTTCGTCCTCCAGCTCGCCGCGTACGCCGGCATCCGGACCGGGTCCCCGTCGCGGTTGCTCGCGGCGCGACGCGTCCTCGCCGACCCGCGCGGTGCGTGGCGCAACGTTGCCGGGGTGGCGCTTCTCGGCGTGGTCGCCGTCATGACGTCGATCCTGCCGCGAGAGGCCACGGATCCGTTGTTCGACGGCGTCCCCCACGAGATGGTCGTGCTGCTGCGTGATCTCGCCACCGGCGCCTTCGTCACCCTCGGTATCGCGCTGGTGGTCGGCGCGGTGATGACGCTCATCGCGCAGAGCAGCGACGTCGTCGACCGGGCGGAGGAGTCCATCGCGCTGGACCGCATGGGTATGCCTCGCGGCACCATGCTCGCGGCACGCCGCCACCAGGTCCTCGGCCCGCTCGTCGTCACCCTCGCGGTCTCGCTGACGGCCGGTGTCGTCCTGACGGTGCCGTTCGTGGCGGGCGGTCTCGGGCAAAGCCCGGTCGGGATCATCCTCCTCGTCGGTGTCCTGCTCGTCGGCCTCGTCCTCACCCTCGTCGCGGCCGAGGCGACCCGCCCCATCCAGGCCGCCATCCTGGGCGAACAGCGCCGCCGCAACGACTGACGGCTACGATTTGGCCCGGGTGCTCGCCGGAGCGTCGATCGCCCGCGAGTGACATCACCACCACTCCTGGCAGAGGTCGACAGCGCCGACGACACGGTGTCGGTGCGCGCCGCGGTCGACGCGCACGTCGAGGGGCTCTCCCTGAGCCAGGCTGAGCGTGACGACCTGCGGGCCGATCTGACGGGACTCTTCGATCTCGATTACGGCGCCGACGTCGACGACATCGCCGCGAACTGGGCTGACGCCGATGACGAGCACGGCGGCGGTGACGTCACGTTCCCCGGCGGCTATTCCGCCGTGTTCGCCCCGCTCCTATCCGACCTGCGGGTACACCTCAACTCCTGCGTCACCTCCATCCGCGCCACCGGCTCGGGTGTCGTCGTGACGGCCTCCACGGGGGTCTACGAGGCGGATGCCGTGATCCTCACCGTGCCCCCGACCGTGCTGGCGTCCGGAGCGATCGAGTTCGATGGTGTCGCGGACGACCTTCTCCAGGCGGCGTCCCGCGTCCCGCTCGGGTGCCTGAGTAAGACGGCCATGCTGTTCGACACGCCGTTCTGGGATCCCGCCCCGGACTGGCACCACCTCAAAGGGGCCGACCCACTGCGGTGGGTCACCTGGTTCCGCCCTCGGCACGATGCCGGCCATGTCCTCGTCGGGTTCAACGGTGGCGACCCCGCGCGCGAGTACGAGGCGGCCGACCCCGCCGACGTGCAGGCCGACGCGATGCGCGCCCTGCGCGACATGTACGGCTCGGGCGTGCCGGAGCCGCGGGCGATCCAGACCACGGCGTGGTCGCTGGATCCGCTCGTGCGCGGGTCGTACTCCTACGTCGCGGTCGGCAGCAACCTGCACGATCGTGCCGCTCTGAGGCGGCCGCTGGAAAGCCGGATCTACATCGCCGGCGAAGCGACCGCGACCGAACACACCGGGACGGTCCACGGCGCATGGAACAGCGGCCTGCGTGCCGCGACGGAAGCACTGCGCCGCGACTAGCCCGCCGTGGGTCAGGAACGCGGCGTGGTGCCGTCGGCCTCCCAGTTGGCGGCGTTCTTCTTGCTCGGCTGCACCCGCGGGGGCTCGCCTCGCATCTTGGGGTAGTCGGGTGGGAAATTGAGCTCCCCCAGGCCGCGCTCCAGGTCGGCCTCCCACAGCGCGAGCGCGGGCAGGATGTCGCCAGCCGCGGCGCCGTCGTCCATCCCCGCCCAGGCATCGCCCCGGTCCGCGACGATCTCCGGCACCGTCCTGACCGTGAACTGCCCCGGTTGCACCGCCGGTAGGTCGTCCCACGACACCGGCATCGACACCGGCGCCGCTGGTAGCGGGCGCGGGCTGTACGCCGAGGCGATCGTGCGGTCACGGTTGGCCTGGTTGAAGTCGACGAAGATCCGCTCGCCCCGCTCCTCCTTCCACCACGCCGTCGTCACGAGGTCGGGTAGGCGCCGCTCCAGCTCGCGAGCGATGCCGATGACGCCGTGCCGCACGTCCTGGAACTCGTGCGTGCGATGCAGCCGCGCGTACACGTGCACGCCGCGGTTTCCGCTCGTCTTCACCCACGGAGTCAGATCCAGCTCGACCATGAGCTCCCGGAGAACCCCCGCCGCCTCCACGGCGTCGGTGAACCCTCGTCCGGGCTGGGGGTCCAGGTCGATGCGCAGCTCATCGACGAGATCGTTGTCGTCGCTGCGCACCGGCCACGGGTGAAAGGTCACCGTGCTCATCTGCACCGCCCACACCGCTGCCGCGATCTCGTCGATGACGAGCTGCGGATGGACGCGGCCCGAGGGGTAGGTGCACGAGGTCGTCCGGAACCACGCCGGGACGCCCTTCGGCGGGTTCTTGGAGTAGAACTCCTCGCCCTCGACCCCACCGCGGAAGCGCTGCAACGTCACCGGCCGGTCCCCGACCGCCCGCAGGAACGGCTCCTCGACGGCGAGGAGATAGTCGACGAGGTCTCGCTTGGTGATCTCCGGCGTGTCATCGGTCGCCGGCCACACGGGCTTGTCGGGGTTGCTCAGCTTGACGGTCCGCTCCTGCCCGTCCGGCCCGGCGAACGTGAGGGTCTGCGCTGCGCTCATGGGGCGAGCGTAGAGCGCCGCGGGAACCGATCGCGCGCCCGAGGTGTTGAACGAGGCATGAGCGATGAGACGTACGAGGTCGAGCGCACCGACGAGCAGTGGCGGCAGCGGCTCTCCCCCGCCGAGTACCAGGTGCTGCGGCAGGCGGGCACAGAACGCCCCGGCACGGGCGAGTACCTCAACACGAAGACGGTGGGCGTCTACACCTGCCGCGGCTGTGACGCCGAGCTGTTCCGTAGCGAAACCAAGTTCGACAGCCACTGCGGCTGGCCCAGCTTCTACGCTCCGCTGGCCGGAGATGCAGTGCAGTACATCGAGGACCGTAGCCTCGGCATGAAGCGCGTCGAGGTCAGGTGCGCCACGTGCGGCTCCCACCTGGGTCACGTGTTCGAGGGCGAGGGCTACGGCACCCCGACCGATCAGCGGTACTGCATCAACTCCGTGTGTTTGACCTTGGTCCAGGACTGACCCACCCCGTTGGTCGATCTCGCGACGGTCGCTGCGCTCCCTCCTCGATCCAAGGAGGAGCGAAGCGTCTCGAGACCATCGAGACTTTGCGGCGTGCCCCTGCCACAGGAGTCCGGGCACCACGCTCACGCACGGTGGTCTCGAGACGTCGCTTCGCTCCTCCTCGACCAACGGATGATGGGGGGCGCTGCCCCGGGGGGTCCGCTCGGTCGTCAGGGGAGGCCGTGGATCAAGGTGCCAGCGTCGACCCTCGGGCCCGTGTAGAACGGGGTTTCCTCGCGCACGTGCAGGCGTGCTCGTGATTTGCGGAGCTCGCGCATCATGTCGACCATCTGGGGGAGGTCGTCGGACTCGAACGCGAGGATCCACTCGTAGTCGCCGAGGGCGAAGCTCGGGATCGTGTTGGCTCGCACCTCCTGGTACGGGCGTGCCATGCGGCCGTGTTCGGCAAGCATCTCGCGGCGCTCGTCCTCATCGAGGACGTACCAGTCGTAGCTGCGCACGAACGGGTACACGCACACGTAGTCGCGGACCCGCTCCTCCTTCATGAACGCCGGCACGTGCCCCTTGTTGAACTCCGCCTGGCGGTGCAGCGCCATCTGCGACCACACCGGCGTCAGGTGGCGCCCCACCTGGGTGCGGCGGAACGCCTTGTACGCCCCCTGCAACGCCTCCGGGTCGGAGGAGTGCCACCACACCATCACCTCGGCGTCGGCGCGATACCCCGCCACGTCATAGAGGCCCCGCAGGACGACCTCCTGCGGCAGCGCCTCGCAGAAGCCCTCCAGGTCGGCGGCGATCTGCTCGCGCTCCGCGTCGTCCACCGGCAGCGGAGTCGAGGTCCGGAACACCGACCACATCGCGTACCGGATGGTGTCGTTGAGGGCACGGATCTTGGCGGCGTTGCTCGTCGGCGTCGTCATGACGCCATTCTCACCGACACGAACCACGCCCCCGCTCAGGGGGTGGAGCCTGCACGCCTACTCCCCGAGGGCGTGGACGAGCTCGACGACGCGCGTGAGCACGTCGGGGTCGGTCGAGGGCGGCACCCCGTGCCCGAGGTTGAAGATGTGCCCCGGCGCCTCGCGGCCCTGGTCGACGATGTCGCGCACGGCCTTCTCGACGACCGGCCAGGGGGCGAACAGCAGCGCCGGGTCGAGGTTGCCCTGCAGGGCGTGCCGACCCCGCGTCCGCTCCAGGGCCTCCCGCAGCGGCACCCGGAAATCGACGCCCACGACCTCGGCGCCGGCCTCACCCATCGACCCGAGCAACTCGCCGGTGCCGACACCGAAGTGGATGCGCGGCACCCTCCCGGCCACCCGGCCGAGCGCCGTCGAGGAGTGCGGGCGGACGAAGGTCTCGTAGTCGGTGCGCGGCAGCGCCCCCACCCAGGAGTCGAAGAGCTGCACCGCGCTCGCCCCCGCGTCGACCTGGATCTCCAGGTAGGTGCCGGCGATCTGCGCCAGGCGCGCGCACAGGTCGTGCCACAGCTCCGGGTCACCGTGCATGAGCGCCTTGGTGTGCTCGTGGTTGCGGCTCGGGCCGCCCTCGACGAGGTAGCTCGCCAGCGTGAACGGCGCGCCGGAGAACCCGATGAGCGGGGTGTCGCCCAGCTCACGCACGAGCATCTGCACCGATTCGGTGATGTCGGGCACGTGATCGGGCGTCAGCTCGGGCAGGCGGTCGAGGTCGGCGCGGGTGCGGAACGGCTCGGCGATGACCGGGCCGACGCCTGCGACGATGTCGAGGTCGACCCCCACGGCCGCGAGCGGAACGACGATGTCGCTGAAGAAGATGGCTGCGTCGACGCCGTGGCGACGCACCGGCTGCAGGGTGATCTCGGTGACGAGCTCGGGGCGGCGGCACGACTCGAGCATCGTCGTGCCCTCCCGCACCTCCCGGTACTCGGGCAGCGAGCGCCCCGCCTGCCGCATGAACCACACGGGCGGCCGATCGAGCTTCTCACCGTGGGCGGCTCGCACCAGACGACTGGCGCCGGTCGGTGCGGTCTGCTTCTCGTCGCTGCTCATCACGCGTCGATCTTCGCACGGTCGGCGTGTACGGTGACCGGCTGTCGGTGCCGACACGTACTGTGCGAGCCGTGACCATTCGCCGCCCCGCCTCCCGCGCTGCCACGGTGTTCGACGCGGCGCTCGCGGCCCTGCGTCAGGTCCCGCTGCGCCCCGAACTGCTCCTGTCGGAGATCCCCGCGCCGCAACGCATCGCGCCGCACTCGGCGGCGCTGTCGGGTGAGGTGATCACCGACCCCGATCGCGACCCCCTCGCGACGGGCCGGTTCATCGTGTTGCACGACCCCTCCGCACCGGAGGCGTGGGACGGCCCGTGGCGCATCGTCACCCTCACCCGCGCCCAGCTCGAACCCGAGCTCGCCGGCGACCCCCTGCTGGGCGAGGTCGGGTGGACGTGGCTCACCGACGCCCTGCACACCAGCGGCGCCGCCCATCGCGCCCTCGGGGGCACCGTCACCCGCGTGGTGTCCGAGAGTTTCGCGGCGCTGGCCGACACCGACCCCTCCGTCGAGATCGAACTGCGGGCGTCGTGGACCCCTGACGGCGATGACCTCGCCGAGCACTTGCAGGTGTGGACCGAGGTGCTCAGCACCCTCGCAGGACTTCCGCCCGCCGTGGGGGTCACCGCCCTGGGGGGATACCTGCGATGACCGACTCGCTGTCCTACCTCACCAACCCCTTCGCCGTGCCGGAGCGGCCGGAGCACCCCGCTCCGCCGCAGGCGCAGGAGCAGGTACAGGAACAGGCACCCGAGGATGTGCCAGAAGACGCCGACACGCCCGTGGTGCTGCGGGAACCGGCCGAAGGCCTGCCTGACGTCGTCGACACCGAGCACGGCCTCCTCGCCGCGGCGGAGGCCTTGGGCGCCGGGCACGGCCCGCTGGCCCTCGACGCCGAGCGGGCGTCGGGGTACCGCTACGGGCAGCGCGCGTACCTCGTGCAGTTGCGCCGCGAGGGTGCAGGCACGTGGCTCATCGACACCGTGGCCTGCCCCGACCTCTCCCCCATCCAGCGGGCCACCGAGGGCGTGGAGTGGATCCTGCACGCCGCCACCCAGGACCTGCCGTGCCTGCGCGAGGTGGGGCTCGCCCCCAGCGCCCTGTTCGACACCGAGCTCGGGGCGCGCCTCGCCGGGTTGCCGCGCGTCGGGCTGGCCGCCGTCATCGAGCACTACCTCGGGTACTCCCTCGCCAAGGAGCACTCGGCCGTCGACTGGTCGACCCGCCCGCTGCCCGTGGACTGGCTGCGGTACGCCGCGCTCGACGTCGAGCTGCTCACCCAGGTCCGCGAGGCGATGAAGGCCGACCTCGAATCCCAGGGCAAGGGTGAGTGGGCGGCGGAGGAGTTCCACGCCCTCACGAGCTTCACCGGCCCCCCGGTGCGCGTCGACCCGTGGCGGCGGGTCTCGGGGCTGCGACAGCTGCGCTCGCGCCGGCTCGTCGCCGTGCTGCGCGCGCTGTGGTACGCCCGCGACGACCTGGCCCGTTCGCGCGACGTCTCCCCCGGCCGCGTCGTGCCCGACACCGTGCTGCTCGCGCTGGCCGCGGCCTCCCCCGCCACGCCCGAGCAGGCTCAGCAGGCGAGCCGTCACCGCGCGGTCGGCCGGCACGCCGCAGCCTGGCTGGACGCGGTGCGTGAAGGACTGGAGGTCCCCGAGTCCGACCTGCCGCCCCTGTCCTTGCCGGCCACGGGCCCGCCGGCGCCCCGCAGTTGGGCCGATCGGGATCCCCTCGCCGCGGCTCGCCTGCAGCAGGCCAAGACCGAGCTCACCTCGATCGCGGAACGCCACCGGCTACCGCTGGAGAACCTGCTCACCCCCGACCTGCTCCGCCGCGTCATCTGGACGCCGCCCGAGCAGGTCGATGTCGACTCCGTCACCCGCGCGCTGCTCGAGTTGGGGGCGCGCGAGTGGCAGGCCGACATCGCCGCCCCCGTCGTCGCCGACGCCTTCGCGACCGCCTCGCCGGAGGGCGCCTGACCAGCACCGTCGGTGCGGTCAGCGACCACCCGTCGACATCAGGCGTCCATGTCGCGGACATCACCCACGACAAGAGACCGTACTGGCCAGTAATATCGGCCCCGGACATGACTTCGGCGTGCGACGACGCACGCCCCACAGCCGTAGGAGGCCAAGTGTCACGACCTGAGGTCGTCTTCGTCGACGGTGTTCGCACACCGTTCGGCAAGGCGGGAGACAAGGGCATCTACGCCCAGACGCGCGCCGACGACCTGGTCGTCGCCTGCATCCGCGAGCTGATGCGTCGCAACCCCGACCTGCCGCCCGAGCGCATCGGTGAGGTGGCCCTCGCGGCCACGACGCAGATCGGCGACCAGGGGCTCACCCTCGGGCGCCTCGCCGTGTTGCTCTCGGGCCTGCCGCAGAGCGTGCCCGGATACTCGATCGACCGGATGTGCGCCGGCGCCATGACGGCCCTGACGACGGCCGCGGGCGCCATCGGCTTCGGCGCGGTCGACGTGGCCGTCGTCGGCGGTGTCGAGCACATGGGACGCCACCCGATGGGTGAGGCGATGGACCCCAACCCGCGCCTCATCGCCGAGAACCTCGTCGACGTCGAGGCCCTGTCGATGGGCAACACCGCCGAGAACCTGCACGACCGGTTCCCGCAGCTCACCAAGGAGCGCAGCGACGCCTACGCCAAGGCGAGCCAGGACAAGACGGCCGCCGCCTACGAGGCCGGTGAGATCCAGCCCGACCTCGTGCCGGTCGCCATCCGCACCGGCGAGCTCGGCTGGGGCCTGGCCACCAAGGACGAGCCGCCGCGCGCCGGCGTCACCCTCGAAGGGCTCGCCGAACTCAAGACGCCCTTCCGCCCGCACGGGCGCGTCACCGCCGGCAACAGCGCCGGCCTCAACGACGGCGCGACCGCCGCGATCATCGCCTCCGAGGACGCCGCCCACGAGCTGGGCCTGCAGGTCAAGATGCGCCTGAAGACCTTCGCGTTCGTCGGCTGCGAGCCCGAGGTCATGGGCTACGGGCCCGTGCCGGCCGCCGAGAAGGCCCTCGCCCAGGCGGGCCTGAGCATCGACGACATCGGCCTCTTCGAGATCAACGAGGCGTTCGCGGTCCAGGTGCTCGCGTTCCTCGACCACTTCGGCATCCCCGACGACTCGCCGAAGGTCAACCAGTACGGCGGCGCCATCGCCGTCGGCCACCCCCTGGCCAGCTCGGGCGTGCGCCTGTGCAGCAACCTCGCCCGCCAGTTCGAGCAGAACCCCGACGTGCGGTACGGCATGGCGACCATGTGCATCGGCATCGGGATGGGCGTGGCCGTCATCTGGGAGAACCCCCACCACGCCGACTACGTCAGCTCGACCACGGAGGACCAGCGATGAGCCCCGACTTCGCCACCATCTTTCCCGACGAGGTCGTGAGCGCCTCGCTCGTCCGCGACGTCGACCTCCCGGGCGGGACCGGCACGTTCGCCCTCATCACCCTCGACAACGGCATGGACCACACCAAGCCGACCACCCTCGGGCCGCGCACCGTCACCGGTCTCGGTGAGGCCCTCGACGGCCTCAAGAAGCGGGCGGAGGCGGGCGAGATCGTCGGCGTCGGCATCACCGGCAAGCCGTTCGTCTTCGCCGTCGGCGCCGACCTCTCGGGCATCGGGGCGGTCAAGGAGCGCGAGCATGCGCTCGCCATCACCCGCCTGGGGCACGAGGTGTTCGCCAAGTTCGGTGAGCTGGGCGTCCCGACGTTCGCGTTCGTCAACGGCGCCGCCCTCGGCGGTGGCCTCGAGATCGCCCTCAACTGCGACTACCGCACCGTCTCCAGCGACGTCGGCATGGTCGCCTTCCCGGAGGTCTTCCTCGGCATCCTGCCCGGGTGGGGCGGCTGCCAGCTCACGCCGAACCTCATCGGGCCGGAGCAGGCCGTCACGCTCATCATCGAGAACGCGCTCTCGCAGAACCGGATGCTCAAGGCCGGGCAGGCCCACGAGCTGGGGCTCTTCGACGAGCTGTTCGAGCCGGCCGACTTCCTCGTGCAGTCGCTGCGGTGGGCGGCCTCGATCATCACCGGCGAGACCGACGTGCAGCGCCCGGAGGTCGACCGCGACGAGCAGGCGTGGGAGGCGCAGATCGCCCGCGGTCGCGCCATCGCCGACGGCCGAACCGGGGGCCACTCCCCCGCCCCGTACCGGGCGCTCGACATCATGTCGGCGGCCCGCACCGCCTCCACCGCAGAGGGTTTCGAGGCCGAGGACGAGGCGCTCGCCGACCTGCTCATGGGCGAGGAGGCCCGCGCGAGCCTGTACGCCTTCGACCTCGTGCAGCGTCGCGCCAAGCGGCCCGCGGGTGCGCCCGACAAGTCGCTGGCCCGCAAGGTCACCAAGGTCGGCATCGTCGGCGCAGGTCTCATGGCGAGCCAGTTGGCCCTGCTGTTCATCCGCCGCCTGGGCGTTCCGGTCGTCATGACCGACCTCGACGCCGAGCGGGTCGAGAAGGGCGTCGGCTACGTGCACGCCGAGATCGACAAGCTTGCCGCCAAGGGCCGTCTGAGCTCCGACAAGGCCAACCGCTACAAGGCGCTCATCACCGGCTCGACGAGCAAGGACGACTTCGCCGACGCCGAGTTCGTCGTCGAGGCCGTCTTCGAGGAGATGTCGGTCAAGAAGACGGTCTGGGCCGAGGTCGAGGACGTCGTCTCACCGGAGTGCGTCCTCGCGACGAACACCTCCTCCCTGTCGATCACCGAGATGGCCTCGGAGCTCAAGCACCCTGAGCGGGTCGTGGGCTTCCACTTCTTCAACCCGGTGGCGATCATGCCGCTGCTGGAGGTCATCTCGGGTGAGAAGACCGACCAGGAGACCCTGGCCACGGCGTTCGCGGTCGGCAAGAAGCTCAAGAAGACGACGATCCTCGTCACTGATTCGGCGTCGTTCATCGTCAACCGCCTGCTGGGCCGGTTCATGAGCGACATGGGCCAGATCGTCGATGCCGGCACGCCCATCGAGGTGGCCGACGAGGGCTTCGCCGGCATCTCCCCGATGCCGCCGTTCCAGCTCATGGCTCTGGTGGGACCGGCGATCGCGTTGCACAACAACGAGACCCTCGCCACGGCGTTCCCCGATCGCTTCACCGTCTCGGACAACCTGCGAAAAATCGTCGAGATGAAGAAGTCGGCGATCTACGTCGAGAAGGATGGCGAGCAGGTCGTCGACCCGGAGATCGCCGCGCTCTACGAGCGCTCCGACGGCACGGCCCTCACGGCCGAGCAAGTGCGGGAGAAGGTGCTCTCCGGCCTGGCCGAAGAGGCGCGGATCATGGTCGACGACGGCGTCGTCCAGGCACCGATGGACATCGACCTCGGCATGATCACCGGGGCCGGGTTCCAGTTCTGGAACGGCGGTCTCACGCCGCTGCTGGACCGCACGGGCATCTCCGAGAAGGTCACCGGTCAGCGCTTCCTGCCGGTGGGTGTGGCGAGCCTGCCCGCCTGACCAGCGACGCCATCGAGGGCGGGGCCGACGCGAGTCGGTCCCGCCCTCGACGCGTGCCGCAGAGTAGGATCTCCGAAGATTCATGGCATGATCAGGACACTCGTCCAACTTCACGGGTCGGACACGCCGATCGGTTGGGTGTTATCTCACATATGAGTTATCGTGATCACATGACAGAGGACTACCTGGCCCGCATCGGCACGCTGATTCGCGAGGCTCGGAGGCACCAAGGCATGACGCAGAACGAACTTGCCGAGCTGCTCGGCACGAGCCAGAGCGCCGTCGTGCGTATCGAGCAGGGCAAGCAGAACCTCAGCCTTGAGATGTTGTCGCGCATCGGCGAGAACCTCGACTCGGAGTTCGTGTCGCTGGGTACGTCCGGTCCGCAGCACCTGCGCATCGAGGGCGGCACCAAGCTGCACGGCTCGATCGAGGTCAAGACCAGCAAGAACGCCGCCGTCGCGCTGCTCTGCGCCTCCCTGCTCAACAAGGGCCGCACGACGTTGCGCAATATCGCCCGCATCGAGGAGGTCAACCGCATCCTCGAGGTGCTCTCGAGCATCGGCGTGCGCACGCGGTGGCTGCCCGACAGCAACGATCTCGAGATCGTGCCGCCCGCCCAGCTCGACCTGGAGGCGATGGATCAGGCGGCCGCGCGGCGCACCCGCACGATCATCATGTTCTTCGGTCCGCTCCTGCATGAGCTCGACAGCTTCGAGCTGCCGTACGCGGGCGGCTGCGACCTCGGGTCCCGCACCATCGAGCCCCACATGACGGCGCTGCGGCCGTTCGGGCTCAACGTCGAGGCCACCACCGGCATGTACCACGCCAAGGTCACCCCCGGCGTCAACCCGACGCGCGCGATCGTGCTCACCGAGCGCGGCGACACCGTGACCGAGAACGCTCTCATGGCGGCGGCGCGCTACGACGGTCAGACGACGATCCGTAACGCGAGCCCCAACTACATGGTTCAGGACCTCTGCTTCTTCTTGCAGAAGCTGGGGGTGCGCATCGACGGGGTCGGCACGACGACGCTGACCGTGCACGGTGTGGCCGACATCGACATGGACGTCGAGTACTCCCCCAGCGAGGACCCCATCGAGGCGATGAGCCTGCTCGCGGCCGCGGTGGTGACCAAGTCGGAGATCACCATTCAGCGGGTGCCGATCGAGTTCCTCGAGATCGAGCTGGCGCTGCTCACCGAGATGGGGATGCAGTACGACCTCACCGACGAGTACAGCTCCGCCAACGGTGAGACGCGCCTGGTGGATCTCACGACGCGCCCGGGGCCGCTCAAGGCGCCCATCGACAAAATCCACCCGATGCCGTTCCCGGGTCTCAACATCGACAACCTTCCGTTCTTCGCGCTCATCGCGGCGTGCGCGGAGGGGCGCACGATGATCCACGACTGGGTGTATGAGAACCGGGCGATCTACTTGACGGAGCTGACGAAGGTCGGCGCCAAGGTGCAGTTGCTCGACCCGCACCGGGTGCTCATCGA
>JAUNTP010000002.1:20605-50376 GCA_030538585.1 Mobilicoccus sp.
CCCCACCAAGTGGCGCGCCGCCGAGGTCATCTGCCCGCCGGCGCTGCGCCCGGGCGTCGTCGTGCTCATCGCCATGCTCGCCGCCCCGGGCACCTCGGTGCTGCGCAACGTGTACGTCATCAACCGGGGGTATGAGGACCTGGCCCGCCGCCTCAACGCCCTCGGGGCGACGGTGGAGACCTTCCGCGACATCTGAGGCCTACAGTGCACGCATGACGGCTGACGCGCACTACCTGGTCCTGGATGTCGGCGGGTCGGGCATCAAGTACGCGACCGCCACCGCCGGAGGGACTCTCGGCGAGCGGTCGGTGCTCCCGACCTCCTACACGACCCATGAGGAGTTCATCGACGCGGTCGTCGGCATCATCGACGGGCATGCGGACTCCGCCGGGCCGGCGCTCGCCGGAGTGGCGTTCAGCACCTGCGGGGAGGTCGACCCCGAGAGCGGCCACATGCTCTCCGGAGGGCTGCTGACGTTCAACGCCGGCGAGAACTACATCACCTCGCTGCGGGAACGGTGCGATCTGCGCGTCACCGTCGAGAACGACGCCAACTGCGCCCTCCTCGCGGAGATGCGCGACGGCGCCCTGGCCGATGTCGACACCGGCGTCGTGATGGTGTTGGGCAGCGCCGTCGGTGGCGCCGTCATGCTCGATCGGCGCGTCCTGCATGGCGCCCGCTTTCACGCCGGCAACCTCAGCGCCCTCATCACCGATCTCGCGCGTCCGGACGAGCACATGTACACGTCGATGGGCGCCGCCTTCCTCGTCGAGGCCTACCGGCAGCGCCGCGGTGATGAACCCGACATCGCCGACGGCCGGGACTTCTTCGAGCGGTTGTCGAGCGGCAGCCCCGCGGCGGCGGCGAGCTTGCAGGCCTACGCCGCGCGCCTATCGGCCCTGATCTTCAACCTGCAGGTCGTCCTCGACGTCGAGGCGTTCGCGGTCGGCGGCGGCATCAGCGCGCAGGACGCCCTCATCGACGCCGTCGCCGCCGAGGTGGAGCGCCGCTTCGACGCCGTGCCCCTCGACCTGCCGCGACCGGCGATCGCCGCCTGCCGCTATCGCAACGACGCCAACCTCCTCGGCGCCCTCTGGCACCACCTCACCGCGTCGGCAGCCTCCTAGGTCAGACGAGGCTCGGGCGCAGGGCCGCGATGACCCGGTCGGCCACGGCCGGGGCCGTGAGGCCGGCGTCGGCGAGGATCTGACCCCGCCCGGCGTGGTCGAGGAACTCCTTGGGCAAGCCGGCACGGTGCACCGCGACGGGCTCACCCGTGGCAGCGGTCGCGGCGGCAAGCGCCGCGCCGATGCCGTTGTCGGCGACGTGGTCCTCGATGACCATGACCAGGCCCGCGCTGCGGGCCGCGGTGACGAGGTCGGCGGGCACGGGCAGCACCCAGCGCGGGTCGACCACCTGCACGCGCGCGCCCGATTCGGCGATGAGGGACGCGGCCTCGATCGCCACCTGGGCCATGGCACCCACCCCCACGAGGAGCACGTCGACCTGCTCGTCGACGGCCATCTCCGCCGGGGTGTCGTCGCCGCGGGCCGGGTGGTCGGCGATGACATCCAGGCTGCCGCGTCGCGCGAGGGCCTCGATGGGCGCAGGTTCGCTGCCCTTGGGGAACCGGACGATCGACGGGCCGTCGTCGATGGCGACGGCCTCGCGGACGAGCTCGCTCACGCCCACGCCGTCGCGGGGGGCGGCGACCCGGATGCCCGGCACGATCGAGGCGAGCGCGAAGTCCCACATGCCGTTGTGGGAGGCGCCGTCGCTGCCGGTCACGCCGGCCCGGTCGAGCACGAACGTGACGCCTTGGCGGTGCAAGGCGCAGTCCATGAGCATCTGGTCGAAGGCGCGGTTGAGGAACGTCGAGTAGATCGCCACGACCGGGTGACGGCCGGCGTAGGACAGCCCGGCGGCCATCGCGGTGGCGTGCTGCTCGGCGATGCCCACGTCGAAGACCCGGTCGGGGTAGGTCCGCGCGAAGTCGCGCAGCCCGACGGGGATGAGCATCGCGGCGGTGACCGCGACGATGTCGTCACGCTCGGCGGCCAGCTCGCAGATGGTCTCGGAGAAGTTGGCCGTCCAGCTGCGCCCCGCGATCTCCAGGGGCAAGCCCGTCTCGGGGTTGATGACGCCGACCGCGTGGAACTGGTCGTCGACGTTGTCCAGGGCGTGCTGGTAGCCGCGGCCCTTCTGCGTGATGGCGTGGACGATGACCGGGCCACCGAAGTCGCGGGCGCGCCGCAGCGCGGTCGTGAGGGCGTCGATGTCGTGGCCGTCGATGGGGCCGAGGTACTTGAGGCCGAGGTCCTCGAAGAGCACCTGCGGGGCGATGATGTCCTTGAGCCCCTTCTTCATGCCGTGTAGCGCCTCGAAGGCGCGCTGACCCACGACCGGGGCGCTGGAGATCGTGCGCCGCCCCCACGAGAGCACCTGCTCGTAGCTGCGCGTCGCGCGCAGCATGGCGAGGTGTTCGGCGAGGCCGCCGGTGGTCGGGGCGTAGGAGCGCTCGTTGTCGTTGACGACGATGACCAGGGGCAGGTCCTTGTGGGCGGCGATGTCGTTGAGGGCCTCCCACGCCATACCCCCGGTGAGTGCGCCGTCGCCGATGACGGCGACCGTGTGCGCTCGCTCCCCGGCGAGAGCGCGGCCCTGGGCGATGCCCTCGGCCCACGCCAGCGACGTGGAGGCGTGCGAGTTCTCGACGATGTCGTGCTCGGACTCCGCCCGGCTCGGGTACCCCGACAGGCCGCCGCGGGAGCGCAGCAGGTCGAAGTCCTGACGGCCCGTGAGGAGCTTGTGCACGTAGGAGATGTGGCCGGTGTCGAAGACGATCGCGTCGCGCGGGGAGTCGAACGCCAGATGCAGCGCCATCGTCAGCTCGACCACGCCGAGGTTGGGACCGAGGTGACCACCACTGCGCGACACCGACTCCACGAGGAACTCCCTGATCTCCTCCGCGAGCTCGGCGAGCTGCTCGGCGGACAGGGACTCGAGGTCCGCAGGTTGTGTGATGGAGGCGAGCACGCTCACAAGATGTCCTTCCACGACGTATCGACCCAGTGACCATACGACGTGGAAGGGCGGTCGACCTGCTCGGAGGCTGGGAGGGACCTGGACACAGAGAGCCAAGGGGGGTCTTCGTAGACTTTCAGGCATGACGCCGACCCCGTCGAACCCGTCCCATTCCGCCGCCCTCCGGGGCGATCTGGCGCTGCTGACCGAGTTGCACGAGCAGGTCCTCGACGAGGCCGGTGGCGCCACGCTCGTCGACACCGTCCGCACGCTCGTCGAGGCGTGTCGCGTCGACGGCAACAGCGGCGGTTCGGCCGCGGACCTCATCGTGCGCGAGCTGGACGCCGCCACGACCGCCGAGGTGGCTCGCGCCGTGACGGTGCACCTCCACCTCACCAACCTCGCCGACGAGCGGCAGCGGGTGCGTTCGCTGCGGCGCGAGGACGGCGAGTTCACCGGTGGCGTCGAGGCCGGTGGCGTCGGCCCGGCCCTCGCCGAGCTGGCCGACGGCGGTGAGGACGTCCTCGCGCGGCTGCGGGCGCTGCGGATCCACCCGGTGCTCACCGCCCACCCGACCGAGGCGAGGCGGCGCGCCGTCACCTCGGCGCTGGTGCGGATCGCGACCCAGTTGGACCGGCATGACGACCCGAACAACGGCGAGACCGAGAAGGCCCACGCCCGTCGCCGCCTGCTCGAGGACATCGGCATCCTGCAGCGCACCTCCACGCTGCGCTCGGAGCGGCCGGAACCGGCCGACGAGGTCAAGACGATGCTGACCATCTTCGACTCGACCCTGTCGCGGGCCATCCCGCGCCTGTACCGGGCCGTGGAGAACGCCCTCCCGGGCGACACGGGCCGCTCCTCGGTGCGGGTGCCGGCGTTCGTGCGGTTCGGGACGTGGATCGGCGGCGACCGGGACGGCAACCCGCACGTGACCGCGGCCGTGACGCGCGAGACCCTCGCCACGCAGGCCCGCGAGGCCCTGTCGATGCTCGCTGCCCACGCCGACCGGGTCGCGCGCACCCTGACGATGGACACGAGCACCACGCCGCCCTCGGACGACCTCATCGCCGCGCTGGAGTCCGACGCCGTGGCCATGCCGGGCGTCTTCGGAGAGATCGTCAAGAACTCCCCCGGCGAGCCGCACCGGCAGAAGCTGCTCGTCGTCGCCGAGCGGGTCAAGGCCACCCTCGCCGAGCAGATGGGAGCCGCCTACACCGGCCCCGAGGAGATGCTCGCCGACCTGCGGCTCGTGCAGGCCAGCCTCATCGCCGCCGGTGACCACCGCAGCGCCCGCGGCGAGCTGCAGGCGCTCCTCTGGCTGGTCGAAACGTTCGGGTTCCACCTCGCGGAGCTGGAGGTCCGCCAGCACAGCCACGTGCACGATGCCGTCCTGCTCGACCTGTTCAGCCAGCTGGGCGAGGAGCACGTGCCCGACCCGCAGGCGGCGCTCACCGACACCGCCTTCCTCGACGACCTCGCGCGCCGCGGCTGGCCACAGCACGTGCAGCCGACGTCGGACATCGGCAAGGAGGTGCTCGACACCCTGCGGGTGCTCTCGTGGTTGCAGCAGCGATGGGGCACCGCGAGCTGCGGCCGGTACATCGTCAGCTTCACCCGGCGGGCCGCCGACCTCTGCGCCGTGCGGGCCCTCGCCCGACTCGCCGTGGGCGATCGGCCGTTGAGCTTGCGCGTCGTTCCCCTCTTCGAGACCGGTGAGGACCTCGCCAACGCCCCGCGCATCCTCGAGGAGTTCGCGGGCTGTGCGGGCACGCAGGAGCAGTGGGAGACCCAGGGCCGGCGCCAGGAGGTCATGGTCGGGTACTCCGACTCCGCCAAGGACGTCGGCCCGGCGAGCGCGACGATCACCCTCGACGTCGCGTTGCGGGAAGTGGTGGCGTGGGCGGAGCGCGCCGAGGTGGAGGTCACCCTGTTCCACGGCCGCGGCGGCTCCCTCGGTCGCGGTGGCGGCCCCCTGCACCGCGCGATCATGGCCCAGCCCGCAGGATCGGTCGACGGCCGGTTCAAGGTGACCGAGCAGGGCGAGGTGATCTTCGCCCGCTACGGCGACGTGATGATCGGCCAGCGCCACCTCGAGCGGGTCACCTCGGCGGTGCTGCTCGCCGACTCCCCCGCCCGCTCCCGCGCCCGTGAGGACGCCTCGGCGCGGTACGCGGGCCTGGCGCGCACCATCGACGAACAGAGCCGTGGGTGCTACCGGGCCCTGGTGACCCAGGACGGGTTCGCCGACCTCATCGCCGCCGTCTCGCCGCTGGACGAGATCGGAGACCTGCGGTTGGGGTCGCGGCCGTCGCGCCGCAGCGGCAAGGACACCGGCCGCAGCCTGGAGGACCTGCGCGCGATCCCGTGGGTGTTCTCGTGGGCGCAGACCCGCGTCAACCTGCCGGGCTGGTACGGCCTCGGCAGCGGCCTGGCCGCCGTGGGCGACATCGAGGCGTTGCGTGAGGCGTACGCCGAGTGGCCGCTGTTCGGGTCGATGATCGACGTGGCGGAGATGAGCCTGGCCAAGACTGACCGGCACTTGGCGCAGCGGTTCCTCGATCTCGGCGGACGGCCCGACCTCGCACACCAGATCCTCACCGAGTACGACCTGTCGCGGCGCCTCGTGTTGGAGGTGCTCGACCAGGACGAGCTGCTCGAACGCAAGCCGCACCTGCACACGGCGGTGAGCCTGCGGCAGCCCTACATCGACGCGCTCAGCCACCTTCAGCTCAAGGCGTTGCGGGTGCTGCGACTGCCCGCGGACGCCCGCGACCCGCAGCGGCCCGACCGGGAGGCGTGGTCGCACGCGCTGCTGCTCACGGTCAACGGCGCCGCCGCAGGTCTGCAGAACACCGGCTGAGCCTCACAGGCGCGGCACGTAGGGCTCACCGCGCATGGCGGAGGAGACGAGCTCGGTGGCGCGGGCGACGGCCCGCAGCCGCAGCCCCTCGGTCTCCAGGGCGGCGAGGACCTCGGGCAGTTCGTCCGGGCCCAGGTGGTCGGCGAGTTCGACCCGTGCGGTGCGGTAGCAGTCGCGCATGGCGTCGACCTGCGCCGCCACGTGTCGCTGCGCCACCCACGACAACGCCACCGGGTGCCGTCGCCACACCGGCTGCCCCCGGTGGTCGGCCGGGCACTGGTCGAGGAGGAACTCGGTGGCCGCCTGCTGCCACCCGGCGGCACCCGCCGGTGGCACCCCGGGCGGCCAGCCGGGCGGGGTGCGTGCGTCGTTCATGCGCCCCAGCATGCCCGCAGCCACCGACAACCCGCCGCCCGTAGGGTGAAGCCATGACGATCTTCAGCCGCATCATCGCCGGAGAGATCCCGGGCCGCTTCGTCTGGTCGGACGAGCGGTGCGTCGCGTTCCTCTCCGCGGACCAGATCACCCCCGGGCACACCCTCGTCGTCCCCCGCCAGGAGGTCGACGCGTGGCACGAGGCCGACGGCGACCTCATGGCCCATCTGATGACGGTCGCGCACACCATCGGCCGCGCGCAGGTGGCCGAGTACGGCTGCGCCCGACCAGGGCTGCTCATCCAGGGATACGAGGTGCCGCACGTGCACCTGCACGTGTGGCCGACCAACTCCCCGGCCGACTTCGACGTCTCCCGCGCCGACACCGACCCCGACCCCGCCGCCATGGACGAGACCGCCCGCCGCCTGCGCGACCGGCTGCGTCGGGACGACAGCGACAACGCCGCCGCCCACGTCCCGCAGGAGCCCGGGAACAGCGCCTGAGAGACCCCCTCCGCACCGGTCAGTGAGGTTAGGCTAACCTTCATTAGGTTCACCTAACTCACTGATCGGAGACCTCGATGCGCTGCTCGCTCGTCACCGCCCTCACCCTCCTTCTCCCCCTCACCATCGCCGCCTGTGGCACCGCCAACGGCGACGCGAGCGCCGCTGAGCCCGCGTCGGCCGAGCCCGCCACGGTGACGGTGTCGACGAAGGCCGGCGACGTCGAGGTGCCGCGCCACCCCCAGCGGGTCGTCGCCCTCGACTCCACCTCCTTCGAGACCCTCCAGGCGTTCGGTATCACCCCCGTCGCCGCACCCAAGCAGCTCCTGCCCAAGGACCTCAACGCCTGGAAGGACGACGCGAACATCCTCGACGTGGGCACCCACCGCGAGCCCAAGCTCGAGGTGGTCGCCCAGGCGCAGCCCGACCTCATCATCGGCGGCAAGCGCTTCGAGAAGGTCACGGCCGACCTCCAGAAGGCCGGCACCGTCATCGACATCGCCCCCAGCACCGAGCAGGAGGGCTACGTCGAGGCGCTCAAGCAGCAGACCACGACGCTGGGCGAGATCTTCGGTCAGGAGACCAAGGCTGCCGAGCTCAACGACGCCCTCGACTCCTCGATCGAGCGGGCCGCGGCCGTGAGCACCGGCCAGAGCGTGTTTCTCGCCAACCACAACGGCGGCAAGATCGACAACGCCGCCGGGCGCATCGGCGTGTTGCTGCAGCCGCTCGACATGACGGATGTGTTCGACACCGAGGCGAACTCCGAGTCCATCCACCAGGACTCCGGCCTGGCGCCCGAGACCGTCGCACAAGAGAACCCCGACGTCATGATCGTCATGGACCGTGACGCCGCCGTCTCCACCCCGGGCGGTGAGGCTCCCACCCCCGCGAGCCGCACGGTCGAGGCCCAGACCGCATGGGCGAACACGACCTTCGTGCAGAACAACGACATCATCTACTTGCGCGACACCTTCTACGTCACCGAGGGCATCCAGGCGTACACCGACGCCTACACCCAGATCGCCGAAACGCTGGGGCAGTGACGTCCTCGACTCTCGTTCGTGGGCGGCCGGAGGCCTCGGCCGCCCACGCGGCGCGCCCGACCCACTCCGCCCGCACCCGGCTCCTGCTCGGCGTCCTGCTCGTCGCCGCGATCGCGCTCGTGGCCATCTCGCTGTTCGTCGGCGGTTACGACATTCGTGTCGGGAAGCTGCTCCACGACCCCGAGCAGATGCGGATGTTCCTTCTCTCCCGGGTGCCCCGCACCCTGGCGCTCGTCTTCGCCGCCACGGCGATGAGCGTGTGCGGCGTCATCATGCAGATGATCACGCAGAACCGGTTCGTCGAGCCGACGACCGCCGGCACCGCCGACTGGGCCGGCCTCGGCATCCTGCTCACCCTCATCCTCTGGCCCGGCGCCCCCGTCATGGCGCGCATGGTGCTCGCGAGCGCTGCCGCCTTCATCGGCACCCTGGTCTTTCTCGGCATTCTGCGCCGCATCGCCGTCCGCAACTCGGTGGTCGTCCCGCTCACCGGCATCATGCTCGGCGCCGTCGTCGGAGCCATCTCGACGTTCCTCGCCGGCCAGTTCAACCTCCTGCAGTCGATGTCGGCGTGGCGCTCCGGCGGATTCAGCTCCATCGTCGAGGGCTTCTACGAGCCGCTGTGGGCCGTCGTCGTCATCACCGTCATCACGTGGATCGCCGCGGACCGGTTCACTGTGGCGGGCCTCGGGGAGGAGACCGCCACCGGACTCGGCCTGAACTATCGCGCCGTCGTCTTCCTCGGCACCTGCCTCGTCGCCCTTGCCACCGGCATCACCGCCGTCGTCGTCGGGTTCATCCCGTTTCTCGGCCTCGTCGTGCCGAACATCGTCTCGATGCTGCTCGGCGACGATCTGCGCCGCAATCTGCCCTGGGTCGCCCTGCTCGGCACGGTGCTGCTGCTGCTCTGCGACCTCGTGGGGCGTACCGTCATCGCGCCCATGGAGATCCCCGCCTCGGTCATCCTCGGCGTGATCGGCGCGGTCTGCTTCGTGGCCTTCGTCGTGAGGAGTCGTCGTGTCGCAGGTTGACCACGCCCACGCCCGTCCGGCCGTCCCGGCTCCCCTCGACCGCCGCGACCGCCCGGCGCGTCCAGGGCTGCGGATCGCGGTCGCCTGGATCGTCGCCCTGGCCTGCCTCGCGACCTACCTGCTCGCCTTCATCGTCGGCCCCGTCGACTTCGCCCTCTCCCTGCGCCTGCCCACCGCCGGGGCCATTCTCGTGGCGGCCTTCACCCAGGCCCTCGCCACCGTGCTGTTCCACACGGTGACCGACAACCGCATCCTCACCCCGTCGATCATGGGCTTCGACGCGCTCTTCGTGCTCATCCAGACCGTGCTCGTCACCCTGTTCGGCGGGCTGATCCTCACGCGCTTGGACGGCATCGGAATGCTGCTGGCGCAGACCGCAGTGATGGTCGCGTTCGCCCTGCTGCTCTACCGGTGGCTCTTCTCGGGCACGTTCGCGAGCATGCACGTGCTCCTGCTCGTCGGCGTCGTCATCGGTATGGCGTTCCGCAGCCTCTCGACGTTTCTCGAACGGCTGCTGCACCCCACCGACTACGACCTCCTCTCGGTGGAGCTGTTCGGGCGCATCACCGACGTGCGCCCCGACTACCTGCCGCTGGCGTTCGCGGTGTGCGTCGGGGCGGGCCTCATCACGTGGAAGCGACGCCACACCCTCGACGCGCTGCTCCTGGGGCGGGAGGCCGCCCTCGGCATCGGGGTCGAGCACCGCCAGGAGATGACGATCGCCCTCGTGCTCGTCGCCGCTCTCATCTCGTTCTCCACGGCCCTGGTCGGCCCGCTGACGTTCTTCGGCTTCGTCATCGCCACCCTCGCCTACCAACTCACCGGCACCTACCGCCACGCCGCCGTCGTGCCCATGGCCACCGCCCTCGGCGTCATCGCCCTCGCGGGCGGCCAGTTCCTCCTCCAGCACGTCTTCTACGCCGCCGGGTTTCTCACCGTACTCATCGAGTTCGTCGGCGGCCTGTGCTTCCTCGTCCTGCTCCTTCGAAGGAGAAGCCTGTGATCACCTTCAGCGACCTCACGAAGACCTACGGCGACACGCGCGTCCTCGGCCCGGTGAGCGGGCAGATTCCGGACGGCGGTGTCACCTCATTGGTCGGCCCCAACGGCGCCGGCAAGTCGACGCTGCTCATGATCCTCGGCCGCCTGCTCGCCCCGACCTCGGGCACCGCTCACGTCGGCGATCTCGACGTCGCACGCGCCGGCCGTCGCGAGCTGGCTCGCAGCCTCGCCATCCTCCGCCAGGAGAACCACCTCACGGCACGACTGCGCGTCGAGGAGCTCGTGGCCTTCGGGCGCTTTCCGCACTGCGGGGGGCGACTCACCGACTTCGACCGTGAGCACGTCGAACGCGCCCTGGAGTTCCTCGACCTGCTCCCCTACCGGCACCGGTTCCTCGACCAGCTCTCCGGCGGCCAGCGACAGCGGGCCTTCGTCGCGATGACGATCGCGCAGGACACCGAGCACCTGCTGCTCGACGAGCCCCTCAACAACCTCGACATGGCCCACGCTGTGTCCATGATGCGCCTGGTGCGCCGTGCCGCGGACGACCTCGGCAAGACCGTCGTCATGGTCGTCCACGACATCAACGTGGCAGCCGCCTACTCCGACCGCATCATCGCCTTGCGCGACGGCGTGATCGTCGCCGACGGCACCCCGACGCAGATCATGACTCCCGAGGTCCTCGCCGACGTCTTCGGCCTGCGTATCACCGTCCACGACATCGACGGCCAGAAGGTCGCCCTCCACCACACGGGGGTCCCCTTGCACTCCGCCGCGTGAGCGCGCGATGGCCGCCTCGTTCCTCACAACGTCGCGCGGCGGCGTCGCCGGGCGCGGGTGATGAGCAGGGTTGCGACGACGATCACCGGCAGGATCACCGCGCCCAGGAGCCCGAGGCCGAAGAGCAGCTCGGACGCCGGTGCCGCAAGGGCGCCCGAGGTGCACACCTCCGTCGTCCCGTCGTCAGTGCACTCCTGCGTGGGCATCAAGAAGCTCACGAGACCCACGAAGGCCACGATCGGGCCCACGATGAGGGCGCCACCACCGAGGACGAACGCCCCCAGTGTCTTCTCGCCGCTGGTCCAGACCTGGTCGCCGAGGAACAGGACGAGACCGACGACGAACAGCACGATGCCGGTGACGCCGTGCCCCGACCAGCGCGACGCCCGCTCGGGCTGCCCCGCCACACCGGACCCAGGGGCCCCGCCGGCTGCGCGCACGAGGTCCTCGGGGCTGCCGAGCCGGTCGAGGGTGGTGCGCACGGCGATCTCCCACTCCGGGCCGGCCAGCTCGACGCCGTCGAGCGCCACCTCGAGGTGTTCGGTGATGTCGGCGAGGAGCTCCTGACGCTGCCCGTGCGGCAGGGCGCTCGCCGCACGGTGAAGGGCATCGAGGTAGGCGGCGACACGAGGGTGCGCGGTAGCGGTCATCATGACGGTTCCCTTCTGCTCGGGCCGAACAGGACGGCCTCGACGGACGTGCGGTAGGTGGTCCACGCGGTGCGGAACGCCCCCAGCGAGGCGGCTCCCGCCGGGCTGAGGCGGTAGTAGCGGCGAGCCGGTCCGGCATCGGACTCCCGCCAGGTCGTCGTGACGAGCTCTTCCTTGCGCAGGCGGGACAGCAGCGGATACACCGTCTCGAGACGCTCGCTTCGCTCGCTTCGCTCGACCAACGGGAACGGCGGCCCGCCCCCTTTCGGGAGCGGGCCGCCGTCGTGCGATGGTGCGTGTCAGCCGTTGACGAGGCTGCGCAGCACGTACTGCAGGATGCCGTCGTTGAGGTAGTAGTCGCGCTCGCCGGGGGTGTCGATGCGCAGGTCCGCGTCGAACTCCACCGTCTTGCCGCCGTCCTTGGTGGCGACGACCTTGACCGTCTTCGGCTTCCCGTCGTTGAGCTCGGCGACGCCGGTGATGTCGAAGGTCTCGGTGCCGTCGAGGCCGAGGCTGTCAGCGCTCTCACCCTGCGGGAACTGCAGGGGCAGGACGCCCATCCCGATGAGGTTGGAGCGGTGGATGCGCTCGTAGCTCTCGGCGATGACGGCCTTGACGCCCAGCAGGCGGGTGCCCTTGGCGGCCCAGTCACGCGAGGAGCCCGAGCCGTACTCCTTGCCCGCGAGGATGACCAGCGGGGTGCCGGCCTTCTCGTAGTTCATCGCGGCGTCGTAGATCGTCGTCTGCTCGCCGTCGGCGCTGAAGTCGCGGGTGAAGCCACCCTCGACGTCGTCGAGCAGCTGGTTGCGCAGACGGATGTTCGCGAACGTGCCGCGCACCATGACCTCGTGATTGCCGCGACGGCTGCCGTAGGAGTTGAAGTCCTTACGCTCCACGCCGTGGTCGGCGAGGTACTGACCGGCCGGGCTGTCCGGCTTGATGGCACCCGCGGGGCTGATGTGGTCGGTCGTCACCGAGTCGCCCAGCTTGGCGAGCACCCGCGCGCCCGAGATGTCCTCGACCGGCGTGAGCTCCATCGTCATGCCGTCGAAGTAGCTCGGCTTGCGCACGTACGTGGAGTTCTCGTCCCACTCGAAGGTCTTGCCCTCGGGGGTGTCGAGACCCTGCCAGCGCTCGTCACCGGCGAAGACGTCCTGGTAGTCGGCGACGAACTGCTCACGGCTGATGGAGCGGTCGATCTCGGCCTGCACGTCCTCCGGCGAGGGCCAGATGTCCTTGAGGAACACGTCGTTGCCCTCGGAGTCCTGCCCGAGCGCCTCGGAGTCGAAGTCGAAGTCCATCGTGCCGGCCAGGGCGTACGCGATGACCAGCGGCGGGGAGGCCAGGTAGTTCATCTTGACGTCGGGGCTGATGCGGCCCTCGAAGTTGCGGTTACCCGAGAGGACGGAAGTGACCGACAGGTCGTGCTCGTTGATCTTGGCCGAGATGTCCTCGTCCAGCGGACCCGAGTTGCCGATGCACGTGGCACAGCCGTACCCGACGAGGTGGAAGCCGAGGGCTTCGAGGTCGGGCCACAGGCCCGCCTTCTCGTAGTAGCCGGTAACGACCTGGCTACCGGGCGCCATCGACGTCTTGACCCACGGCTTGCTCTTGAGGCCCTTGGCGTTGGCGTTGCGGGCGAGCATGCCGGCGGCGAGCATCACCGACGGGTTGGACGTGTTGGTGCACGAGGTGACCGACGCGATGGCCACGTGACCGTGGTCGAGCTCGAACTCCTCACCGCGCTCGTTCTTGGCGGCCACCTTCGCGTGCGGGCGGCGACCCAGGACCGACTTCTTGGGGGCGTCGCCGCCGGCGTCGGCGCCGTTGCTGCCCGGAGCGTCGGAGGCCGGGAACGAACCGCCGTCCTTGTCGGCCTCGAACTCCCAGTCGCCCTCTTTGCCCTTGACGTAGGAGGGCAGCACCTTGCGGAAGTTCTTCTGCGCCTGCGAGAGCTCGATGCGGTCCTGCGGACGCTTGGGGCCCGCGATGCTCGGCACCACGGTGGAGAGGTCGAGCTCGACCTTCTCGCTGTAGCGGGCCTCGACGCTCGGGTCGAGCCACATGCCCTGCTCCTTGGTGTACGCCTCCACGAGGGCGACATCGTTCTCGTCGCGGCCGGTGAGGCGCAGGTACTCCAGCGTCACGTCATCGACCGGGAAGATGGCGCAGGTGGAGCCGAACTCGGGGCTCATGTTGCCGATCGTGGCGCGGTTGGCGAGCGGCAGGGCGGCGACGCCCTCACCGTAGAACTCGACGAACTTGCCGACGACCCCGTGCTCGCGCAGCATCTGCGTGATCGTGAGGACGACGTCGGTGGCGGTGACGCCGGGGTTCATCTCGCCGGTGAGCTTGAAGCCGACGACGCGCGGGATGAGCATCGAGACGGGCTGGCCGAGCATCGCGGCCTCGGCCTCGATGCCGCCCACGCCCCAGCCGAGCACGCCGAGGCCGTTGACCATCGTCGTGTGCGAGTCGGTGCCGACGCACGTGTCGGGGTAGGCCACGCCGTCGCGGACCATGGTCACGCGGGCCAGGTACTCGATGTTGACCTGGTGGACGATGCCGGTGCCCGGGGGGACGACCTTGAAGTCGTCGAACGCGGTCTGACCCCAGCGCAGGAACTGGTAGCGCTCCTCGTTGCGGCCGTACTCGATGTCGACGTTGCGCTCGAAGGCGTCGCGGCGACCGAACACGTCGATCTGCACGGAGTGGTCGATGACGAGCTCGGCGGGCGCGAGCGGGTTGATCTTGGTGGGGTCGCCGCCCAGGTCGGCGACGGCCTCACGCATCGTCGCGAGGTCGACGATGCACGGCACGCCGGTGAAGTCCTGCATGACGACGCGCGCCGGGGTGAACTGGATCTCGGTGTCGGGCTCGGCCTTCTCGTCCCACTGCGCGAGGGCCGTGATGTGGTCGGCGGTGATGTTGGCGCCGTCCTCAGTGCGCAGCAGGTTCTCGAGGAGGACCTTGAGGCTGTACGGGAGGGTCTCGGCGCCCTCGACGGCAGACAGGCGGTACATGTCGACCGTCTGCCCACCGGCGGAAAGGGTGCCCTTGGCCTTGAAGCTGTCCTGGCTCACCTGTGCTCCTTGTCGTGGGTTCAGCAGTGTGCGCGTTGCGTCTGGTCGGTGCCGCCGCAACTTGTCTCGATATCGAGATATCTGGCCCCATTCAATCACATGCGCCCGCGGGGCGCGTCGGGGCGTCAGCTCGATCCTCTCGCAGAACGGGGCCGTTCGCCCCCGACGCGCCCGGTCGATCTTGGGCGCGCCTCACCCTCGCGCGGGTCGGAGCAGGGCGATCGCCTCGACGTGGTGGGTCATGGGGAACGCGTCGAAACCCGTGACGTCGGCCAGCTCGTACCCGTGCTCGGAGGCGATGGCGACGTCCCGCGCCAGGGCGGCGGGATCGCAGGCGACGTAGGCGATGGCCCGCGGCGACATCTGGCAGAGGTCGACCATCACCGCTCGACCGGCTCCCGATCGCGGCGGGTCGAGCACGACGAGGTCGACCTCGTCACCGCCTTCGACGAGGGGCTCGAGCTCGCGACCGACATCTCCCGCTCGCACCTCCACCTGCGGCAGGTCGGCGACCTCGCTCTCCAGCGCGGCGCAGGCGCGCTCGTCGGACTCCACCGCGAGCACGGCGCCGTCTTCACCGACGGCGTCGGCGAGGGCCCGGGCGAAGAGGCCGACGCCCGCGTACAGGTCGAGGGCGCGCTCCCCCGGGCGCGGGTCGAGCCGGTCGAGGACGTGGTCGGTGAACGTGGCCGCCGCCCCCGGGTGCACCTGCCAGAAGCCGCGCGCGTGGACCTCGAACACGCCCTTCCACCGCTGCCCGGCGACCCGCTCGGCCACGTAGATCTCGGGGACGTCGTGCGGGTCGTCCTCGGGGATCGGCACGGCCAGGGCGTCCCCCTCGCTCGGCGCGATGACGTCGACGGCGCGCATGCCCTCCCACGTTTCCTCAAGGACCCCGGTGTCGATGACCTCCCGGGTGGCGATGGGGCAGTCGGTGAGCGGGATGACGTCGTGGCTGCGTTGCGGCCGCAGCCCGGCGCGGCCGTCTGCATCGACCGCGAACTCCACCCGGGTGCGCCACCGCAGGCCGTCCTCGTCGCCCGGCACGGGCAAGACCGGCACCTCGACGTCGAGACCGGCCAACCGCGACAGCTGGGTCGTCAGCACCTGGGACTTGAGGTCGCGCTGATGCGCGAGGTCGACGTGTTGGAAGTCGCAGCCACCGCATCCACCGGGTCCCGACACCGGGCAGCGGGGCTCCACCCGGTGCTCGGAGGCGCGTTGCACCTCGATCGCGTCGGCGAAGACGAAGCGGTCGCCCTCCCGCCCCTTGATGACGCGGGCGAGGACGCGCTCGCCCGGCAGGCCGTGACGGACGAACACGACCTGCCCCTCGACGCGGCCGACGGCATGACCGCCGTGGGCGATGTCGGTGAGGTCGATCTCGGCTTCGGCGCCGACGAGGGATGCGCGGATGGAAGTCATAGTCCTCACAGTGTCTCGTGCGCGGGCCCCCGAAGGTTGGCCGGGCCCGTGCCGCCGGCGAGATGGCTCTCCTCGGCGCCCGCGGCCGACGTCAGCTGCCACGGCACGCTCACCACCATCACGCCGGGGGTGAACAGCAGCGCCGTCTTGAGGCGCAGGGCGCTCTGGTTGTGCAGCACCGTCTCCCACCAGTGGCCGACGACATATTCGGGCACGTAGACCGTGACGACGTCGCGGGGGTTGTCGGTGCGCCGCGAGCGCACGTAGTCGACCACGGGCCGCGTGATCTCGCGGTAGGGCGACTCCAGGACGGTGAGCGGGACGGGGATCCGGCGCTGGGTCCACGCCCGCACGAGGTCGGCGGTCCGGTCGGCCTCCACCGACACGGTCACCGCCTCGAGCACGCTCGGGCGACAGGCGCGGGCGTAGGACAGGGCGCGCATCGTCGGCTTGTGGATGGTGCTGACGAGCACGATGGCGTGCACGTGGGAGGGCAGGGCCCGTTCGGAGTCGCATTCCGCGAGGGCGAGCTCGCGCGCGACGGCCCGGTAGTGGCGGGCGATGCCGAGCATGATGAAGAAGAGGACCACCATCGCGGCGACCGCGTAGCCCGCTCCCCGCGTGAACTTCGTCAACAGCACGACGACGAGCACCGTGCCCGACATCGTGGCGCCGACCGCGTTGATCGCGCGCGCTCGATACATGCGGCCGCGGGCGCGGGCGTCGACCTCCCCGAGGAGGGCACGGTTCCAGTGCCGCACCATCCCGATCTGGCTCAGGGTGAACGAGACGAAGACCCCGACGATATAGAGCTGGATGAGCTTGGTGACCTGCGCGTCGTAGGCCACGATGAGCGCCATCGCAGCCCCCGCCAGGATGATGATGCCGTTGCTGTAGGCGAGGCGGTCGCCCCGCTGCGAGAGCTGGCGGGGCAGGAACCCGTCCTTAGCCAGCACGGAGGCGAGGACCGGGAAACCGTTGAACGCCGTGTTCGCGGCGAGCACGAGGATGACGCCCGTGCAGATCGAGATGAACACCACCCCCGGCGGGAAGGCGTGGAAGACGGTGTGGGCGAGTTGCCCGATGATCGTCTCCTGCACGTACGCCGGACCGACCGGCTGCCCGCCGAGGAAGAGCTGGGTCGCCGGGTCCTCGGCGAACTGCACGCCCGTGCGCCGCGCCAGGGCGATGATCGACATGAGCATCGTCACCGAGATGGCGCCCATGAGGACGAGGGTGATCGCCGCGTTGCGGCTCTTCGGCGTCTCGAAGGCGGGCACCCCGTTGCTGATGGCCTCGACGCCGGTCAAGGCGGCGCATCCGGAGGAGAAGGCCCGCAAGAGCAGAAACACCATGGCCACGCCCGTGAGCGCCTCGTAGCCCGGCTCGGGGCGCACCTCGAAGCCCGCACTCGGCGCCATCTGCAGGGTGCCCGTCGCCGCCTGCACGGCACCCCAGGCGGACATCCCGAGGATGCCCACCATGAACGCGTAGGTCGGCACGGCGAACACCGCCCCCGATTCGCGCACCCCGCGCAGGTTGACCGCCGTGAGAGCGATGACGAGGCCGCAGGCCACCCACACCTCGTGGCCGCGGATGAACGGCAACGCTGCCCCCGCGTTCTGTACCCCCGAGCTGATCGAGACGGCCACGGTGAGGACGTAGTCGACGAGCAGCGCGCTCGCCACGGTGACCCCGGCTCGGGGGCCCAGGTTGACGCTCGCGACCTCGTAGTCACCGCCGCCGGAGGGGTAGGCGTAGACGTTCTGCCGGTAGGACGCGACGACGACCACCATGACGGCGACCACCGCGAGCCCGATCTGCCACGAGTGCAGGAACGCGAACGAGCCACCCGCGATGGCCAGCGTGAGGAAGATCTCGTCCGGCGCGTAGGCGACGGAGGACAGCGCGTCGCTCGCGAAGACGGGCAGGGCGATGCGCTTGGGGAGCAGCGTCTCCCCCAGGCGGTCGGTGCGGATGGCCCGCCCGACCAGGGCTCGCTTGATCGCGCGACTCAGGTCCGACACGTCCGCCCACGGTGAGGCCTGCCGTTGTGTCCACGCTGAGAGGACACCCCCGCACCGGGCGCCCGGTGCCGGTGCGCGCGTCATCGTCCTCGCGATGGGCTTACCCTGCGGCTGTGCACTTCGTCATCATGGGTTGCGGGCGGGTGGGCGCCGGCATCGCCCTCGCCCTCGAGGCCGAGGGCCACGACGTCGCCGTCATCGACCGCGACAAGGCCGCCTTTCGGCGCCTCGGGCCCGACTTCGACGGCCGCCGGGTCACCGGGGTCGGCTTCGACCGGGACACCCTGGAGCGGGCCGGCATCGCGGAGGCGTACGCCTTCGCCGCCGTGAGTAGCGGCGACAACTCCAACATCATCGCCGCCCGCGTGGCCCGCGAGACCTACGGCGTCGACAACGTCGTGGCCCGCATCTACGACCCCGGCCGCGCCGAGGTGTACGGGCGCCTCGGCATCCCGACGGTCGGGACCGTCCGCTGGACCACCGAACGCATCATGCGCCGCCTGCTCCCCCGCGACGCGGCCCCCGTCCTGACCGACCCGACCGGGTCCCTGGTCCTCGCGGAGGTGAGCCCCCACCCGTCCTGGATCGGGCGGACCCTCACCCACATCGAGAAGGCCAGCGGCTCCCGCGTCGCCTACTACACCCGCCTGGAGGCGGCCGCCATGCCCACGCCCACGACCGTGCTCCAGGAGCACGACGTGCTCACTCTCATCGCCCCGGTCGACCGGCTGCGCAGCATCGAGCGGCTCCTGCTCGACCCGCCCTCCCACGGCTGAGAAAGGGACTCATGCGCGTCGTCATCGCCGGAGCCGGGAGCGTCGGCCGCTCCATCGCCAGCGAGCTCATCGAGAGCGGACACGAGGTCATGCTCATCGACCACGACGCGGAGGCCGTCCAGTCCTCCCGCGTCCCCGACGCCGCGTGGCTGCTCGCCGATGCCTGCGAGATGTCGGCGCTGGAGGAGGCCGAGCTCGAGCACTGCGACGTGGTCGTCGCCGCCACGGGCGACGACAAGGCCAACCTCGTGGTCTCCCTGCTCGCCAAGACCGAGTTCGGGGTGCCCCGCACGGTGGCGCGGGTCAACAACCCGCGCAACGAGTGGCTGTTCGGTGACGGGTGGGGTGTCGACGTGGCCGTCTCGACACCGCGCCTCATGACGGCCCTGGTCGAGGAGGCGGTGAGCGTGGGCGACCTCGTGCGCATCTTCGAGTTCCAGCAGTCCCACGCCGTCCTGGTCGAGCTCACCCTGCCCGAGACGAGCCCCTGGGCGACGCGCCTCGTGGGCGACGTGCCGTGGCCGGCCGACACCGTGCTCACGTGCATCGTGCGCGGCGGACGCGCCATCGCCCCCAGCCCCGACGACGTGCTGGAGCCCGGCGACGAACTCCTCTTCGTGTCGAGTTCTGCGAGCGAGAGCGAGTTGGAAACCCTGCTGCGCTGACGCCGGAGCCACCCGACGGGTCGCGGCGGTCAGGGCAGGATGTCGTAGCGCACGTTGTGCAGCGTCGCGCGACCGGCGACCCGGCTGACGCGGCCCTCGGCCCGCAGCCGCACCCCGGGGTCGATGCCGGGCACCGAGCGCCGACCCAACCACACGAGATCGAGGGTGCCGCTGCCGTCGTCGAGCTCGGCCACGAGATGCGGCGAGCCATCCGCCGGTGGCAACCGCAGCGCTCGCACGACGCCCACGACGACCACCCGGGCACGGTCGGTGACCTCGCCGATCGGCACACCGCCGAGATCCTCGCGGGCGGCGGCGGCATCGGCGACATCGACGGAGGAGCCGCCGACGAGTCGGCGCAGCCGCTGCCGCAGCGTCATCGCTCAGCGGACCTCGGTGATCTCCGGGCCGCGCGTGAACGGGTCCAGGTCGGAGGCCTTCTTCTCGTCGGTGGGCTCCACCGGGGCCGCCGGGGCGTCCTGGTCGGGCAGTTCGAGCGGGAGCAGCTCACGCGGCCCCATCGGGTCACCGCCGCGGTCGACGACGACGTGGGAGAACACCTCGCGCAAACCGTTGCCGATCTGCGGGTCGGCCGCCGCACGGCCGGTCATGACGCCGCGGAGGAACCAGCGCGGACCGTCGACGCCGAGGAAGAGCATGCGGCCGCCGTTGAGCTCGACCTGCAGCTCGGTACCCTGCGGACCCTCGAGCTCCTCGACCGTGCCGCCCTGGCCCTCGATGCTCTCCCGGATCTCGCCGCGGATCTCCTCCCAGATGCCCCTGGACCGCGGGGCGGCGAACGCCTGGAGCTGCAAGGTGGAGTCGCCGAGGACGACCTGCACAGCCGTGACCCGGCTCTGCGTCTGGTCCATCTCGAAGGTGAGCATGAGGCCCTTGACGGCCGGTAGCCACATCGAACCGAGCTTGACGTAACCCTCCTCGAAGGGGGCATCCGCGCGGTCGTACGGGCCGCCCGTGCGGGTGGGGGCCTCGCTCCCGGGCTGCGTCTGCGTGCCGGAGCTCGCCTCGCCCGTCTCGTCGGGCGCCTCGCCCTCAGGCGTGTCCGGGCTGCTCAGCGCGTCGTCGCCCTGGGCGTCGTCCTGCTTCTTCTTGCCGCGCCGAAACCAGGCCATCGTCACTCCTCGTCGTCCGTGCGACGGGCCGAGCTGCCGCCCGAACGCCATCGCCGTCATCGCGATTCAGCTGTGCTGCACGCCGAATCCGCCACTGTCTCCGTGTCCAGTGTCGCCCCTGACGGTGTCGGAAAGCACATCGACCTCCACGAGAGCGACGTGGGCCACCTCCTGGAGGAGGAGCTGGGCGATCCGATCGCCCCGCTGCACGACGAACGTGGCGTCCCGGTCGGTGTTGAGGAGGGTGACCTTGACCTCACCGCGATAGCCCGCGTCGACGGTGCCCGGCGCGTTGAGGACGGTCACCCCGTGGCGGGCCGCGAGTCCGGAGCGCGGATGCACCAGGCCCACCCAACCGTTGGGGATCTCGACGGCGATGCCGGTGGGGATGCTCACCCGTCCGCCGGGCGCGATCTCCGCCCCCACCGCCGCGTGGAGGTCCAGACCCGCGTCACCCGGACGCGCGTAGGCGGGCAGGGGCAGATCCGGGTCGAGGCGCCGGATCGGCACCTGGAGTGTCAGCTGCATTCCTTGCAGATGGGCAGGCCACCGGACTCACCGGCGAGCTGGCTGCGGTGGTGCACGAGGAAGCAGCGGCCGCAGGTGAACTCGTCGGCCTGCTTGGGCACGACGCGCACCGAGTACTCCTCGCCCGACAGGTCGGCCCCGGGCAGTTCGAAGCTCTCGGCCTGCTCGGCCTCGTCGACGTCGACGCTGGAGGCAGACTTGTCGACCCGCCGGGACTTCAGCTCCTCGATCGAGTCCTCACCGAGCTCGTCGTCGTCCGTCTTGCGGGGGGCGTCGTAATCAGTGGCCATGCGGCTCGTCTCTCCTCGTCTCACGTCTCACCGGATCGTGCGCGGACCCGATATCGGGCCCAACGCGCGCTAAGCCGCAAGGATTCCGACGCCGGGATTGTGCCTCATCCGAGCGCCGAGAGCACGTCGAGGGGGCTCCCGACTTCGAAGCAGCATGTCTGCCGGGGACCCGTACAGACGTCGGACACTCGTCCAGCTCGACGGTCGAGTGCGGTCCATCGGATCGTCATCCACAGGTCACCTGTGTGGTCACCGGACCTCTCCTGCGGGGTTTACAGTCAGCTCGGGCCCGGTCGGCATCCCCGCCCCGCGCCCCGACATCGCATCACGCCGAACGCCCTCAGGAGGTGGGTCATGACCGAACTCAAGACGCAGATTCAGCACCGCGCGACCGAGGCCCTCGCATCACTTCGCTCCGCGGAGGCCGAGGACGACCTTCACCTCGTCGACATCCGCATCGGGGAACTCGAGTCCCTCGCGCGCACGGCCACCGATCACGACCTCGACGTTCCTGACCTGCGGCCCTACGCGCCTCAGGTCGCCTGAGCTCAGCGGTCCTCGCGGACGAGGTCAATGACGGAGTCGACGAGCGCGAGGAGATCGGCGTGCACGCCCGGGCCGGCGGCGACGACGCTGTCCGGTGACGGCGGGCGGCCGCTCGCGCCGGTCAGGAGGCCGCCTGCCTCGGTGATGACGAGCCAGGCCGCAGCGATGTCCCAGGCGTTCACGCCCATCTCGTAGTAGCCGTCGACCTGGCCGCTCGCGACGTGGCACAGGTCGAGGGCCGCCGACCCGCCGCGGCGGATGTCACGGATCGCGGGCAGGAGCTCGACGAGGGCCCGCGCCTGCCGTCCCCGCTTGGCGGAGTCGTACCCGAAACCGGTGGCGACCAGGGCCTGAGCGATATCGGTGCATCCGCTACCGGTCAGCTCGGTCTCGGTCCCGTCGACCCCGCGGCGACGGCTGCCCCCGCCGAGGTGAGCGTGGAACACCTCCCCCGAGGTGGCGTCGACGACCGCCCCGGCCACCGGCCGCCACTCCCCCGGCACCGCGGGGTCGCCCTCGACGACGGCCACCGACACCGCGTACGGCGCGAGGCCGTACAGGTAGTTGACGGTGCCGTCGATGGGGTCGACGACCCACGTCAGGCCGGTCTCGGACGGGTCGCCGCCCCGCTCGGCCCCGTCCTCCTCCCCGAAGAAGGCGTCCTGGGGTCGCGCCGTGCGCAGCCGCTCGGAGATGAGTTCCTGGCTACGGGAGTCCATGACGGTGACGACGTCGGTGTGCGTGCTCTTGGTGCTCACCTCGAGCTCGGTGGGTCGCTGCTCGACGATGAAGGCGGCGGCTTCGCGGGCCACCTCGACGGCGAGGGCCTCGAGCGCGGCCAGATCGTGGGGGGTGGGGTTCATCAGGGGTCCTGTCGCGTGGGTGCGTCGGGGGCGTCGGCACCGCAGAGCGCCGGTCGCGCTCCGCGGAGGTTGGGGCAGCAGTCGGCGGCGCACACGGAACTCAGCGCGCCGGAGGGGGTGGCCGTGGCCGGCGTGACGTCCTCGCCCCGGGCCTGGGCGGCCCGTTCGAGGAGCAGGTCGACGAGGGCGGCGACGAAGGTGGGGTCGTCGCGCACGGTGGGCACACGCGTGAAGGCCAAGCCCAGCGTCGCGGCGTGCTCCGCGGCCTCGGTGTCGAGGTCGTGGACGACCTCCATGTGGTCGGCGACGAACCCGATGGGGCTGACGACGACGCCGTCCACCCCGCGCTCCGCGAGCTCGTCGAGGTGGTCGACGATGTCGGGCTCGAGCCACGGCTGCCGGGGCGGACCCGAGCGGGAGCAGTAGACCAAGCTCGTCGGCATCTCGACGCCGACCTCGGCGCGCACGGCCTCCGCGACGAGGTCCGCGACCTCCTCGTGACGCGCGACGTAGGCACCGCCGTCGGGGCCCGAGCTCTCCGCCATCGCGGTGGGGATCGAGTGAGTGACGAACGCGAGGTGCGGCGTGTGCGGGTCGTGCTCGGCGAGGAAGCTGCGGACCGCGTCCACGGTGCGGCGCGTCACGGCCTCGACGAACCCGGGGTGGTCGCCGAACACCCGCACCTTGTCGATGCGGATGTCCTCGCCCGCCCCGCGTGTCGCCACGAGCTCGTCGCGGGCCTCGGCGAGGTGCTCCCGGTACTGCCGGCAGCCCGAGTAGGAGGGGTAGGCGCTCGTGACGAGCGCGACGAGCCGCTGCATTCCGGCGGCCTGCGCCTCACCGAGCGCCTCAGTCGTGAACGGCGCCGCATGGCGGTTGCCCCAGAGGATGGGCACCTCGACCCCGCGGCGGGCCAACTCCGCGCCGAGGGCGGCGATGAGCGCGCGGTTCTCGCCGTTGAGGGGGCTGATCCCGCCCCGGATGTCGTAGTGGTGGGCGACCTCGGCGAGTCGTTCGTCCGGAATGCCCCGACCCGCGGTCACGTGCCGCAGGAACGGCATGACCTCCTCCGGGCCCTCCGGGCCGCCGAACGAGGTCAACAGCACGGCGTCGTACGGTGCGAGCGGGCTCACGTGACTCCTCAGGGGGGGTGGGGTCGGCCGGGTCGTCGCTGTTCACGGCCCGGGCCTCTTCAGTGTCGGGGCGGCCGCCCTGCCCGGACAAGGCACGGGCTCACGCTATCGTGGCTTCGTCCGACGACCGGCCGGCCCCACCTGCCAGGGAGCGCTGCCCCCGGTCAACGTGATGGGAGAGCCTGGATGCACGAACTGCGCCTCATGGGCGTCACCGACGACGGTGGGCACCTGGTGCTCTCCGGCGACGCCACCACCTATCTGCTGCCGATCGACGCCGCCCTGCGCTCGGCGCTGCGGCGCGACCACGGCCTCGACGTCATGGGGCGGCACACCACCGGTCCGATGAGCCCCGTGGAGGTGCAGGCTCTCATCCGCGGCGGCGCCGACGCGCAGGAGGCCGCCGATCGTGCCGGGTGGAGCGTGGAGAAGGTGCACCGGTACGAGGGCCCCATCCTCGCCGAGCGGCAGCACGTGGCCCGCGTCGCCGGCACCGCGCGGTTGCGTCCGCGCGGGATCGCGAGCGGCTCGCCCACCCTGACCGAGCGGGTCGCCGCCCGGTTGTCCGAGCGGGGCGTGTCGATCGACGACGCCGACTGGGACAGCTGGCGCAGCGACGACGGTCAGTGGATCGTCGAGCTCTACTTCGAGGAGAACGGTCAGCGGCGGCGCGCGTCGTGGAGCTTCGTCAAGACGTCGATGGCCGTGGCCGTCCTCGACGACGAGGCCGCCCGCCTCTCCGAGGACGACCCCGAGCTCTTCGAGATCGCGAGCGGGCGCAGCGAGGGTCGCGACAGCTCGCCCGATCAGCCCGTGGACTACCGCGGTGGCTACGCCCCCGACTACGCCTCGACGGCGACCCCGATCCAGGAGCGCGGGCACGCCGAGACCTCCGACCTCATGGACTCGCTGCGCTCGACCTCACGGGCCCGCACCCGGCGCCGCAGCGGTCGCCGCGCCTCCGCGGCCCCGGCGACCGTCACCCACGAGGACCCCATCCTCATCGAGGAGCCGGACGGCGAGGCCGACACCCCGATCGAGGGCGTCGACGCGCCCGTGGATGACGGCCCTCGCGCCGCCGTCTTCCCGGTCGACCCCCAGGCGCAGCCGGAGCAGGCCCGGAACGGGTTCCCCTCGGACCCCCAGCAACCGGCCGCGCCCACGCACGAAGAGCCGCCCCTGCCCTTCGAGGACGACGACCTCACCGAGGCCACCGGTGACGACACCCCCCGGGCCGCCGAGGAGCCCGTCGGTGACGAGCCGACCGAGCCGACCGAGCCGGCCGAGACGGTGGAACCGCCGGCGGAGAAGCCGAAGCCCGCCACGCGTACCCGGAAGCGGGCCACGCGCAAGCAGACGGCACGCAAGAGCACCCCTCGGAGCGCGAAGACCTCGGCGGCGTCCCCGGCACCCGCCGCCGCGTCGACCCCGGCCCCGACCTCGACGCCCGAGCCCAGCGACGAGCCGAGCGAGACCCCGTCGAGCACCCCTCGCTCCTCGACGTCACGCTCTCGCAAGGGCCGCGCCAGCGTGCCGGCGTGGGACGACATCATGTTCGGCTCCAAGCCCGGCGACGACGCCTGACCGACGCTGCTACACCTCGCGCGGCGGCACGACGAGGAACGGGATGGCGAGTTCTTCGGGCGTGAGTGAGCCGTGCAGGCCGATGAGGCTGCGCATCTCCTGCCGTTGGGTGCGCGAGTCGACGATGGCCTCGGTGCCGCGCATGGCGACGACGATGTCGCCGACCCGGTCGCGCACCCGATCCTCGACGCCCCCGAACCAGGATTCGGCCTCGCTGCGCGCCGCGATCCAGGCCCGCTCACCGAGCCGGGCGCGCCACGTGGCGAGGACGTCGGTGGCCGCCCCGGGCTCGCAGTAGAGCTGCAACGCGCGCGGCTCACCGCCCGCGTGCCGGACCCCGGTGGCGAGTTCGGCGTCGTGGGCCAGGTCGATGCGCCCGTCGAGCGGTGAGGAGATCATGCCGTGGTCGGCGGTGACGACCACGGCGGTGTCGCCCGGCACCGAGGCGGCGAGGCGGCGCAGTTCGGCGTCGACGGACTCCACCTCGGCACCCCATTGCCAACTGTCGGGGCCGCGGACGTGGCCCACCTTGTCGACCTCACCCCAGTACAGGTAGACGAGCGAGCGGGTGTCTCGCCGCAGGGCGGCGAGCGCGGCGTCGACCCGATCCGGCAGGGAGGAGGCGGCGACAAACCGCCCGCCCCGCAGCGCGGCCTCGGTGAGCCCCGACCCGTCGAAGAAGCCCGGCCCGACCCGCGTCACCGCGACACCGGCCGCCTCGGCCTCGGTGAACAGCGTGGGGCGGGGCTGCCACAGGTAGGGGTCGGGTCCGTCCTCCCAGCTCAACTCGTTGAGCAGCCGATCCGCCTCCGGAACGAGCACGGTGTAGCCGACCAGGCCGTGCGCTCCGGGGGGCAGGCCGGTGCCGAACGAGCCCATGCTCGTGGCCGTCGTCGAGGGAAAGCCCGACAGCAGTCGGCGTCCGGTCGGCAGCAGGGACCGCAGGAACGGCGCGTGTCCGCCCCGGCGCAGCAGCAACTCCTCGCCCAGCCCGTCGACGAGGACGACCACGGCCCGGCGGCACTCCGGCACGTCGAGGCGGCCGCGCGTGTCGGGCACACCGAGGGCCGTGCACACCGAGGGCAGCACGTCCTGCAGGCCACCCCCGTCGTAGGCGGGCGTCGGATCATCGAGACCGACCGGAGGGGTCGTCATGCCTGGTGGCGGGCCGTGGCCACCTGCAGCGCCGTCGCGAACGCGCTGGCCTGCGCCAACGCCGGGTCGCCGTCGGCGACGGCGCTCACCCGCACACTGATGTCGTCGGAGGTCACCGTGCCCTCGTACCCGTGGTCGGCGTCGCAGCCGGGGTCGCCGCACGTGGCCGGGAGGAGGTCGACGCGGCTCACCGAGCCCCATCCGATCGTGACGGTGAGTTCGTGCCCGAGGGCGCCCGAGCGGTAGGACGTCGGGTCGGCGACGACGTGGGTCAGCATGACGCTGCGCACGCTCGACAGCGGCACGCTCTCCGTGGTCGCCGTCGCCGTGCCCACCGGGGCGCCCTCCTCGGTGTGGTCGTCGGCGTGCGCGACGACCAGGCGGGTGCCGGTGAGCACGAGCACCGTGACGTGGCGGCGCACCGAGTCGTGGTCGAACGTCGTCTCCTGGTGGACCAGGTGGGAGTACACCTCGTCGCCCGCGAGCGCGGCACCCACGACGTCGCGCACCAGGGCCGGGTAGTACCCGGCGCGCTCGATGTCGCGGGTGAGGTCGAGCGGAAGGCCGTGCGGGCCGGAGGGGCGGGGCGCAGAACTCATTCCCCCAGTGTCACCCGAACCGCGTCCCCTCATCGCAGCGCCCGCTTTCCGACGTCGGTCCGCGCGTCGGCCGGGGCCAGGGTGATGTGCGCGCCGAGCACGTCGACACCGCCCGCGTGGGCGTTGACGGGGTTGAGCTCGAGGCGCGCCACCTCGGGAATGTCGTCGGCGAGCGTCGCGACCCGCTCGATGACGGAGACGAGCGCCTCACGATCGACCGGCGGCGCACCCCGGTAGCCCTCGAGCAGCGGGGCCGAGCGGACGTCGGAGATCAGCCCGCGGGCGTCGACGTCGGTCAACGGCGGGATGCGGTGCGCGAGGTCGCCGAGCAGCTCGGAGGTAGCACCCGCCACCCCGAACGACACGACGGGCCCGAACAGGCGGTCCTCGATGGACCGGACGAGGGTGGTCACCCCGACCGGCGCCATCTTCTGCACGATGAGCATCGGGTCGCTCGCGTGGCTGAACTGCGCGGCGAGCGCCTCGAACGCGGCCGTGACGTGCTCGGGGGTGGTGAGCCCGCCGCGCACGCCGCCGGGGCGGGTGGTCGCCTCCGGGAGCAGCGAGCGGATGACGACGGCCCCCTCGAGTCGATGGGCCGCGTCGACGGCCTCCTCGGCGTCGGTCACCGGGAACATGGGCCACACGTCGATGCCGTAGGCGGCAAGCAGAGTCGTGCTCTCCTGCTCGGTGAGCTCGCGCCCGTCGGGCGACTCCTCGAGCACCTGGGCCACGAGGCGCCGCACCGGGGTGCGCGTGATGCCCTCGGGGCGGCGCACCTCACCCCATTCGCTCTGGCGCCACTGCGCGTAGTGGGTGACCGCGCCGAGGGCGGCGACCCCGTCGATGGGCGTCTTGTAGACCGGCACGACGTACCGCCCCTCGCCCTCCCCGCGCGGACGTCCCGCGCGGTGCATGACCGGGCTCACGTCCCGCATCCCGAGGAACGTCGCGATGCACGGCTTGCCGTACGGCCAGGCGGTGTGCGCAACCGCGCTCGCGATCTCCTCGTCGCTCGAGTTCATCGGCGAGGCGACGCACACGATGACACTGTCGACGTCGGGGTCGGAGAATGCCTTCTCCGTCGCGTCGGCCATCTGGGTGGCGTCGCCGCTGCCGTCCATCACCGTGGGTCCGTGGGTGACCGTCAGGCCGGCCTTCTGGGCGGTGTCGGCGACGATGGCGTTGAGTCCGGCGGAGTTGCCGACGACGGCCACGCGGTTACCGGCGGGCAGCGGCTGGTGGCTGACGAGCTCGGCGATGTCGACGAGTTCGTGGATGTTGTCGACCTGAATGACGCCCGCCTGCGCCATGAGGGCGTGGAAGGCCCCCGGCTCGACCTGCGAGGCGCGGGCGCGGTGACCGGGGGGCACGGTTCCGCTCGTGCCCGTCTTGACGGCGATGACGGGCTTCATCATCGACAGGTGCCGCGCGATGCGGGAGAACTTGCGCGCGTTGCCGATGGACTCGAGGAACAGGCCGACGGCGGCCGTGGCGTCGTCGTCGATGAAGTACTGCATGAGGTCGTTGCCGGAGACGTCGATGCGGTTGCCCGCCGACGCGAACACCGAGACCCCGAGGCGGCGGCGCGCGATGGAGGCGAGCAGCCCGACGCCGACGGCCCCGCTCTGGCTGAACAGCCCGAGGGTGCCCTTGGTCGGCACGTGTCGGGCGATCGTCGCCGCCAAGCGCACCTCCGAGTCGTTGTTGACGACGCCGAAGGAGTTGGGGCCGATGACCCGCATACCGTTCTCCCGGGCGCGGCGCAGCAGCCCGCTCTGCCGTTCCTCCCCCTCCGGACCGGCCTCGGCGAACCCGGTCGACAGCACGACCAGGGTCTTGACCTCGGCCTTCGCGCAGTCGTCGACGACCTCGAGCACCCGCTCGGCCGGCACCGCGATGACCGCCATATCGACACCGCCCTCGATGTCGGTGACCCGCGAGTGCGCCGTCAGGCCGCGCACCGAGTCGGTGCCGCTGTTGACGAGGTACACCTCACCGGCGAACCCGCCGTCGAGGATGTTGTCGAGCACCGTGGAGCCCACCGCGCCGGGTCGGCGCGAGGCACCCACGACCGCGACGGAGCGGGGGCTGAGGGCCGCGGCCATGCTCCGGGCCTCCGAGCGGTGCTCACGGGTGAGCTGCACCTCGCGGCTCTTCTCGGTGGGTTCGATCGTGAACTCGACCGCGATGACCCCGTCGTCGAAGTGATGTTTGACCTCGTACCCGGCGTCGCGGAAGACGTTCATCATCTTGCGGTTCTGCGGCAGCACATCGGCGACGAACCGGCGGATGCCCCGCTCCTGCGCGGCGGTGGCGAGGTGCTCGAGCAGCACCGACCCGACACCCTTGCCGTGGTGGTGGTCGGAGATGTTGAACGCGACCTCGGCGACCTTGGGGTCGTCCAGGGTGTCCCACCGGGCGATGCCGATGAGCTCGTCCTGCACCGTGGCGACGATGGCCGCACGGCTCTGGTAGTCGACGTGGGTGAACCGATGCACGTCCTTGTCGGAGAGACGCTTGATCGGGGCGAAGAACCGGAGGTAGATGGATTCCTCGGACTGCTTGGAGTGGAAGTCGTGGATGCCGTCGATGTCGCCGGGGGTGATGGGCCGCACGTGGGCGACGGAGCCGTCGCGCAGGACCACGTCGGCCTCCCAGGCGGCCGGGTAGTCCTCCGGCATCTCGGT
>JAUNTP010000156.1:0-5941 GCA_030538585.1 Mobilicoccus sp.
TGAGCGTGTCGTAGTCGTAGGTCCACGGCTCGTAGTAGTCGTCCATGCCGGGCAGGATCGGGTTGGCGAAGATCTGCAGGAGCTTCTTGAACCGACCGCCCGCGCGCAGCTTGAGGCGGCCGCTCGGGGTGAGGATCCAGCCGCCCTTCCACTTCTCCTGGTCCTCGTACGTGCGCGGGTAGCCGAGGCCGGGGCGGGTCTCGACGTTGTTCCACCAGATGTACTCGGTGCCCGACCGGTTGGTCCAGGCCTGCTTGCAGGTGACGGAGCAGGTGTGACACCCGATGCACTTGTCGAGGTTCATCACCATCGCCATTTGGGCCATGACGCGCATCAGTACTGGACCTCCTGGTTGCGGCGGCGGATCACGGTGACCTCGTCGCGCTGGTTACCGGTGGGGCCGTAGTAGTTGAACGACCACGAGATCTGCCCGTACCCGCCGGCGACGTGGCTCGGTTTGAAGAGGATGCGGGTGGCGGAGTTGTGGATGCCGCCGCGTTTGCCACTCGCCTCGGCGATGGGCACATCGACGGTGCGGTCCTGGGCGTGGTGCATGTACACCGTGCCTTCGGGCATGCGCACCGAGACGATGGCGCGGGCGGCGATCACGCCGTTGCGGTTGACGGCTTCGATCCAGTCGTTGTCCTTGACCCCGATCTTGGCGGCGTCCTTCTCGCTCATCCAGATCGCCTGTCCGCCGCGCGCGAGGCTGAGCATGAGCAGGTTGTCCTGGTATTCGGAGTGGATCGACCACTTGTTGTGCGGGGTGAGGTAGCGGACGGTGAGGCCGACACCCTCGGCGTCGGGCTGGCCGAGTTCGGGCTCGCCGTAGAGCAGGTGCATGTTGAGCGGCGGCCGGAACACCGGCAGCGACTCCCCGGCCTCGGAGAGCCAGTCGTGGTCGATGTAGAACTGCTGGCGGCCGGTGACGGTGTGCCACGGCTTGAGCCGTTCGACGTTGACGACGAACGGGCTGTAGCGACGGCCGCCGTGCTCGCTGCCCGACCATTCGGGGCTGGTGACGACCGACTGCGGCTGCACTTGGGTGTCGGTGAAGGTGATCTGCTTGCCGGCCTCGTCGGCCGACAGATCGGCGAACTGCATGCCGGTGCGCTTCTCCATCTGCTTCCAGCCCTCGGTGGCGAGGCGTCCGTTGGCCGTGCCGGAGAAGTGGAGGATCGCCTCGCAGACGTCGCGGTCCTGGGCGAGGGAGGGCTGTCCGTCGGCGATGCCGCCGTGGACGACGCCGTTGCGGCCCTTGAGCTTCTCGACCTCCGGGGTGGGGTCGAACGTGATGCCCTTGGTGACCATCCCGAGCTTGGTCGCCAGCGGGCCGAGCGCGGCCCACTTCTCGGCGACCTTCGTGTAGTCGCGCTCGACCTCCATCATCTTCGGCATGGTCTTGCCGGGGATCGCCTCGCACTCCCCGGCCCGCCAGTCCTTGGCGACGCCGCGCGGGTAGGCCATCGCGTCGGGGGTGTCGTGCTGCAGCGGCGCGAGCACGAGGTCGGTGCGCGTGCCGAGACGGCCCACCGCGAGCTCACTCACCTTCTCGGCGAGCAGCTTGAATGTCGCGAAGTCGCTCTTGGCCTGCCACGGCGGGTTGATCGCCGGGTTGAAGGAGTGGATGTAGGGGTGCATGTCGGTGCTCGACAGGTCGTACTTCTCGTACCAGGTCGCGGCCGGGAAGACGAGGTCGGAGAACAGCGTCGTGCTCGTCATGCGGAAGTCGAGGCACATGAGCAGGTCGAGCTTGCCCTCGGGGAGATCGTCGTTCCACGTGACCTCGCTGCCGCGCTGCCCCTCGGCGGCCGGCTCGGCGCGCAACGAGTGGTCGGTGCCAAGCAGGATCTTGTTGAAGTACTCGTTGCCCTTGCTGGAGGAGCCGAGCAGGTTGGAGCGCCACACGGTGAGCACCTTGGGGTGGTTGTGCTCCCCGTCGGGGTCTTCGGCGACGAACTTGAGCCGGCCGCTGGTGAGTTCGCGGACGATGTAGTCCTTGGGCGCCATGCCCTCGGCCTTGGCCGCGTCGCAGTGGTCGAGGATGTTGCCGGCGAGCGTCGGGAAGCTCGGCATCCAGCCCATGCGGGCCGAGGCGGCGAGTAGGTCGGCGGGTGACTTGCCCTTCCACATGCCCGTGCCGTTGGCGGCGGCGATGGTGTCGGCGCCGTGCGCGTCGTAGCGCCACTGGCCGGTGTGCAGGTAGAAGAACGCGGCCGAGATGTTCTGCCGCGGTGGGCGCTGCCAGTCCAGCGCGAACGCCATCTGGCTGAACCCGGTGTAGGGCCGCACCTTCTCCTGGCCGACGTAGTGGGCCCAGCCGCCGCCGTTCTTGCCCTGGCAGCCGGTGAGGGTCGTCAGGGTGAGGAAGCTGCGGTAGATGGTGTCGGAGTGGAAGTAGTGGTTGGTGCCGGCGCCCATGAGGATCATGCAGCGGCCACCCGAATCCCTTGCGGTGGCGCCGAACTCGCGGGCGATACGGATGCACTGGGCGGCCGGGACGCCGGTGAACGTCTCCTGCCATTCGGGGGTGCCGACCGCCTCGGGGTCGTCGTACCCGGTGGGCCACTGACCCGGAAGGCCCTCGCGCTCGACGCCGTACTGGGCGAGCAGCAGGTCGAAGACGGTGCAGGCCAGGCGCCCGCCGATCTCGCGCACGGGCACGCCGCGGGTGACGGTGCCGGCGCTGCCGTCGGGGTTGTCGAAGCGGGGCAGCACGACCTCGACGGACTGGTCACCGCCGGCTGCGGTGAGCAGCGGGCGGATGTCGCCGAGGTCGAGGTTCCACTTGCCGACACCCTCCTCACCGAAGCGGTGACCGAGGGAGCCGTTCGGCACGACGACCTCGCCGTGGGGGTCCTTCGAGCCGTCGAGCAGGACGGTCTTGAACTCTGCGTTCTCGGACTCCTCGCCGAGGTCGCTCGCCATGACGAACTTGCCCGGCACGAGCTGCTCGCGCCCGTCGATCTCGCGAGTCTCGAGGTGCACGAGGAACGGCAGGTCGGTGTAGGTCGCGACGTAGGAGGAGAACTCGGGGGTGTCCTTCTCGACGAAGAACTCCTTGAGGATGACGTGCCCCATCGCCATCGCCAGGGCGGCGTCGGTGCCGGGGTGCACCGACATCCACTCGTCGGCGAACTTGGTGTTGTCGGCGTAGTCGGGGCTGACCGTGACGACCTTGGTGCCGCGGTAGCGCACCTCGGTCATGAAGTGCGCGTCCGGCGTGCGCGTCACCGGCACGTTGGAGCCCCACATGATGAGGTAGGCCGCGTCCCACCAGTCGGCCGACTCGGGCACGTCGGTCTGGTCGCCGAACATCTGCGGGCTCGCGGGCGGCAGGTCGGCGTACCAGTCGTAGAAGCTCAGCATCGTGCCGCCGAGCAGGGAGTAGAAGCGCGACCCGGCGGCGTAGCTCGCCATCGACATGGCGGGGATGACCGAGAACCCGGCGAGACGGTCGGGGCCGTACGCCTTGATCGTGTGCACGTGGGCGGCCGAGGCGATCTCGACGGCCTCCTCCCACGTGACGCGCACGAGGCCACCCTTGCCGCGGGCCTGCTTGTACCGCTTGGCTTTGGCGGGGTCCTCGACGATGGACGCCCAGGCCGCGACCGGGTCACCGCCGTGGGCCTCTTTGGCCTCGCGGTACATCTCGAGCAGCACGCCGCGCGCGTACGGGTAGCGCACCCGGGTGGGGCTGTAGGTGTACCAGGAGAACGCCGCACCGCGCGGGCAGCCGCGGGGCTCGTACTCAGGACGGTCGGGGCCGACGGTGGGGTAGTCGGTCTGCTGCGCCTCCCACGTGATGATGCCGTCCTTGACGTACACCTTCCACGAGCACGACCCCGTGCAGTTGACGCCGTGGGTGGAGCGAACGACCTTGTCGTGACTCCAGCGGTCGCGGTAGAAGGTGTCCGCGTCACGGCCACCCTCGATGGAGATGGTGCGCAGGTCGTCGGCGACGTTGGTCGACTTCTTGGTGAAGCGGCGCCCCATCCGCAGCAGGGCGTCGGTGGCCGACCCGTCCATTCCGGCGGCCGGTCGGGATCCGGAGGTGGTGCTCAACGGCTGACTCCTTCGTGCCACGGGGTGCGTTGGGTTCTTTATACCGGAGGTCACCCGCCAAAAGGGCCGCGACAGGGAAGCGGCATCTCTACCGAGGTCGCGGCACACCTGCGCGAGGGCGGCCTGCCTGCGGAAACGGGTTCAGCACAGGGGTCACCGCCGAGTCAGGACCTACGTCCCGAGGTCGATGAGCGGTCGCGCTCGACGGAGCGTCATCGGCCTCTCAGCCGTCGACCTCGAGTTCGAGCAGGCTCGCCTCGCAGGTCTTCGCCGTCATGTGCGGGGTGAGGGTGGCGTCAACCCGTCCGCGGGAGGTGAGCTCGATGATGCGCCGGGTCATACCGGCGTGCATGTGGCAGACGAGCGGGTCCACGGACCCGTCACGCATGAAGGGGCACGACCCGAAGCTGATCGTCGCCGGTTCGCGACTCTCGACCCGTGCAGAAAAGCCGAGCGCGGTGAAGAAGAACGCGACCTTGTCGAGGTGGGAGGCCAGGTCAAGACGGTCGTAGGCGTCGTCGTCGTGGCGGGCGTGATCGGGCACGGCGCCGCCGATGCTCCGCTCGGCCCAGGCGACGCCGATGAGGCGGGCCGCCTCCTCCGGGTCCGGATGGGTGTCGCGCAGAACGCTCACCGTCGCGGCGAGGATGTCGAGCATCATCGTCAGCGGCGCTTCGAGGTCGGTCGGGGAGATCGCGAGGTACCCGAACGAAGGTCGCCCCGGGCCGGTGACCGGCATCCGCTGGCGCACCACGAGGCCGGAGGCGACGAGCGCGTCGAGGGTTTCGCGGATCGAGCTGGCGCGCATGTTCATCTCGGCAGCGAGCTGGCCGGCCGTGACGGGCTCGCCAGCGGCGCCCAGGCGCGTCAACGCGGCTCGCTGGGCCGGGGTGAGGGCGGCGACTCTCCGCAGCGCGTCGGAGATCGTCGGTGCACTCCACTCAGCGACAGCCTCGGCCATGTCGACCGACCTTCCTCTCAGTCGCCCCGAAGCCCCGATATTCCCCTATGCGCTGATTGTGCCCCACGGGGCGCCGAGGGATCAGGGACCTAGTTCCCTACCTGGAGGATCCGCGGGCCGTGAGAGTTTCACAGGGGACATTCTGTCTTATGCTCTCGGTCGAGAGCTCCCTTCGCTCACCCCACCGCCCCAGAGGACCTCATGACCACCACCCCTGCCGCGGCCCAGACCACCACCCCCAGCCCGCAGGCGCCGGGCGCCTACCGCGTCATGTGGATGTCGACCATCTCCTTCACCGTGATGTTCGCGGTGTGGTTGATGTTCGGCATCCTCGGCAGCCCGATCCGCGAGGAGTTCGGGCTCTCCTCCTCCGAGCTGTCGTGGATCAGCGCCCTCGCCATCCTCAACGGCTCGCTGTGGCGGCTGCCCGCCGGGATGCTCGCCGACCGCTACGGCGGCCGGGTGCTCACCATCGGGCTGCTCCTCATCACGGCGGTGACGAGCTTCCTCGTCTCCCTGGCCAACAGCTATGCGATGCTGCTGGTCCTCGCGTTCGCCGTCGGTTTCGCCGGCAACCTGTTCTCCATCGGCGTCTCGTGGAACGCCGCCTGGTTCACGCGCGACCGGCAAGGCTTCGCCCTCGGTCTGTTCGGCGCGGGCAACGTCGGCGCGTCGGTGACGAAGTTCATCGGCCCGGTCCTCATTACGGGCACCGCGGGTGTCACGTACTTCGGGTTCATCGAGGGCGGCTGGCGGCTCATCCCCGTCATCTACTCGGTGCTGCTCGTCGTCATCGCGCTCGCCGTCATCCTCATCACCCCGCGCGAGGACCGGCGCCCCGGCGGCGGCAAGCCGCTCGGCCAGATGCTGCGGCCGCTGCGGGATCTGCGGGTGTGGCGCTTCAGCCTCTACTAC
>JAUNTP010000156.1:5951-8050 GCA_030538585.1 Mobilicoccus sp.
GGCGGTGTTCGGCGCGTACGTGGCGATGTCGGCGTGGCTGCCGTTCTACTACGAGTCCCACTTCGACGTGACCCTCGCCACCGCCGGTCTGCTGGCGGCGACGTTCATCTTCCCGGCCTCGCTGCTGCGGCCGCTCGGCGGCTGGATGTCGGACCGGTGGGGCGCCCGCAAGGTCATGTACCTGACGTTCGGGCTCATGCTGTTCTCCAGCGGGGTCCTCATGATGCCGAACGGGCACATCGTCATCGACCACTCCGACGGCCGACAGACCGAGCACCTCGCCTACGAGATCAGCCTCTTCTGGGTCGTGTTCCTCGTGTTCATCCTCGGTGTCGCCATGGGCATCGGTAAGGCCGCGGTGTACAAGCACATTCCGGAGTACTACCCCGACAACGTCGGCTCCGTCGGCGGCCTCGTCGGCATGCTGGGTGGCCTCGGCGGATTCTTCCTGCCGCCGCTGTTCGCCTACACCGAAGAATGGTCCGGGTTCCCGACCAGCATGTTCTTCATCATCTTCCTGCTCACCGTCGTCTGCACGGTGTGGATGCACGTGACGATCCTGCGGATGCACGAGAAGCACGCGCCGGAGATCTCCCGCGACATCGACGACAGCACCGTCCACGCCTCCCGATAAGAAGGACACGTCATGAGTTCGAGCGCACCACGCGCCAGGTCCGAGGGTGAGTGGCTCACCGAGTGGGACCCCGAGAATGAGCAGACCTGGGATTCCGGCCTCGCGTGGCGGACGTTGTGGGTCACGACGTTCTGTCTGACCCTCGCGTTCATCGCCTGGTTCCTCCCGAGCGCAATCATTCCCAAGCTCAACGCGCTCGGCTACCAGTTCAGCCAGGCGCAGTTGTACTGGATGGCGTCGATGCCGGGCCTCGCGGCCGGTCTGCTGCGGATCGTGTGGATGGTGCTGCCGCCCATCATGGGCACCCGCAAGATGGTGGCGCTCACGACGTTGCTGCTCATCTTCTCCACCCTCGGGTGGGGCGTGCGGGTGCAGCAGCCGACCGCCCCGTACTGGGAGCTCATGGTGCTCGCGTTCCTCGCGGGTATCGGTGGCGGCGCGTTCTCGGGGTTCATGCCGAGCACGAGCTACTTCTTCCCCAAGTCCAAGCAGGGCACCGCGCTGGGCCTGCAGGCGGGCCTGGGCAACCTGGGTGTCTCGATCGTGCAGCTCGCGACGCCCTACCTCATCGGCATCGGTGCGCTCGCAGTGTTCGGTGGCAGTCAGACCCTCGAGGTGGTCGGCGGCGCGAACCGGGAGGTCTGGTATCAGAACGCGGCGTTCATCTGGATCCCGCTCATGGTCATCGGTGCGGTGCTCGCGTGGACGATGCTCAAGTCGGTGCCGATCAAGGCCAACGTCAAGCAGCAGTTCGACATCTTCGGCAACATCGACACCTGGTACATGACGTTGCTGTACATCATGACGTTCGGCACGTTCTCGGGGTTGTCGGCGCAGTTCGGTCTGCTCATGAGCAACCTCTACGGTGCGGGCAACCCGGACATCGTGTCGGGAACCGGTGCGGACGCGCAGGTGCTGGTGGCGGGCTATTCGGTGCCGGAGGTGGCGTCGTTCGTGTTCCTCGGCCCGCTCATCGGTGCGGTGGCGCGGTTCGCGTTCTCGCCGCTCACCGACCGGATGGGTGGCGCGATCTGGACGCTCATCTCGGGCGTGGGTCTCGTCGCCGCGATCGGGTTCACGATGACGGCGCTGGTGCCGGACACGAGCTCTGCGGAGGCGTTGGACGCCGGGTTCACGTCGTTCTTGTGGGGCATGCTCGCGATCTTCTTGTTCGCGGGGATCGGTAATGCGAGCACGTTCAAGCAGATGCCGATGATCTTCGAGAAGCGTCAGGCCGGTGGCGTCATCGGCTGGACCGCCGCCATCGCGGCCTTCGGCCCGTTCCTGTTCGGTGTGGGCCTGACGCTGATGTCGCCGACGATGTTCTACGCCATCGGCATCGCGTTCTGCGTCCTGTGCATCGCGATCACGTGGCTGCGCTACGCCCGCCCGGGAGCCCCGAAGCCGGGCTGACCGACCCCAGCTGGTCAAGGAGGAACGCACCCACGCGTTGGTCAAGGAGGAA
>JAUNTP010000157.1 GCA_030538585.1 Mobilicoccus sp.
TGATGGAGCAAGCCGCGTAAGCGGGGCCGTGTCCACGATTTGCGGAGAAGCCCACCGCGGTTGGTCGATCTCGCGACGGTCGCTTCGCTCCCTCCTCGATCCAAGGAGGAGCGAAGCGTCTCGAGACCATGGTGAGCTGACCCCGAGACGTCACCATGGTCTCGAGACGTCGCTTCGCTCCTCCTCGACCAACGGCGGGTTGGGGTCAGCGTTCGTCGCCTCGTGGCCCCTTGGACTCAGCGTTCGAAGCGCCCCCGCGGTAGTTCCCGCACGTCGTCGCTGGTCAGCTTGCTCATGATCGCTCTGACGGGCGGGAGCGCCCCCACCTTCAGCGCGGTGCGGTTGAGGAACACGCCGACCCGGCTGCGGGGGTGGGAGGCGGCGACGACGCCGGGTGGCATCCCGTGGACGGCGTCGACGTCGGGGCGCAGCCACTCCTCGTACTCGGTGAGCGCCTGCCGTAGCCCACCGGGGGTCACCTCATCGGTGACCGTGCGGCTCAGCGCCGCGCCGAGCACGTACCCGCTGAGGATGGCGAGCGAGCTCCCGCCACCGCCGAGGGGAGTCGGGCACCACGCGGCGTCGCCGACGAGGCACACGCGGCCGTGGCTCCACGACACCATGCGGATCTGTTCGAGGTCGTCGGCGTACACGTCGTCACTGCCCGCGAATCCGTCGAGGACGCGCTCGGTCTGCCACCCGGCACCCTCGAACCGCCGGCGCAGCGTCGCGACCAACTCCTCGCGCGAGGCACCGGCCAGGCCCTCGCCCTCTGCCGACCGGTACGACATGGTCGCCCGGGTGGTGCCGTGACCGTCGGGCCGGGTCGTCACTTGGCGACCGCCGGTCGCGGTGTACCAGTGCCACCAGCGGTCGTCGTCTCCCCGGCGCGCAATCGTGCCGTAGACCATCGTCAACCTGAGCGGCTTGCGCTCGACCTCGGGCCCGAAGAGGCGGTCGCGGGTCCGCGAGCGCACGCCCTCGGCGACGACAAGCAGGTCGTAGGTCGACCGCTCTCCCGAAGCGAACCGCACCTCGACAGATTCGCCCGTGTCGGCGACGTCCTCGATCTCCTCCCCCACCCGCAAACCGACCCCTGCGGGCAGGGCGTCGCGGAGGATGAGCGCGAGGTCGCCACGCAAGATCTCCATGTCGGCGGTGAGGCCCTCACCGTCCTCCGCCATGGGAAAGCGGGCGACGTCCCGGTCGTCGGCGTCGACGAAGACCGTGCCCTCCTCGGTGGTCGTCGCCGCGCGGATCGCGTCCTCGATGCCCATGAGGCGCACCACCTCGCGGGCCTCGCCGCGGATGTCGACGTTCTGCCCGCCGGTGCGGAACTCCTCGGCACGCTCGATGACGGTGACGTGCCACCCGGCTCGGTGGAGCCAGTAGGCGCAGCTCAGCCCGGCGATGCTGGCACCGGAGATGAGGACTCGACGATCCATGCGGCACTCCCCACAGTCTCCGGCGCCACGCCCCGGGGCCCCGGCACAGACGCGGGACGCGTCAACGGTAGAGGTGGCGTCGACGAAAAAACCACCATGTCGGAGAGAACAACCAGGGCTCAGCGTCGACGATGCTCTGACCTGCGGATTCACCAGGCAGGGGCAAGAGGGGTCGCGACTTTCTCCGACATGGTGGTTGGTTGAGTCGACCGATCGGCGCAGAAACCCTGCTCGCCGCGGGCAACCTCGGCCGTGTCGGGTGAGTGTCTGGAGGTATGCGGGCAGAGACACTCGATCCCATGGACACCGGCGGTGTCGACCTCGAGAGCCTCTATGCCCGTGAACGCCACGCGTTGACGCGGTTCGCCTACCTGCTGTGCAGCGACCTCGCGAGCGCCGAAGACCTCGTGCAGGACGCGTTCGTCGCCCTGTCGCGCCGGGCGGGGCGCCTCGCCGATCCTGGCCGGACCGCCGCCTATCTGCGGGTGTGCGTCCTCAACGCGTCCCGCACGGACCATCGGCGCACACTCGCGCGCAGGCGCCGCCACCTGCGCGTCATCGACCGTGACGCCCCCGGCCCCGACGAGGGGTTCATCCTCGCCGAGGAGCACACGCGGGTCGCGCGACACGTGCAGGCCCTGCCCGAGCGGCAGCGCGAGGTCGTGGCCCTCCGGTATTGGGCCGACTTGTCCGAGGCCGAGATCGCCGACGCCCTCGGCATCTCGCGCGGAACGGTCAAGTCCAGCGCGTCCCGCGCCCTGGCGACCATCGCCGACGCCCTCGCGAAGGAGGAGACATGACCCCCGAAGAGCGCCTCCGCGCCGCCTACGACGCCACCTCCGACCTGCCCGACCGTGGGCCGGCCGACCCACCCGTCGCTCGGCGACGCCGCTGGTGGGTACCCGTCGGAGCGGCGGCGGCAGCGAGCGTTCTCGCCCTCGGCGTCGGGGTCGGCGCGTGGTGGAGCGACCGCGACGACGCTCCGACACCCGCCGCCGAGACGAGCGCACCGGCTCTCTGGCAGACCTACGGCGAGGCCATGGTGCTCGAACGCGACGGGGCGGCGACCTTATGCGTCGGTGCGGTCCTGCTGTCCGATCCCCCGGCAGGGTGCGGCGGGCCGCGGCTGACGTCCTGGTCGTGGGAGGGCATCGACCACGACGATGTCGACGGTGTGCGGTGGGGGACGGCATGGGTCGAAGTCACCTACGACGAGGCAGCCCGGACCGTCACCCCGGTCGACGTCGCTCCGACCGCCCCAGCCGGCGCCCCTCGTCCGACACCGCCGACGAGGGACTTTTCGACGCCCTGTCCTGCCCCGGCGGAAGGGTGGTTCGCCGACGGCCCTACCGACGACGACGCGGTGCAGCGTTTGGCGGCCGTGGCAGAACGCCGGCCCGATCTCGGCCTCTTCTGGGTCGACGGCACGCCGGGCGCCTACGTCGCCAACATCAGCGTGACGAGCGACCCGGCGCAGGTCGAACGAGAACTCCGCGAGATCTATGACGGGCCGATGTGTGTCAGCCGCGCCGAGCGATCGCGCACCGAGCTGGAGCGGATCGTCGAGGAGCTCCGGGACGAGATCCCCGGTCTCCACTCGTCGAGCCCGGGACTGCAGCGGGTCGAGATCAGCGTCACCGCCGACGACGGCACCCTCCAGCGCGAGATGGATGCCCGCTACGGCGAGGGCGTCGTCGAGGTCCTCTCCCTCCTGGCCCCCGCTTGAGGCGCGCCCCGGCCGGGGCGTTGGAGAATGGGGAGCACGATGGCGTGACCGACGGCGCGAAAGTGGTCGTGATCACGACCCAATCCACTCCATCGCTCGCACCATCTCGCCACCCCCCTGGGTCGAAGCCGATACACGCGCTGTGCGGCTCCGTGTTGCACTGCGGGAGTGGGTGGACAGGAGGAGGTGTGAGCGAAGAAACCGCGGCGGTGTTCACCGCCCTCTACGACGTCGTGTACGACGACGTGCTGCGGTATGTGACGCGGCGCTTGCACCCCGATGGCGCGGGCGCCGAAGACGTCGTCGCCGAGGCGATGACGACCGCCTGGCGACGACGGCGAGACCTGCCGAGGGAGCTGGACGACGCCCGCGCGTGGGTGTTCGGCATCGCCCGTGGGTGCCTGCTCAACGACGCCCGATCCCGCCGACGACGCACCGCGCTCGGAGTGCGACTCGCGTCGATCGAGGGTGGGGCCGTCAGTGAGGACGGCGCCGACCTCGCCATCTCACGGGCCGACCTGGCTCGTGCCTGGTCGCGTCTCAGCGACGACCAGCAGGACGTTCTCTCCCTCGCCGTCTTCGAGGGCCTCGACTCCGCGCGAGCGGGGCGGGTCCTCTCCATCTCCGCCGCGGCCTACCGCGTCAGGCTCGCCCGCGCCCGCTCCGCGCTCAGGCACGACCTCGACGTCGACTCCCGCGCCGGCTCCATCCGGCCGTTGTACGAGGAGACACGATGAGCACCGATCTCGACCCCACGCTGCGGCGCCTCGACGCCGCCCCCACCCACCTCACCGACGACCAGCGCGCCCGCAAGGCCGCCCTGCTCGCGACCCTGACCAGCGACGACACCGTCTCACTCGACGACGTCCGCGGGCGACGAGACCGACGCAGGGGCACCCGCTGGGTTTTGCCTGCCGCGGCCGCCGCAGCCCTGGTGGGCGGCATCGTCATCTGGGGCGGCCCGGGCGGCGGCGAGGCCGCCTACGCGTCCTGGACGGCCCAGCCGGAACCGGTCGACGCCGACACGCTCGCGAGTGCCGAACACATGTGTCGCGACTCCGCCGCCGAGTCCCACGGCCGTCTCGACGACGGCTCTTCCACGAGCCCGACCGCATCGCCCGAGGACTTCCGCACGGTCGCCGCCGAGCGCCGCGGCGACTTCGGGTTCCTCGCGATGGCTGCCGACGACGGCAGCACCCGGCAGTGCTTCTTCGACACCGCCCGCCCTGGCCGGTTCGAGGGAGCGACCGGCGGCCTTGCTACCCGCGACAGTCCGCCGCTCGCGCCGCTCGCCCCCGAGGAGATCGAGGACAACGGTGCCGGGTACTCCGGTGGCCCGGAGGGGGGCTACCGGTTTATCACGGCCCGCGTCGGCTCCGACGTCACGGGCGTGCGGGTGCACGCCGACGCCGCGAGCGTCGAGGCGACGGTGAGCAACGGCTGGATGGTCGCCTGGTGGCCGGACCGCGCCGAGGTGTCCCCGTGGGACCGCGGCCCCGAGCTCACCTACGACGTCACCCTGCGTGACGGCACCACCCTCGAAGGGGTCACCGTCGGTCAGGAGAAGGCGCCACTCAATCCGCGTCAGATCGGTGATCTGGGCTCCGGTGGTGGCGTCTCGGAGGACGGATCGCAGGTGTCGATGATCAGCGGCCGAGCCGGCGCCGAGGTGGCGTCGGTGACGATCACGGTGAACGGCACCGCCCACACCGTGCCTGTCGAGGACGGCTACTTCCAGCTCGAGTACGACGGCGCCACCGATGAGGATCCGACGTTCGACCTCGTCCTCATCGACAGCACGGTGTTGGCCGACCAGACCCCGGTCGAGTAGCCCCCACCCGTTGGTCGAGCAGCGCTAGCGACGTCTCACAACCACCTGGCCTTGTGCGATCACGTGGGCGATGGTCTCGAGACGTCGCTGGCGCTCCTCCTCGACCAACGGGAGGGCTTCGCTCCACTTCCTATCGACCGGACGCGGTTCGCTACGCTCGCTCAGTCTTCGGGTGCGGCGGTCACCGAGAGGTGCTGGTGGGCCAGGCGGCGCAGGGTCAGCAGTACCGGGTCGATGAGGACGGTGCCGAGGACGACGTGACGCACCGCCCCGGCCGGGTCCGCCGGCACGGTGTCGATGTCGATCGCCGCGATCCGTTCCACGGCGTCGGCGTAGCCGTCGACCTGGGTGTCGTCCACACCGAGGTCAGCCGCGTCGCAGGCGTCCCAGGCCCGGTCGAGGTCGTCGAGGAGCGGGTCGTGCAGGTGAACCTGCCAGCCCCGATCCAGCACCCACCGCCGTGCCCGCGTGTCAGGGGCGGGCCGGTCGATCTCCTCCGGCAACTCGACGAGTTCGGCGGAGTGCATGGAGCGTTGCGCCGCGCCCAGCACCCCGAGTCGCTCGACGTCGGGCGCCTCGATGACGTCGAGCACGCGGGCCACGGCCTTGAGGTCGAGCCCTCCGACGTCGGTGAGGGCCTTGATGAGGCGCACTCGTTCGACGTGCGTCTCGTCGTACTGCGCCTGGTTCGGTGAGGTCGCGACCCCGGCGGGCACGAGTCCTTCGCGCAGGTAGAACTTGAGTGTGGCGACCGGCACCTGCGTGCGCGACGACAGCTCCGACATCCTCATCCCGAGACCCCCTTGACACGGAGAGTAGCACTACCCATTAATGGAGAGTGCCACTGTCCATTTAGGGAGTTGCCATGACACTGCAGCACGCCCACGAGGGCGATGTCGTCGTCTTTCACATCGGCATGACCATCCGTCGTCCACTCCGTCCCGACCTCTGGGGCCCGGCCTTCACTGCCATGCCCCGCATGATCGCCGAACTCGAACGCAACAAGGCGGCCGCCGCCCGGGGTGAGGCCCCCGACCTCGGCTTCCTCGGCGCCGACACTTTGATGGGCCGGCGCGGCCCATGGGTGGTGCAGTACTGGCGCACCCTGGAGCACCTGCTCGCCTACTCCCGCAGCGCCGACCACGCGCACGTTCCCGCGTGGCGCGCCTTCAACGCGACCGCCCGCCGCCACCCCGGCGCCGTGGGCATCTGGCACGAGATCTACGCGGTCCCCGCGGGCGGCATCCACACCCTCTACCGCGATGGCGCGCGCACCGGACTCGGCGCCGCCACCGGCACCGTGCCGACGAGCCTGTCCTCGTTGTCAACGAGCCCCTGAGGCCCGCGGCCGATCCGGCGCAGGTCGACGGCGGGACGTTCATGGCGGAACACAAGGCTCCGTTCACCGCCGGTTCAACCCGATCGTCCATGGTGGTGCGTGCGGACAGACGGCCCCGGAACGCTGCATCGTTCCGGGGCCGCCACGCGTCGCGTTCGGTGTGGCACAACGGGCGGTGACAGTGACTCCGAACCTCGCCCCCTTGATACCCCCTGGGGTAGATTCGAACACCGCGACCAGCGCACTCACCGGAGGCATGCCCGTGCACCTCGATCCCGCCGATCTCGACCCCGCCCTCAAGCGACTGCGCCGCGCCCACGGTCAACTCGGCGCCGTCATCCGCATGATCGAGGAGGGTCGCGACTGTAAGGACGTCATCACGCAGCTCTCCGCGTGCAGCAGCGCCCTCGACCGCGCCGGTTTCACGATCATCACCACCGGGCTGCAACAGTGCCTTCAGCAGGACAACCCCGACCGCGAAGCCAACCTCAAGTCAATGGAGAAGCTGTTCCTCAGCCTCGCCTGAACTGCCGGCACACCCTTCGAGAAGTTGTCTCGTCGAGGTGAGGATCGGGCGCCGCCCGCCGATGAGGAGGCGTGAGCGTCGCTGGGGTGGAGGGTCCGGATTCGTCGCGTGCCATGGGCACGACGACGTCCACGTCGTCCGTCTCCCCGACTCACGGACCGCGGCCGCCGTCACGCGTCACCCCGACCGAGGCGCCGCTACCCCGCGGCAACTCCCGCTTCGAGAACCCCGAGCTCACATCGGGGTTGCTGTCGGACAACATCACCCCCGTCCAGCGCGAGGGGCTGGGCCGCCTCAGCCGCCTTCTGCGGATGACCCCCCGTGACCTGCTCGACTCCCTTCGCGGCGGAACCGGGCTCGGGATGCTGCTCACCGCCCGACGCCTCCTGCCCTCAGCCCTGACCGGCATGTTCGACAAGGGCTTACTCATCGACGCGAAAGCGTGAGGACACCGTCGACGAGCCACCCTTTCGAGCCAACCGCTCGCTCGGCGCTCTCCCCGCAGAGGTGAGACCTGTGCGACTGCCGCTCGCCCACACCCCTTTGTCTCGCCATGTGAAAAGACAGCCGAAAGCGCTCACGATCGAACACACTGCCGATAGTATATGGGGACGTCATCCGCGGCCGGGAGCGCGACCCCGGCAGTGCTGGCGAGCAGAAGGTGTTCTGGCGAAGGTTGTTCACCGCACCCGATGGCAGCGTGCAGAACATCGACACCACCCGCCGCGTCTTCCCGGCGGCCTTGAGGGCGGCGATCGTGGCCCGTGATCGGTACTGCCGCACCCCGTGGTGTGGGGCACCCATCCGGCAGATCGATCACGTCATCCGCGCCGCCGACGGCGGTCACGAAACGTGGGACAACGCTCAAGGCCTGTGCCAGGCCTGCAACCTCGCCAAAGAAGCCCCCGGCTGGCGCGCCGACCCCACCACCACGGGCCCACTCGGCCGGCGCGCCCACCTCGTCACGACCACCACGCCCACCGGGCACACGTACGAGTCCCGACCACCACCCGTGACCTAGCCACCGCCGTTGGTCGAGGAGCGAAGCGTCTCGAGACCACCGCCCACGTGACTGCGCGAGCCGAGGTGGTTTCGAGACACTCGCTTCGCTCGCTCCTCAACCAACGGGGGCGGCGGGGGGCGTCGCTTCGCTTGCGCGTCAACCAACGGGGGC
>JAUNTP010000158.1 GCA_030538585.1 Mobilicoccus sp.
TGAGACGTCGCTGCGCTCCTCGACCAACGGGTTTCGCGCTACTGCGTCAGGGGGGATGGTCTCGAGACGTCGCTGCGCTCCTCCTCGACCAACGGGGGGTGGACGTGATCTTGCGGTGTTCGGGTGCTGACCGTAGAGCGGCTCCTTCGGTGTCGGCGCGTTAGCCTGCTCGGCGATGACTGATCGACAGGACTCCGGGAGCGCGTCGGGTATCACGGCGATGCTCGGTGCGGGCGCCATCATGTACGTCGGGACGGCGATGGCGACGACGCTGTTCAGCGTGTTGGGCCCGGCCGGGGTGACGCTCGCTCGGCAGGTCGTCATGCTCATCACCCACGGCTCGTTGGCGCTGGCACGGCCGGTGCGTCCCACGGGGCGGCAGGTGCTTCTCTCGATGGGGTTCGGGGCGGCGCTGGCGTGCATGAACCTGACGTTCTACCTGGCCATCGCCCGTATCCCGCTCGGGACGGCCGTGACGCTGGAGTTCCTCGGCCCGATCGCGGTGGCCGTTCTGGGGTTCCGGACGAGGTTGGCGGCACTGTGCAGCCTCGTCACGGCTCTCGGCGTCATCGGTTTGGCGCGGCCGACGGGCACCGCCGACACCACGGGCATCCTGTTCGCGTTGGCGGCGGCGGTGGCGTGGGCGGCCTACATTCACGCGAACCAGGCGGTCGGTAAGCGCCTGCCGGGGTTCACTGGCTCGGCGATCGCTGCGGCGACGTCCGTCACGCTGGTGTTGCCGTTCGCCCTGCCAGGCATCGTGTGGAGCGAGGTCACGTGGCAGGTCATCGGGCTCGCGGCTCTGGTGGGGTTGCTCTCCTCGGCCATCCCGTACGCGCTGGACACGTTCTCGCTGCGGCGCTTGTCGGCGCCGTTGTACGCCTCGCTGCTCGGCAGCTACCCGATCCTCGCGACGCTCTCCGGCGTCATCCTGCTGGGTGACGCCATCGGCCTGATCGAGGTCGTCGCGACAGTGGCGATCGTGGCGGCCGGTGTCACGGTGGTGCGCGCCGATCGAGCGGGACGCCGACAGGGCGAGGAACCGACCACTCCCTCCGACTGACCGCCGCGCGCCGACTCAGCGGTCGAGGGGGAGGAGAAGGTGGCGCAGGGATGCTGCGAGGGCGGCCAGGTCGTCATCGTCGAGGTGGGCGAGCATCTCGCGTTCGCGGGCGACGAGCGTTGCGATGGCGCCGTCGACCGCAGTGATCCCCTGCCCGAGTAGCCGCACCTTGACGCTGCGCCCGTCCTGCGGGTCGGGGCGTCGTTCGACGAACCCGCGTGCGGTGAGGCGGTCGATGCGGTTGGTCATCGTGCCGCTGGTGGAGAGGGTCTGCTGGACGAGGGCTCCGGGCGAGAGCTCGTAGGGGTCCCCGGCGCGGCGGAGTGCGGAGAGGACGTCGAACTCCCACCCGTCGAGGGCGTGGGCGCCGAAGGCGTCGGCGCGGGCCCGCTCCAGGTGGCGGGCGAGGCGGGTGACGCGCGAGAGCACCTGCAGGGGCTCGGTGTCGAGGTCAGGGAGCTCTCGGGTCCACGCGGCGACGATGCGATCGACCTCGTCGGTGCCTGCGTCCTCGCCCATGAGGCCCAAGCCTACGACGTGCGCGCTCCGCGACCCGGCCGCACCAGGCGCGACACGGACGAAGGGGCCCGGCGTGATGCCGGGCCCCAACGCGTGCAGGGACGATCAGTCGCGCGCCTTGACTCCCGCGTCGATGTCGTGGTCCTTCGACTCGATCATCAGGAAGCAGCAGATGACCGAGATGAACGACAGGATCGAGAGCATGATGCCGACGTTGAGGCTCTGGCCCTGACGCACGAACTCCGCAGCCAGCAGGGGCGGGATGGCCCCACCGAACACGCCCGCGAGGTTGTAGCCGAGACCGGCGCCGGTGTAGCGGTAACGGGCCTTGAACATCTCCGGAAGCGCGGCACCGGCGGGGCCGTAGGCGATACCGAAGATGACCAGCGTGCCGAACAGGCCGATCACGTAGAGCAGTGTGCTGCCCGAGTTGAGCATCGGGAACAGCGCCAAGGTCCACACGACGGCCACCGAGCACGACGTCATGATGACGGCACGGCGCCCGATGCGGTCGGAGATCATGGCCGACGCCGCGATCGAGATGCCGAAGAGGACGGCGGCGACCATGCCCATCGAGAGCACGAACTGCATGGAGTAGCCGAGCTGACGGGTGGCGTAGCTGGTGAGGAACGACGTGCCCATGTAGAAGAGCGAGAACAGCGAGGCGAGCGCGCCACCGGCGATGAGGATCTCCTTCCACTGGTCGCGCATGGCGTCCAGGAAGGGCAGCTTCTTGACCGGGGCGGCCTCGATGTTCTTGGAGGTCTCCTTGAAGACCGGGGTCTCCTCGACCGCGAGGCGGATCCACAGGCCGACGAGCACGAGCACCGCCGACAGCAGGAACGGGATGCGCCACCCGATCGTCATGAAGAAGCTCTCGGGGTCGGTGTTGTCACCGCGGGTGAAGATGAGGAACGTCATCGAGGAGAGGAAGAACGCAAACGCCGGGCCGAGCTGCGGCCACATCGCCATCATGCCGCGCTTGCCCTGGGGGGCGTACTCGGCAGTGAGCAGCGTCGCGCCGGCCCACTCGCCACCGACCGCGAAGCCCTGGAAGAAGCGAGCCAACACCAGGAGGGTCGGCGCCCAGACGCCGATGCCGTTCTCGAAGAACCCGAAGGCGCCCGTGGAGTAGCCGGGGAGCAGGCCGATCCCGACGGTGGCGACACCCATGATGATGAGCGTCCAGACCAGCGTCTTCTTGCGGCCGATGCGGTCACCGTAGTGACCGAAGATGATGGAGCCGACCGGGCGGGCGAAGAACGCCACCGCGAACGTGGCGAACGACTGCAGCGTGGCCGTCGCGGGGTCCGAGTCGGGGAAGAACAGGAACGGGAACACCAGCGCGGCGGCCGTTCCGAAGATGAAGAAGTCGTAGAACTCGATCGTCGTACCGATCGAGGAGGCCGCAGCCACGCGCTTGAGGGAGGTCTTCTTGACGGGAGCGGCCTCCGTCTGCACGCCGCTGCCCACGCCCGGCTCCTCTGGCCGGTGACCTCCCACGGTCGATCCGCTCACATCCATATCCCTTCGATTCCGGTGCGTGGCGGCCTCATTGCTGCCCCCGGGTGATGTGAATCCGGGTAGCACCTCTCACCCACAGGATGCTGCTTGACGCCGCGTCAGCCGAAGGGCCCCTCGGGCACGTGAGGCGGTCAGCCAGGAATCTGCGCCGACAGGTTCCGCAGGCGCGAGGAACGGCGAGCGGATGCGACGAACGGCGGAATCCCGCCGCGCCGCCTCAGGGCGTGGCGCCCAGTGACGGTTTCCGGTCGAGGCCCGTCAGCCCGTTCCAGGCGAGGTTGACCAGATGCGAGGCCACCTCCTCCTTCTTGAACTTGGGGGAGTCGAGCCACCACTGGCCGGTGAGGGCGACCATGCCGACGAGCATCTGCGCGTACATCGGTGCCGTCTTGGGGTCGAGCCGGCGCGCCTTGAACTGGTCGGCGAGGATGTACTCGACCTGGGAGGCGACGTCGCTGATGAGGGACGCGAACGACCCCGTCGACTGGCCGGTGGGAGAGTCGCGCACGAGGATGCGGAACCCCTCGCTGGAGTTCTCCACGTAGTCGAGCAGCGCCAGCGCGGCGTTCTCCAGGAGGGTGCGCGGGTGGCGGCCGTCGGTGAGGGCACCGGTGATGGAGTCGAGCAGCGCCCGGATCTCCCGGTCGACGACGACCGCGTACAGGCCCTCCTTGCCGCCGAAGTGCTCGTACACCACCGGCTTGGACACGCCGGCGCGCGAGGCGATCTCCTCGACCGTGGTTGCCTCGAAGCCGCGTTCGGCGAACAGGGTGCGCCCGATGGCGAGGAGCTGCTCACGGCGCTCCTTGCCTGTCATTCGCGTGCGGGGACCGCTTTTCGCCGACATCGTGCCTGCCCACCTGTTCTCTCAGTGCGTACCCCCATTCTGCCGTGCGGAGGCGCCATCCGTTCGGCGGGTCGGTGCGTGGCATGGCGGTCGCTGCGGTCAGGCGGGTAGGTCGACGTCGAGACTTTCGAAGAGTGAGGGTCGGCGGCCGCCGCCGGGGTGAGCGGCGAGCGCCAGGGCCTGGGCGAGCGCGCACGCCGTTCGACTACCCTGGTGGGGTGCCGCCGCGGCGGCGCGTTCCCCGGTTGGTCTGTTGGTAGGGCCCGCCTGACTTTGAATCAGGACAAGCGACGTAGGTTCAATTCCTACCCGGGGAGCCACAGGCGCAGCTCCACGCGCGGAGATCGCTCGGGGATCGTATCGAGCGGCATGATCTCGATCGTCGTGAACGAGGACAGGGGTGAGTTGCCCGCGAGGCGTTCGGCCGCCTCGGGGTGCGCACCTACATCGAGCGCTGCGACCGCGAACTGAAGGCCTCCGGTATCGAACGCAGCCGCGCTGCCGGTATCGGCGAACTCACCCGCAGGAGGCGACCGTGGTCGAACTCGTCGCCGCCGGGCGCACCAAGGAGGACCGATGACGACGACGATGCCCACGCTCGGGCACCTGGAGCGGCCGCGGGTGCGGCCCGCGGGCCTGCGCACCCTGCGGCGCGACGTCGGCGGCACCTACGTCGCCAACGGGCTCATCGGCGTCATCTTCTCGGCGACCGGCCCGCTCGCCGTCATCCTCGCCAGCGGCTCTGCCGGGGATCTGTCACCGGCGCAACTCAGCTCGTGGGTGTTCGCCGTGTTCTTCCTCAACGGGCTGCTCACCGTCGCCGCGAGCCTGGCCTTCCGCGCCCCTCTCGGCTTCTTCTGGACGATCCCCGGCACGGTCGTCGTCGGCAAGTCGCTGTCGCACCTGCCGTGGAGCGACGTGCTGGGCGCGTTCATCGTCACCGCCGCGCTGATCCTCGTGCTGGGCCTGTCGGGGTGGGTCGGGCGCGTCATGCGGATGCTGCCGATGCCGATCGTCATGGCCATGGTCGCCGGGGTGTTCCTGCGCTTCGGTCTGGGCCTCGTCGATTCGATGCAGGCCGCGCCGTTCGTGGCGCTGCCCATGGTCATCGTGTTCGTGCTGCTCAGCATCCCCAGCGCGTTCTCCCGCCTCCTGCCGCCCGTGCTCGGGGCGCTCATCGTCGGCGTCGTCGCCGTCCTGCTCACCGAGGGGCTGCACGCGCCCATCACCTTCGGCCTCGCGAGCCCGGTGCTGCAGATGCCGACCTTCTCCCTCGCCGCCCTCACCGAGCTCGTCCTGCCGCTCGCCATCACCGTCATCGTCGTCCAGAACGGCCAGGGCACCGCGGTGCTGCGCGGCGCCGGCCACGAGGTGCCCGTCAATACCGCCACCGTCCTGTGCGGGCTCATGTCGTTCCCCGCCGCCGCGCTCGGCGCGGTCTCCTCCTGCCTGACGGGGCCGACCAACGCCATCCTCACCGCCTCCGGCGACCGCGAACGCCAGTACACCGCCGCGGTCGCGTGCGGGCTCTTCGCCATGATCGTCGGGGTTCTCGCCCCCACGTTGACGACGTTCATGCTCGCCATGCCCCCCGCGTGGATCGCCGTCCTCGGCGGCGTCGCCATGCTCAAGGCGCTGCAGGGCGCGTTCTGCACCGCGTTCTGCGGTCAGGTGTCCCTCGGTGCCCTCGTCGCGTTCCTCGTCACCGTCGCCGACCTCACGGTCTTCAACATCGGCGGCGCGTTCTGGGGCGTCGTGACCGGCTACCTCATCTCCCGCATCCTCGAACCTCAAGAGTTGCAGGCGTTCACCAATGACACCGCCAGGTGAGCCGTGGGAGCGCCGACCCCGCCGGTAGCATGACCGTGGCCTCGGGGATTCCCGCGGCGAGGAGCACGAAGAGTGGGAGCAGTGCGTGAGCCCGACCCGACCGGCCGCCGTCGTCGTCCTCGCCGCAGGCGCGGGGACCCGCATGAAATCCGATCTGCCCAAGGTGCTCCATCACATCTGTGGGCGCTCCCTGCTCGGGCACGCGCTCGTCGCGGCCCGCGCCTGTGAACCGGTCCACCTCGCGGTCGTCGTCCGTCACCAGCGCGACCTGGTGGCCGCCCACGTCGAGGAGATGTTCAGCGGCACCGTCATCGCCGACCAGGACGAGGTGCCCGGCACCGGTCGCGCCGCCGAATGCGGCCTGGAGGTGCTGCCCGCCGACCTCACCGGCACGGTGCTCGTCACCTACGGCGACGTGCCCCTGCTCACCGGCGACACACTGCGCGCCATCTGCGAGGAGCACGAGAGCAGCGGCAACGGCGTCACCGTCATGACCGCCGACGTCGAGGACCCCACCGGGTACGGCCGCATCCTGCGCGACGACGCGGGCGAGGTCGCCGGCATCGTCGAGCAGAAGGACGCGACGCCCGACCAGCAGCAGATCCGCGAGATCAACTCGGGCATCTACGCGTTCGACGGACGCCTGCTCAAGGAGGCCCTGGCGCAGGTCGGCACCGACAACGCCCAGGGCGAGAAGTACCTCACCGACGTGCTCGCCATCGCCCGATCCCAGGGGCGCCGCGTCGCCGCGTACGTCTGCGACGACCTGTGGCAGACCGAGGGCGTCAACGACCGCGTGCAGCTCGCCCGCATGGGCGCCGAGATGAACCGCCGCAACGTCGAGGCGTGGATGCGCGAGGGCGTGACCGTCGTCGAGCCCGGCTCGACGTGGATCGACGCCGACGTCACATTCGGCCGCGACTGCCGCCTCCTGCCCGGCACCCAGGTGCTCGGCGCCTCCAGCATCGGAGCGAATGTCGAGATCGGCCCGGAGGTGACGCTCACCGACGTCGAGGTGGGCGACGGCGCGTCGATCGTCCGCACCCACGCCGTGCTCGCCGCCGTCGGCGCCGACGCGCAGGTGGGCCCCTACGTGTACCTGCGACCCGGTGCCACCGTGGCCCCGGGGGAGCGCGTCGAGGCGTTCACCGAGGTGGACGCGCTCGACTCCGACCAGACCGGGCAAGAGGAGCCGCAGCAGTGACCGGCATCAAGCGCACCACCGAGAAGAACCTCATGGTCCTGACGGGCCGGGCCCACCCCGCGCTCGCCGAGGAGATCGCGGCCGGTCTGGGCATCCGTCTCGTGCCGACGACGGCGTACGAGTTCGCCAACAGCGAGATCTACGTCCGCTTCGAGGAGTCGGTGCGCGGCTCGGACGCCTTCGTGGTGCAGAGCCACACGGCGCCGATCAACGAGTGGATCATGGAGCACCTCATCATGGTCGACGCCCTCAAGCGGGCCTCGGCCAAGCGCATCACGGTGGTGTGCCCGTTCTACGGCTACGCCCGTCAGGACAAGAAGCACCGCGGGCGCGAACCGATCTCGGCGCGCCTGATGTCCGACCTGTTCAAGGCGGCGGGCGCCGACCGGCTCATTTGCGTCGACCTCCACACCGCGCAGATCCAGGGGTTCTTCGACGGGCCCGTCGACCACCTGCAGGCGTTGCCGATCCTCACCGACTACGTCGCGGAGAAGTACGGCAATGAGAACCTCGCGATCGTCTCGCCCGACGCCGGGCGCATCAAGGTCGCCGAGCAGTGGAGCAAGCGGTTGAACGACGCGCCGCTGGCGTTCATCCACAAGACCCGCGACATCAACGCGCCGAACCAGAGCAAGGCCAACAGGGTCGTCGGTGAGGTCGAAGGCAAGTGCTGCATCCTGGTCGACGACATGATCGACTCCGGCGGCACCATCTGCCAGGCGGCGGATGCGCTCATGGCCGAGGGGGCGAAGGCCGTCGTCATCGCCGCCACCCACCCGATCTTCAGTGGCCCGGCGGTGGAGCGCCTTCAGGCGTCGTCGGCGCGTGAGGTCATCGTCACCAACACCCTCCCCATCCCGGAGGAGTCGAAGTTCGACTCCCTCACGGTGCTCTCCATCGCTCCATTGATCAGCCAGGCCATCCACGAGGTCTTCGAGGACGGCTCCGTCACGAGCCTCTTCGACAGCGAAGCCTGACCCCCCAAGGCCCGCACCCAACCGGCGCCGCCCCCCGTTGGTCGAGGAGGAGCGGAGCGACGTC
>JAUNTP010000159.1 GCA_030538585.1 Mobilicoccus sp.
GGAATCGGCGGCGCAGCACCTCGGCCATGGCGAGGGCGTCGTGCATCTGGGTCGTGGCGCCCTCGCCGTCGTCGGCAGCGCCGTCGACCCCGCCCACACCGTCGGCCCCGAGACCTTCACCGCGGACGATGAACCGGCGGTACTCGCTCTTGCGCGGCAACCCGTCCTCGAAGACGACCATCGAGGCGACGACGTTGGTGCCCTGCACGTGTGAGACGTCGAAACACTCGATGCGCAGCGGCGCGTCTTCGAGGTCGAGGAACTCCTGCAACTCTTCGAGGGCTTTGCTGCGGGCGGTGAGGTCGCCTGCCCGCGCGACCTTGTGCCGCGCCAAGGCCTGCGTCGCGTTGCGCGCCACGGTCTCCATGAGGGCCCGCTTGTCACCCCGCTGCGGCACACGCACGTCGACGTTGGAACCGCGCTGGTCGGACAACCACGCCGCCAGGGTGTGCGCCTCCCGCGGCGCCACCGACACGAGCACCTCGCGGGGCACCGCCTCGGTGTCGTCGCCGTACACCTGCGCGAGGAGTTGTTCGAGCAACGCGTCGTCGGTGTCATCCAGCCCTTGGGACCGCTCGAGGATCCAGCCGCGCTGACCGCGAATGCGGCCGCCGCGGACGTGGAACGCCTGCACCGAGGCCTCCAGTTCGTCTCCGACGAGGGCGAACACGTCGGCGTCCGTGGCGTCGGGCAGCACGACGGCCGACCGTTCGAGGGCCTTGCGCAGAGCGCCCAGGTCGTCGCGCAGACGGGCGGCGCGCTCGAAGTCGAGCTCGGCCGCGGCGGCGCGCATGTCCTTCTCGATGCGGGCGACGAAGCGGCCGGTGTTGCCGGTCATGAAGTCGCAGAAGTCCTCGGCGATGGCCCGGTGCTCGGCCTCGTCGACCCGGCCCACGCAGGGGGCACTGCACTTGTCGATGTAGCCGAGCAGGCAGGGGCGCCCCACCTGGCCCGCCCGCTTGAACACGCCCTTACTGCACGTGCGCAGCGGGAAGACGCGCAGCAGCAGGTCGAGGGTCTCCCGAATGGCCCACGCGTGTGTGTAGGGGCCGAAGTAGCGGGTGTCGCGGCGTTTGCGGCCGCGCATCACCTGCGCCCGCGGGTAGGTCTCCCCCATGGTGACCGCGAGATAGGGGTAGGACTTGTCGTCGCGGTACTTGACGTTGAAGCGCGGGTCGAACTCCTTGATCCAGCTGTATTCGAGCTGCAGGGCCTCGATCTCGTTGGCGACGACGGTCCACTCGACCCGCGCCCCGGAGAAGACCATCGACCGCGTCCGAGGATGCAGGCCGGCGACATCCTGGAAGTAGGAGGAGAGGCGGGGCCGCAGCGACTTGGCCTTGCCGACGTAGATGACCCGCCCCTCGCGGTCGAGGAAGCGGTAAACGCCCGGCTCGGTGGGGATTTCGCCGGGTCGGGGTCGGTACGTCGAGGGGTCGGCCACGTTCGTCACTGTAGAGGCGGGCACCGACAGTCATGTCACCGCCGTTGACACCGCCGGTGAACTGCGCGGATGCACCCGACGGGTGCCGTCGACGCGGCTCCACGACGCCTCCGGCACCCTGAAGCCCAGCTGAGACGGCCGCGCCCACCGGCTCAATACCAGGCTGAACGGTCAATCGGGGGCATGGCGCATCACGAATCAGTCACGACGTCGGGGTTGATCTGTGCAGCGAGAAGCGCCCGACCCTACATTTCGGCTCACCCGCATTTGCGGCCCGCAGGGACCCATCCCGGACCTCCCGCGGACATCTTCACTGGGAGGCACGTGTGTCACAGCGCACTGTCATCAAGCTCGCCGTCTCTGCCCTGGTCGCCTCCGTGGCGCTGTCCGCGTGTGGCTCACGCGACGAGCAGCCGGCCACCGACGGCGGCACCGCGGGCGGCAACGGCGGCGACAAGGTCGCCACCATCGGGGTCATCGCCCCGCTCTCGGGCGACCTCTCCGCGATGGGCCTGGGTATCCAGCACTCCGTCGAGCTGGCGGTCAAGCAGGCCAACGAGTCGGGCGCGATCCCGGGCTGGACCCTGCAGGTGTCGGCCAAGGACGACGAGGCCAAGCCCGAGACGGCGAAGAACGCCGCGACGGCCCTCGCGAGCGACGCGAACGTCGTCGGCGTCGTGGGCACCCTCAACTCCAGCACGGCGCAGAACGTGCAGCCGGTGCTCGCCTCGGCGAACATCGCGATGGTCTCCCCCGCCAACACGAGCCCCACCCTGACGCGTGGCGCGAACTTCGCCGACTCCCCCGAGCGGGCCTACCCGAACTACTTCCGCACGTGCACCACCGACGACGTGCAGGGCCCGTTCGCCGCGCAGTACCTCCTCGAGAAGGGCATCACGAACGTCGCCACGGTCCACGACAAGAAGACCTACGGTCAGGGCCTCGTCGACGCGTTCACCAAGGAGTTCACGGCCAAGGGCGGCACGGTCGTCGCCTCGGAGACGATCAACCCCGACGACTCCAACTACCAGAACGTCCTGTCGGCCCTGTCGGGCAAGAACGCTCAGGCGGTCTACTACGGCGGTGAGTACCCGCAGGGTGGCCCGCTGTCTCAGCAGCTCAAGGCGAGCGGCCTCAGCGTGCCGGTCGTCGGCGGCGACGGCTTGTTCAACCCCACGTACATCGAGCTCGCGGGTGCGACCGCCGACGGTGACATGACGACCTCGGTCGGTGCGCCGCTGGAGTCCCTCGAGAAGGGCAAGGAGTTCACCGACGGCTACGCCGCCGAGGGCTACGCCCAGGAGCCCGGTGCGTACGGGGCGTACGCCTACGACGCGGCCAACGCGATCATCGAGGGTCTCAAGACCTCCCTCGCCGACGCGGAGAGCGCGGAGGGTGCGCGTCAGCAGACCATCGACGCCATCGGCAACGCCGACTTCGAGGGCGTGACCGGCGAGGTGTCGTTCGACGAGTACGGCGACTCCAAGCTCCGCGTCCTCACCGTCTACACCGTCGAGAACGGCCAGTGGGTGGCCACCGAGACGGGCGAGCTGCAGTAACACCTCTCCACCACTGGTGCCCGGGGCGGGCCGCCCCGGGCACCAGGACGTGCCATTCCTCATCGGAAGGAGTCCGGTGGACGCCCTCGGACAGTTCCTCACTGCTGCCCCGCAGCAGCTGATCCTCGGCTTGAGCTTGGGATCGTTGTACGCGCTCATCGCCGTCGGGTACACCGTCGTCTACGGCATCGTGCAACTCATCAATTTCGCCCACGGCGAGGTGTTCATGATCGGCGCTTTCGGGGCGCTGTCGACGTACGTCGTGCTGTTCAAGGGCATCACCTCGTGGTGGGTGCTGCCGCTGATGATCCTCGGGGCGATGGCCGCCTCAGTCCTCACCGCGGTCCTCATGGAGCGAGTGGCCTACCGACCACTCCGGTCGGCGCCACGGCTTGCGCCGCTCATCACCGCGATCGGCATCTCGGTGTTCCTGCAGGAGTTCATCCGCCTGTTCTACGGCGATGTGCCCGGCTTCCCCGACGCGAAGTCGCGCATCCCGTTCCCCGCGATCGAAGGGGTGACGGGCCCGCCGATCATGCTCGGCGGGGTGGCTCTGCAGCGTCCGGCGATGTTCACGATCGGGTGTCTGCTCGTCAGCGGCCTGTTCCTGTGGTGGTTCATCACCCGCACCAAGTCGGGTCGGGCCATGCAGGCCGTCTCCCAGGATCCTGACACCGCCCGCCTCATGGGCATCGATGTCGACCGCATCATCGTCATCGCCTTCGCCCTCGGCGCCCTGCTCGCGGCCGTGGCCGGTGTCGCGCAGGGCCTGCAGAACAGCAACATCGACTTCCGCATGGGCTTCATGGCCGGCCTCAAGGCGTTCACCGCCGCTGTGCTCGGCGGCATCGGCAACGTGCCGGGCGCCATCGCGGGCGGCCTCACGCTCGGGATCGTCGAGTCCTTCGCCGCCATGTACGTCGGGTCGGCGTGGAAGGACATCGTCGCGTTCTCCCTGCTCATCCTCGTGCTCGTGTTCCGTCCGCAGGGTCTGCTGGGCGCCCGGGTGGTGGATCGCGCATGAACGCCGTCCTCGCCCCGCCCGTCTTCGGTGGCCGGTTCGCGCGCGCGGCCGTGCCGATGATCGGCGCCGGGCTCCTGCTCATGCTCGTCGCCCCCTTCCTGCCGTGGAGTTACGACCCGCGGGTGCTGGGCAACCTCACCTATCTCGGCAACCCGGCACCCGTCCAGTGGGGACTGTTGTCGCTCGCCGTGGGTGGCGTCGTGTTGCTGGCTCTCGGCGTGCTCCCGGCGCTGTCGCGCTTCGAGCCGTATCTGACCGAGGGCAAGGCCCTGGCCGCGCTCGGCGGCGGCTCTGTCGTGTTCATGGTGGCGATCCTCATCGTCATCACGGTGCAGACAAGCGGGCTCATCAACGCCGAACCGGGCGCCTGGCTCGGGCTCGTCGGTGCGGCGCTCGTCGCCCTGGGGTCGATGCTGCGGGAGTCGACCGCCGACAAGAACCTCCTGCACGCTCCTCTGCCCTCATGGGCCGAAGTGCTGGTCCTCGTCGTGTTCGTCAGCGGCTTCCTCTTCCTCGCCGCCTACGTCCTCGGCATCACCGACGCCGCCCGATTCGTCATGATCATCATCCACATCGGCGTCGTCATGGCGGTGCTCGGCGGCGCCGGCATGTTCACGTGGCTGGGGCTGCTCGCCTCCCGCCACAGTCGGGTCCTCATGCTCGCGGCGTTCGCGGCGGCGTTCGCGTTCCCGCTCACGCAGGACGGCTCCGACGCCAACATGTCCATCGCGACCAACGTGCTCATCTTCGCGGCCACCGCGATCGGCCTCAACATCGTCGTCGGCCTCGCCGGTCTGCTCGACCTCGGCTACGTCGCCTTCCTCGGCGCCGGCGCCTACACGGGCGCCATCCTGTCGGGCTCGGCGTTCGCGACGATCGACTGGACTCCCCCGTTCCTCGTGACCGCCCTCATCGGCGCGATCTTCGCGGCGGTCCTCGGCCTCATCGTCGGCTCGCCCACGCTGCGGGTCTCCGGTGACTACCTCGCCATCGTCACCCTCGCGTTCGGCGAGATCTTCCGCCTGTCGATGTTCAACCTGGACGGCCAGAACGGGCCCAACCTCACCAACGGCCCCAACGGCATCCCCGCCATTCCCGAGCTGCAGTTGTTCGGGTTCGACTTCGGGGCCAGCCACGACGTGTTCGGGTTCCACATCTCCCGAGTGACGAACTACTACCTGCTCCTGCTGGTGCTCATGGCGCTCATCATCCTCATCTTCGTGCGGATGAACGCGAGCCGCATCGGACGCGGCTGGGTCGCGATCCGCGAAGACGAGAAGGCCGCCGAGGCCATGGGCGTCAACGTGTTCGGGCTCAAGCTTCTCGCGTTCGCGGGCGGCGCGTTCCTCGCCGGGATGGCCGGTACGGTCAAGGCCCACTACGACGTCTCGGTCACCCCCGACGCCTACCAATTCCTCGAATCGGCGTTCCTGCTCGCCGCCGTCGTCCTCGGCGGCATGGGCACCGTCGGCGGCGTCCTCGTCGGCGCGGTCATCCTCAAACTGCTGCCCGAGAAGCTGCGGTTCTTCTCCGAATACCGGCTGCTGCTGTTCGGGCTGCTGCTCGTCCTCATGATGCGGTTCCGTCCTGAGGGCCTCATTCCGAGTGGTCGCCGCAAGCTCGAGTTCCACGAGGACGACGAGGAACTCGCCGAACAGATCCAGGACGTGCACATCGAGGAGACGAAGTGAGCACTGCTGTCACCACCGAGGCCGACCACCCCTCGGCGGCCGGAACACCCGTCCTGTCGGCGCGCGGGGTGACCATGCGCTTCGGTGGTCTCGTCGCCGTCGACGACGTCGACCTCGACGTGTTCCCGGGCGAGATCGTCGGCCTCATCGGCCCCAACGGCGCCGGCAAGACGACGTTCTTCAACTGCCTCACGGGCCTGTACAAGCCGACCGAGGGCACCGTGACGTTCGAGGGCACGACGCTGCCGCCGAAGCCGCGGGCCGTCGTCAAGGCGGGCATGAGCCGCACCTTTCAGAACATTCGTCTCTTCGCCAACATGACCGCAGCCGAGAACGTCATGGTCGGCCGGTACTGCCGCACCAGCTCCGGGCCGCTCACGTCGATCCTGCGCGGGCCGAAGTTCCGTCGCGAGGAGGCCGAGACGCGGGCGCGGGCCGAAGAGCTCCTCGCCTACGTCGGGCTGGCCGGCTACGAGGAGCACCTGGCCCGCAACCTGCCCTACGGCCACCAGCGCCGCCTGGAGATCGCGCGCGCGCTCGCCACCGACCCCAAGCTCATCCTGCTCGACGAGCCGACCGCCGGCATGAACCCGCAGGAGACGCGGGAGGCGACCGACCTCATCTTCAAGATCCGGGACTCCGGCCTCGCGGTGGTTGTCATCGAGCACGACATGCGGTTCATCTTCGCGCTGTGCAATCGCGTGCTCTGTCTCGTGCGCGGCAAGGCCCTGATCGAGGGCACGCCGGGTGAGGTGCAGTCCGATCCGCGGGTCATCGAGGCGTACATCGGTACCGGCGACGACGACGAGACCGACGAGGACGGGACGCTCTGATGGCACTGTTGGAAGTTCGCGACCTCGTCGTCGCCTACGGCAAGATCAAGGCGGTCAAGGGCATCAGCTTCGACGTCGAGCAGGGGCAGATCGTGTGCCTCATCGGCACCAACGGCGCGGGCAAGACGACGACGTTGCGCACCGTGTCGGGCCTGCTGCGGCAGAGCTCCGGCTCGATCGCGTTCGACGGCTCCTCCCTCGGCGGGGTGCCGGCCCACAAGATCGTGTCGCGCGGGATGGCGCACTCCCCTGAAGGGCGGCGCATCTTTCCGCGAATGAGCGTCGAGGAGAACCTGCTGCTCGGGGCGTACTCGCGCAAGGACAAGGAGCTGTCGAGCGACCTCGACAAGGTCTACGCTCTGTTCCCCATCCTCGGCGACCGTCGCACGCAGCCTGCGGGAACGTTCTCGGGCGGTGAGCAGCAGATGCTCGCGATGGGGCGGGCGATGATGAGTCGGCCCCGGTTGCTGCTTCTCGACGAGCCGTCGATGGGGTTGTCGCCGCTCATGATGAAGAAGATCATGAGCACGATCTCCGAGCTACGCGAGGCGGGAACGACCATCCTGCTGGTGGAGCAGAACGCGCAGGCTGCACTCAAGCTCGCCGACGTCGGCTACGTGCTCGAGGTCGGCAAGATCGTCCTGTCGGGCACGGGGCGCGAGCTGTTGGCCAGCGACGCGGTCCGTAAGGCCTACCTCGGAGAGGACTGACGGAGGGGCCTCGTTGGTCGAGGAGCGAAGCGTCTCGAGACCACCGTCCGTCACGCAGCCCCGTTGGTCGAGGAGCGAGCGAAGCGAGCGTCTCGAGACCATCTACCGCGACGCAGCCCCGTTGGTCGAGGAGTGAGCGAAGCGAGCGTCTCGAGACCACCTTCGGTGACGTGGTGGCCGTATTTCGGCTCGCGCTGTCGCGTCGCGTCGGCGCGCGGTGGTCTCGAGACGCTTCGCTCCTCGACCAGCGGGGGCCGCTCGTCCGCGTCAGCTCGAGGGGGTGGCGGGTTCGATGTCGATGTCCTTGGCGAGAAGGCCTTCGGCGGAGGGGCCGACGACGACCTCACCGGTGATGGGGTCGAACTGGGAGCCGTGGATGCGGCAGACGAGGCGGCCCGATCCTTGGTCGACGGCGTCGACGGTGCCGTTCTGGTGTGGGCAGACGGTGGAGAACACGCGGTAGTCGTCGTCGGAGGGATGGGTGACGACGACGCCGTGCTCCTGGAGGAACTCCGCCTCGCCGACGGGGATGCCTGCCGTGATGACCTGCTGGACGGCTTCCTGCATCGCGGCCGAGTCCTCGTGCGGCTCGGTGACGGCGTCGCCTTCACCGCCGGTGCCTGCGCCGGCGCAGGCGCGCCTGAACCTCACGGTCGCGAGCCCCCCGGCCCCCATGTGCACGGGGCGGCGCGACGGGAGGCTG
>JAUNTP010000160.1 GCA_030538585.1 Mobilicoccus sp.
AGCCCGATCTGGTGCTGCTCGACGGCAAGCACGACTGGTTGACACCGCCTCCGCGCCCCGCCGCCGAGGACGTCCTCTTCGAGATGACGCAGCGGCCCGAACCGCAGTGGCCGGCCGTGCCCGTCCCCACCGTGCGCACCCGCATCAAGGCCGACATGGCGTGCTCCAGCGTCGCCGCCGCGAGCATCCTCGCGAAGGTCGAGCGCGACACCCACATGGTCGACCTCGCGCGAGCGCACCCGGAGTACGCGGAGTACGGCTGGGACGTCAACAAAGGCTACGCGGCACCCACCCACCGTGCGGCCCTGACCCGCCTCGGGGCGTGTGACCACCACCGCCGATCCTGGCGACTGCAGCTCGACGCTCCTGCCCTCGCCGGGTCGGAGACTCCACGCCCGGGTGGCCCGCTCGATGCGTCATGATGGTTCGGTGAAGGTGAGGTTGACATGAGTTCCGAAGATCTCGAGAAGTACGAGACCGAGATGGAGCTGCAGCTCTATCGCGAGTACCGCGACGTCGTGGGGCTGTTCACGCACGTGGTCGAGACGGAGCGACGGTTCTACCTCTGCAACGCGGTCGACGTGAAGGTGCGTTCGGACTCCGGCGAGGTGTACTTCGACGTGAGCATGTCCGACGCGTGGGTCTGGGACGTCTACCGCCCGGCCCGGTTCGTCAAGAACGTGCGGGTCGTGACGTTCAAGGACGTCAACATCGAAGAGCTCGCCAAGAGCGACCTCGAGGTGCCCGACGACGGCGGGTTCTGAGCGCGCACCATCCACAGGTCGCGCTTCCTCGATAGGTCGTCCACAGGCCTTTCGACAGGGCACTCGGGCGCACACCTTCGGCGGGGAGTCTGAACGCCGGAGGTGAGGCCCATGACGCAGGCCCGGCGTGCACTCGGTGAATACGGCGAACGGTTGGCGGCTCGATACTGCCGCGAGTCCGGCCTGGAGGTGGTGGACCGCAACTGGCGCTGCGAGGTCGGCGAGATCGACCTCGTCGTGCGGGACGGGTCGTGCCTCGTCGTCTGCGAGGTGAAGACCCGCCGCACCGACACCTTCGGCGGCCCCATCGCCGCGGTGACCCCCGCCAAGGCGGCTCGACTGCGCCGCCTCGCCGGCTGCTGGATCGAGGCGCACCCGCGCACCGGCACCACCGACCTGCGGATCGACGTCGTCGCCATCGAGCGACCCCGCACCGGACCCGCCGTCATCGACCACCTCGTGGGGGTGGCGTGATGGGGCTCGGACGCACACGCAGCGTCACCTTGACCGGGGTCGAGGGCACGGTCGTCGACATCGAGGCCGACATCGTCATCGGTCTCCCCGCGTTCCTCATCGGCGGCCTCGCCGACACGGCCTGCCGCCAGTCGGCCGACCGCATCAAGGCAGCGGGCGGCAACAGCGGCCTCACGGTGCCCAACCGCAGAATCACGGTCAACCTCTCTCCGGCGTCGCTGCCGAAGGTCGGCAGCCACTTCGACCTCGGCATCGCCGTGGCCGTGCTCGTGGCCATGGGTGCGATCCCCGCCGCGGTCGTCGACGATGTCGTGCACTTCGGCGAGCTCGGCCTCGACGGATCGCTAAGGCCGGTGAACGGGGTGCTGCCGCTGGTGCTCGCCGCGCGGGACGCCGGTTATGAGACGGTCATCGTGCCCTACGCCAACATGCGTGAGGGCGCGCTTGTCGGGGGCGTCCAGGTCGTCGGAGCGCGCACTCTGTTGGAGGTCGTCCACCGCCACCGCGCCGTGGCCGAGGGCACCGCGGTCGACGACATCGATCCGCCGTCCGAGGTCGTGCCGCTCCCGCGCACGGTGCGCGACCTGCGCGACGTCGTGGGGCAGAGCGAGGCGAGGTCGGCCCTGGAGGTCGCGGCGGCGGGCGGACACCACCTGTTCATGGTGGGGCCGCCCGGTGCGGGCAAGACGATGCTCGCCGAATGCCTCGTCGGGCTGCTCCCCGACCTGCCCGACGAGGCCGCGTTGGAGGTGACGGCGGTCCACTCGGTGCTGGGGCTCCTCGCCGGCGGCCACCTGCTGAGGCGCCCACCGTTCGTCGCGCCGCACCACGGTGCCTCGACCACCGCCATCGTCGGTGGCGGCAGCGGTGTCGTCCGGCCCGGCCTCATCTCCCAGGCGCACGGTGGCGTCCTGTTTCTCGACGAAGCGCCCGAGTTCGGCTCCTCGGTGCTGCAGGCCCTGCGGCAACCCCTGGAATCGGGAGACGTCGTCGTGGCGAGGCAGCGATCCTCGGCCCGGTTTCCGGCGCGCTTCCAGCTCGTGCTCGCCGCCAACCCCTGCCCCTGCGGCAAGGCCGACGCCCGCTCGCTGGAGTGCTCCTGCTCCTCCAAGGCGCGACGCGACTACATGGGCAAGCTCGCCGGTCCCCTGCTCGACCGGGTCGACCTGCAACTGCAACTCTCCGCAGTGCGGCGGGTGGGGGCCGGGACACCGGACTCCGAAGACAGCGCCACCGTGGCACGGCGCGTCGCCGCGGCGCGGCAGCGGCAGGCGATGCGGCTCGCTCCCCACGGGTACCGCCTCAACGGCCACGTCCCCGGCCCGGTGCTGCGCAGCCGCGACCTGCGGCTCAGCAGTGACGTGACGGCCGAGATCGACACCGCCCTGTCCCGCAGGTCGCTGACGGTCCGCGGCTACGACCGCGTCCTGCGCATCGCCTGGTCGCTCGCCGATCTGCGGGGGGCCGATCGGCCCGACCGCGACGACGTGGGCGTGGCGCTCGGGCTGCGCACCCAGGCGGGGGTGGCGGCATGAACATCGACGCCGACACCCTGGCAGCCGGGCGTCGGGTGCTCACCTGGGTCGAGGGCTGCGCCGACCGCGACCGGGCCGCCCGCCTCGTCTGGTCGGCGCTGGCCGAACCCGGCGACGCTGCAGCCGCACACCTCGTCGCCGAGATCGGCGCCGCGGACGCGTTGGAGGCGCTCGTCACACGCCCGGAGTCGGCCCTCGACCGCTTCCGCCCACGCCTGCAGCGCGTCGACCCCACGCGCATGATCGAAGACGCCCGCGGCTGCGGTGCGCACCTGCTCATCCCGACGGACGCCGAGTGGCCGGGCGGAGTCAACGACCTCAACGCGCCACCGCTCTGCCTGTGGGTGCGGGGCGATCGCGACCTCGCCGGGGCGACCGCACGCAGCATCGCGATCGTCGGGGCGCGCGCCTCCACCGCCTACGGCGAATCCGTGGCCGCCGACCTCGCGGCGGGTCTGGCCGAACGGCGCATCACCGTCGTCAGCGGGGGTGCGTTCGGCATCGACGCCGCCGCCCACCGCGGGGTGCTCGCGGTCGAGGGGCACACCATCGCCGTCCTCGCCGGGGGCGTCGACCGTCCCTACCCGGTGGCGCACCACCGGCTGCTCGGACACATCGCGCAGACCGGCGCGGTGGTCAGCGAGCTGCCACCAGGCGCGTCGTCGCTCAAGTCCCGCTTTCTGCTGCGCAACCGGCTCATCGCGACGATGACCACCGGCACGCTCGTCGTGGAGGCGGGACGCCGCTCAGGGTCACGCAACACCGCGGGCACGGCGTCGGCCCACCATCGCATCGTCATGGCCGTCCCCGGGGCGATCACCTCGGCCGCGTCGGTGGGCTGCCACGAGATGATCCGCGCCGGCATGGCCCAACTCGTCACCGACGTCGACGAGATCCTCGAACTCATCGGAGGCATGGGCGAGCACCTGTGCCCCGACAAGGCCTCGCCGTCCCGGGCCGGGGACGGGCTCGAGGGTGCCGACCGGCGCGTGTTCGACGTGTTGGGGCGGGCACCGCAGCACGCCGACGACCTGTGCGTCGCCGCGGGCGAGTCGCTCATGGCGACCCGCGCCGCCCTGGGCCGGCTCGACCTGCTGGGACTGGCACGGCACGACGAACGGGGCTGGCGATCGGCGTGAGGCCCTCCGCGGGGCGTCGCCTTGCCCCGGAGGGTTCGGCTCTGGGACGGTGTCCGATGTGTCCCAGTCCCTGCCGGGAGCGACCGGCGTCGACAGCGTCCTCGACGCCTTCGTCCGTCATCTGCGGGCCGAGCGGGGTCGCTCGGAGCACACCGTCCGTGCTTACCGGCAGGACGTGCAATCGCTCCTCGACGCCGTCACGACGGGCGAATCGGCCGACCGTGCACCGCAGGAGCTCGTCGCGACACTGACCCTGGAGGGGATCCGCGCCTGGCTGGCCGCCGGCGCCGCGGCGGGCGCCGCCCGCTCCACGCTGGCGCGTCGAGCGGCCGCCGCGCGCGCGTTCTCCCGATGGGCCGCGCGCCACGGCCACCTCGACACCGATGTCGCCGCGCGGCTGGCATCACCCCGCCGGGGCCGGCACCTGCCGGAGGTCCTCACCGCAGACCAGGTCGACACCCTCCTGACCGATCGCAAGGCCGATGCCGATGCCGACGCGCCCGCCACCAGCCCCCGCGAGCGGGCCGTGACGCTGCGGGACACCGCCGTCCTCGAACTGCTCTACGCGAGCGGGTGCCGCGTGGGGGAGCTCGTCGGGCTCGACATCGACGATGTCGACCTGTCCGAGCGCACGGTCCGTGTCGTCGGCAAGGGCGACAAGGAGCGCGTCCTGCCCCTCGGCATCCCGGCCGTCGACGCACTGGCCGCGTGGCTTCGGGTCCGGCACGAGCTGCTCGGCCCCCGCAGCGGCGCCGCCGTGTTCCTCGGCGCCCGGGGCGGGCGCCTCGATGTGCGCCGTGTTCGTGAGATCCTGACTGCGGCGACCTCGGCGCGCGACCTGCCCGGCATCTCCCCGCACGGTCTGCGTCACAGCGCCGCCACCCACCTTCTCGACGGCGGGGCCGACCTGCGCACCGTGCAGGAACTCCTCGGCCACGCCAGCCTGACCACCACCCAGATCTACACCCACGTCTCCACCGACCGGCTGCGCCGGTCCTACACCCAGGCCCACCCCCGCGCCTGACGATCGACGGAGTCTTCTCACCGTGCCACGCCTTCGCCGCAGCCTCGCCGCCGTCGCGACGCTCGCCCTCCTCTCCGGGTGCTCCGCTGCCGACCGCCCGGTCGAGTCCGCGTCGAACGCCACCCCGACCCCGGTGGCGGCCACCGCCACCCCCGTCCCGACCCCCACGCCTCCGACCCCGCAGGAGGAGGCCGAGGACGCCCTCATGGCGGCCCTCGCCGGTGAACTCACCGTGCCGGAGTCCGCGGGTGGCCGCACCCGCCCGATCGATCTGCCCGGCACCGACAGCGACGCCGACGGGCGGGTGTGGCGCTACAGCGTCGAAGTCGAAGAGGGCCTGGACGACATCGCGACAGGCTTCGCCCACTCGGTGCGCACCGTGCTCACCGACGAACGCGGTTGGGAGCACGCCGACGACGTGCACTTCCGGCACGTCACCCCGCAAGAGCAGGAGGCGGGGGAGGAGGTCGACGTGCGCATCATGTTCGCGAGCCCCGACCTCGTCGACCAGGAGTGTCTCCCGGCGCGCACCAACGGCCGCCTGTCCTGCCACAACGTCGGCAAGGTGATGATCAACGCCTGGCGCTGGGTCCACGGCGCCGACACCTACGGCGACGATCTGGCCGCCTACCGCACCTACCTCATCAACCACGAGGTCGGCCACGCCATCGGCTACTACCACGTGCCCTGCCCGCGGGCGGGGGAGAAGGCTCCGGTCATGCTGCAGCAGACGCTGCGCCTGGAGGGGTGCACGGCCTACCCCTACCCCGTCCGCTGAGGGGTCCACAGCCGGACGCCGGGGGACAGGAACAGCATGGGGTCGACGTAGGTCGCGTCCCGGCGTGCTCCCCAGTGCAGGCAGCCGCCGGGGCAGTGCGAGTCGTCGGCGATGACGGCGACGACCTGACCGGCCACCACGGCGTCACCGCGGGCGACCCGCGCCTCGACGGGCTCGTACGTCGAGCGCAGTGTCGCGCCCGAAATGCGCGGGTCGGCGTGGTCGATCGACACCACGCCCCGTCCGGCGACCATGCCCGCGAACGCCACCGTGCCGTCCGCGGGGGCGCGAATCTCGGTCCCCGCGGGTGCGCGGAGGTCGACGCCACGATGCCCGGGTAGCCATCGCTGCTCGGGGGCGTCGAAGGCGCGATCGACCGTCGGGGGCTCGACCGGAGGCTTCCACCGGCGTGATGCCGCCGGATCGGGCGCGGCGGCGGCGCCCGGCGCAGCGCCGGTCGTCGGCGTGGTCGCCGACGCTGCGACCGCCGACGTCGTTGCCACCACCGACGTCGGAGCTGCCGCCATCGCGGGCACCGCCAGAGCACCGGTCGGCCCGGTGAGGGCGAGGGTCACGGCCAACCACACAGGATCCATGACGGACAGCCTGCGCTCGCAGCGCGCCGTGGCGGGCGGGCGGCGTTCGGGCCGGTGGACGAGGACTCCGACCGCGCTGGAGCTGTGGATATCAGGTGGCGACGGCGCGCAGGCGCGAGATGCCCTCGTCGATGAGCTCGGGCCGTTTGCAGAACGCGAACCGCACCAGGGCGGCGGCGTGCTCGTCCACCTCGGGGAACGCCCCGGAGTGGAACGCCGAGACCGGCACTCCCACGACGCCGTGCCGCGCCGCGAACTCCGGCATCCCCGCCATGGCGTCGCGCAGACCGAGCGGCGCGAGGTCGGCGATGACGAAGTAGGTCGACTCGGGGTGGTTGGTGGTCAACCCGATGTCGGACAGGCCGTCGAGCAGTTGCGCCCGGCGCGCGCGTAGTTGAGTGGGCAGTTCGTCATAGCCGGCGTCGTCCATGGCGAGGCCCTCGGCGATGGCGTACTGGAACGGGCCGCACGCGCTGAACGACATGAACTGCTTCATCGCCCGGACCGCGTCGATCGCGACCGCGGGGCCACTGATCCAGCCGACCTTCCACCCCGTCATCGAGAACGTCTTGCCCGCCGAGGAGACGGTGAGGGTGCGCTGCGCCGCCTCGGGCAACGTCGAGATCGGGACGTGCGGCTGGTCGCCCAGGACGAGGTGTTCGTACACCTCGTCGGTGAGGATCCACGCGTCGTGGCGTTCGGCGAGCTCGGCGACGTGACGCAGCTCGGCCTCGGTGAAGATCTTGCCGGTGGGGTTGTGCGGGGTGTTGAGGAGGATGACCCGGGTCCGGTCGCTGAAGGCCGCCTCGAGGACCTCGGGGTCGTAGGAGGCGTCGGGGAACGTCAGGGGCACCGCCTTGAGCACACCCCCGGCGCGGGCGACCATCGCCGGGTAGGAGTCGTAGAACGGCTCGAAGGTGATGACCTCGTCGCCGGGCTCGACCATTGCGAGCAGCGCCGCTGCCACCGCCTCGGTGGCGCCGACCGTGACGAGGATCTGCGTGTTCGGGTCGAGCTCGATGCCGTAGAACCGCTGCTGGTGGTCGGCGACGGCACGCAGCAGTTCGGGCACCCCCGCGCCCGGCGCGTACTGGTTGTGGCCGTCGCGGATGGCCCGGCATGCGGCGTCGACGAGGAACGCCGGCCCCTCCTCGTCGGGGAAGCCCTGCCCCAGGTTGACCGACTCGGTGCGCACCGCGAGCTTGCTCATCTCGGTGAAGATCGTCGTCGTGTACGGGGTCATGGCCTCGATCAGGGGGCTGTCCATGCTCGTGAGCCTAACGAGACGGACGGCCCGGCGGCGCGGCTCGGAGCGCTGCGTCCGCGCCCCGCCCAGGGCGATTCGCTTCAGCCGTGTGCGCCGGACTAGAATCGAGTCACCACCGTCGTGTGTCGAGCCCAGGTTCGTGCCGCCGGTGGAATTCGCGTGCTCCTCACCGGTTCACCCGCCGCACACGGCGGACCCGGGGTGAGCCCGCCGAGGTCCGGGGTCATTCCCGGTGGCGGCTCACCGGCAGCACCAGGCACCCCGACGCACCCGCGGACGGGCAGAGAACCGACCAACGAGACGAAGGAGACCACGGCATGGCCGTCGTCACCATGCGCCAGCTCCTCGA
>JAUNTP010000161.1 GCA_030538585.1 Mobilicoccus sp.
CAACTTCTCGACGGCCTTCGCCATGTTCTCGGCCGACGTCGACATCTCGTTGACGCGCTCCAACATCGCCATGGACGCGGTCTGCTGCATCATCGCCGTCGTGTCGGCGGGGTTGCTCGGGTCCTGGTAGGTCATCTGCGCGACGAGCAACTTCATGAAGTCGTCGGCGTCGAGCGCCTGGCCGTACTTACGGTTCTGGTGGTGGGCCACCTGCACGTCTTCCGGGCGCACCTCGGTGACCCACGCCTCCGTCGCCGGGTCCCAGCGGGCCTCCGGCTGCGCGATGCGGTGGGTCGACCCGTCGGGCTGACGGATCGTGACGTAGCGGCGAGTGTCCTGGGTGGCGGCGGCAGCGTTCGCGCCGCTCACCCCGCTGATGGCGTCAGGCATGAAAGAAGTCCTCCTTCACAGACGGACGGAGCCGTCTGCGGACGTGGCAGGGGTGGGCAGGGAGCCGTCACGCTCGACGGCGTCAAAGTCGAAGCCGGTGCCGTCACCGCGCGAGCGGCGACGGGCGGCGGCCTGGTGGTCGATGAGTTGCTGCCAACGCTCGTCGGCGTCCGCGCCGCCGGAGTCGACGTCGAGGTCACCGGAGCGCAAGCCCATCTCGGCGAGCTGGGCACGCAACTGGTCGAGGTTGTCCTTGAGCAGGTCACGCGCCTGGCCGTCGGCGGCCTGCATCATGACCGACACCTCACCACCGCGGATCTGCACCTCGATGCGCACCCGACCCAGGTGGGCGGGAGCCAGCATGAGGGTCACCTGGTGGTTGCCGTCGCCGCCCCGAAGCATCGGCGCGAGGGCTTGGGTGATCTGAGCGTGCAACGGCGGCGCGGGCGGCGTCGCCCCCGCGACCGGCGTGGATGCACCGGTGACGACCGGCGCGGTCACCACGGCGTTGAAGCCGCGATCGGGAGCGGCAGGAGTCTCGGGGCGAGGAGTCTCGCGGGAGCTCTGGCCCTCGCCGCCGCCGGTCTGGCTGCCGCGGGCATCGGCCGGGCGACCCTCCGGCACGCTCGGGGCGGTCGAGACCCGCACCGTCTCGCCCTCGCCCTCGCCTTCGGCGTCGACATGCGCCGGGGTCGCCTCCACGCGCACGTACTGCGTGGCGGCAGCCTGCGCGGCGACGCTCTGGATCCGCGCCTCGAGCGGCGCGCGCACCTCGCCGTCCTCGGCCGTCGCGGTGCTCAGCGTCGGGACCACATCGACCCGGACGGGGCGCGACTGCTCCGGGGTGAGGTTGGCCGTCACCGGTCCGAGCCCGGTGGCCTCGGCAGGAACGCCCGGAGCCGCGACAGAGGGAGCAGCACCCCGGGGCTGGGGCGACGCCGCGGGAGCGGTGCTGGGAACCGGGGCATCGGCCACGGCGCCGGCGACGGTTGGTGTACCAGGTGCGGCCGCAGTGGTCGGCGCAGGGCGGGCCGCCTCGGGGGTGCGCAGAGCAGCGTCGGCGGCCGGAGCCTCGGGGCGGGCCGTCGCCATGTCGGGCGTCGGCGTGCCGGCAGCGCGGGTCGCAGCCGCCGAGACCGACACGTCGACACCAGAGGTCGACGTCGCGGGCGCACCCGCGCCCGACACAGACACCGAGGTGGGTGTCGCCGGTGCGGCGGGCGTGACAGCAGCCGAGGCACCCGTCCTCGTGGACGCAGGCGCCGACTCGTCCGCGGAAACCTCGATGGCGGGAGCGCCGGGGACGGCCGGCGCGGTGGACGCACCGACAGGAGCCGTCGTCGCAGCGGAAGCGGTGGCGGCGCCACCAGCGGTCTCGGTCGAGGCACCGGCCGCAGCCGAACCACCCGCAGTGGCGTGGGCAGCGGTGGTAGCGACGGGCGCGGTGTCGACGGACGTCGCGGTCGGCACGGGCGTCTGGGCCGCAGCGGCCAACGATCCACCCACCGGCGACGCAGCAGCAGCACCAGTGCCAGCGGCACCAGCGGCGCCAGCGGTCGTCCCTGCGGCGCGGAGCGTCCCATCCTGAGCAGCGGTCTCGACCGCAGCCCACGAGCCCGCCGACGCGGCAGCAACCGCCACGCGGGCGGCGCCTGCGGCAGCCGATTCGATGACGCGCACGGCGCTCTCCGGCGCGCGCGGCACGGTGTCGTCGGCGTCGGCGTCGTCCGCAGCAGGGGCGGAGGTGGCGGCGGCGGCACTAGCCGCCGGTCGGGCCACAGCGTCGGGCTCGGACGCGGCGTCGGTCGACGTCTCACCGGAGTCGCTCGCGGCCTCATCAGGGACGATCTCACCGAGGCTCGCCGGGACGACCGGCGCACTCGGGAGACGCGCGGCGACATCGCCGTCGACGACGCGGGACAGCAGCGCTTCGACCGTGCGCTGCGCGGACCCGTCGACGAGCCCGGCGCTCAGGCCGAGAGCACGCAACCAGGCGCCGCGTTCGACCTGCGCCAAGGCGAGGTCGGCATCCGAAGGGAGCTCGGGGAGTTCGACCCGCACCGGGGCTGCGGCCACCGCGGCGGAGCCGGAGTTCTGGCCACCAGCGGGGGTGCCCGCCTGCTGACCGCCCTGCCCTTGTCCCGACTGCTCGCCGGGAGCCCGCCCCATGGCGTCGCGCAGCACGTCGCCGAAGCCTTCCGCAGCGGCACGATTGGCTTCCGGGCTGCCGATGGCGGGCGCGGTGCGGGCCGCGCTCAGCTCGGGGATCGCGCTGGTCATGCGGCAACTCCTGCCCTCAGGTCGGCCATGATCTTGCGCACGTAGTTCTGGGTCTCACGGAACGGCGGGATGCCGTCGTACTTGCGCACGTTGCCCGCACCGGCGTTGTAGGCGGCGAGCGCCAGCTCGGTCGAACCGAACGTCCGCAGGTGCTGACGCAGGTAGCGCGCGGCGCCGTCCACGGCCTGCTCGGGGTCGAACGCGTTGGTGATGCCGAGACCGCGGGCGGTGCCCGGCATGATCTGCATGAGGCCCTGCGCGCCGGCGCGGCTGACGGCGCGCGGCTTGAAGTTGCTCTCCTGCTTGGCGACCGCCGCGAGCAGGGTGGCGGGCACGCCGTACTTCTGCTCGGCCGCGATGAACAGGTCGCGGTACTGGGCGGGCGCCTGGTTGAGGGCGCGCGTGCCGACAGCGTCGGGCGCGAGCGCCGTGGCAGGCCGAGTCCCGGCGGTCATCGCGTTGCTCACCGCGCCGACGGCGGCACCACCGAGAGCCGTGCCCCCGAACGCCGCACCGATAGTCGCGCCCGGAGTGGCGCTGCCCAGCCCGGCCAAGACGGAGGCGAGAGCGTTCCCGCCCTGCACATCGGTGCCGACGAGGCTCTGGTTGACGGCGGAGGCCACGACGGCCTCCCACGTCGCAGCCTGAGCCCCCGGCGACACGGCCGGGGCGATCGCGGCGTTGCGGACCGCCGAGGCCAACTGCGCGTTCGACACCGTCGGCGCACCGGCCGCGGGCGCCGCGGCCGGGGCCGCCGCCGGGGTCTCGGCAGGAGTGGGGGCAGCCTCGGGCAGCAGGCGCCGGATGGCGGTGATGTTGCGGTGCACCGGCGTGATGCTGACGTTCTTGCCCGTGCGCGGCGCGTGGATCATCTTGCCGTCGCCCACGTAGATCCCGATGTGTGACACCGGGCTGTTGAACGCGACGATGTCGCCGGGCTTGGCCTCGGCGAGCGAGTTCACCTTGGTGCCCTGTCGGGCCTGGTCGCGGGCGACGCGCGGCAGGTCGATGCCGTGCTGCTTGAACACGAGCTGGAGGAACCCGGAGCAGTCCAGCCCCCGGCGCGGGTCCGTGCCGCCCCACAGGTAGGGCACACCCAGGTACTTACGGGCCGTCTCCAGCACGGCGTCCGCGTTCTGCAGACCACCCGAGCTCGTCGCCGGAGTGGACGACGTCGAGGACGAGGACGACGCTGCAGCCGCGCGGGTCGACCGCGCCGTGGAGGTCGTAGAGGCCGCGGAGGCAGCCGAGGACGTGGCCGTCTGCGAGCCGGACGTCTGGGCGTTGGTGGCCGTCGGCGCCGCCGAGGCGTCCTGGGCACGGCTCATCGCGCTCTGGAACGCGAGGTCCGAGCGCGGGGGTGCCTGGACGGGCGCAGCGGGCTGCCCGAACATCGACTGGATCTGGGCGACGCGCGATTGCGCGGCGGCCAGTCCACTGGTGTCGACGGTCATCGACGTCCTTTCTTCCGACGGCTAGCACTCTCTTCGGCGGCCAACTGGTCGGCGTCGAGCATTTCGGCGAACCGCTCCTGGTGTGCGCGTTCGACGAGGCGCTCGAGTCCTTGGGTGCGCATCGCGGCCTGGCGCAGCTCGTCGCGCGCGGACTCCGTCTGCTCGTGCGCCGATTCGACCGCCGAACGGGCGAGCGTCACCGAGGAGGCGGCGGCGTCCGCGCTCGCCTGGTGCCGGCGGAAATCGGCCAGGGTCGTCTCAGCATCCGGAGGCCGCACGAGGTCGGGGTACTCCCCCAGCCGGGTGTCGAGCACGCCGCGGGCATGGCGTTCGGCGATCGCCGCGGTGGCCATCTCGGCCTTGGCGCGGTCCTCCTCGATGCGCCGTACGCGCAGGAGGGTGTCGTAGGGGGTGCTGAACTTCGCCATGACGACCTCCCGCGTCAGCCGGACTCGGCGATGCGGTTCAGCCACGACCAGCTGTCGGCGGCGGGCGTGAGGTCGTCCATGTCCTGGCGCAGGAACGCGTCGATGTCGGGCGCCTGGGCGAGGGCCCGGTCCACCTGCGGGTTGCTGCCCTTGACGTAGGCGCCGATGTCGATGAGGTCCTTGGCGTCGCGGCGGGCGGCGAGCAGGCCGCGCAGCAGGGTCGCGTCGGCGCGCTGATCGCGCGTCGTCACGGCCTTGTTGACACGCGAGATCGACTCCAGCACGTCGACGGCCGGAAAGTGGCCCTGCGTGGCGAGCTTGCGCGACAGCACGATGTGGCCGTCGAGGATGGAGCGCACGTTGTCGGCGATGGGGTCGTTGAGGTCGTCACCGTCGACGAGCACGGTGTACAGCGCCGTGATGGAGCCGTCCTTGCTCATGCCCGCCCGCTCGAGCAGGCGCGGCATGAGCCCGAACACGCTCGGCGGGTAGCCGCGCGTGGCGGGCGGCTCCCCGGCGGCGAGGCCGACCTCGCGCTGGGCCATGGCGACACGGGTGACGGAGTCCATGCAGAGGATGACGTCCTGGCCCTGGTCGCGGAACCACTCGGCGATGCGGGTCGCGGTGAACGCCGCCCGCAGTCGCACGAGCGAGGGCTCGTCGGAGGTGGCGACGACGACGACGGAGCGCTTCATGCCTTCGGGGCCGAGGTCGCCTTCGATGAACTCGCGCACCTCGCGCCCACGCTCACCGACGAGGGCGAGCACCGAGACCGGGGCCTCGCTGCCCCGGACGATCATCGACAGCAGGCTCGACTTACCGACACCAGAGCCGGCGAAGATGCCCATGCGCTGCCCGCGGCCGGCGGGCACGAGGGTGTCGAGGGCGCGGACGCCGAGCGGCATGGGTTCGGTGATGCGTTCGCGTTCCATCGCGGGCGGCGGGATGCCGTCGGAGCTCGTGAGCATGACGTCGCGCAGCGGCGGGCCGCCGTCCATGGGGCGGCCCAGGGCGTCGACGACGCGACCCAGCAGCCCGGCGCCCACGGGCACCTGCAGCGGAGCCCCGGTCGAGAGCACGGGGTTGCCAGCGCGCACCCCGCGCAGGTCGGAGACGGGCATGCACGAGGCGACGCCGTCGTGCAGGGCGACGACCTCGGCCATGATCGGGCCGTGGTCGCCGATGATCTGCACGGCCTCGCCGATGCCGAGCTGCAGCCCGGCGATCTCGATGGACAGGCCCACGGCGGAGACGACTTTGCCGCGGGCGAGGGGCTTGGCGGCGCGCCCGGCCTGGCGGGCGAGGTCGGCGTAGATGCCGGAGAGGGCGACGTGGCGACCGGCGCGCGTGGGGGCGCCGGTGGCGAGGGGGCCGTCGAGGAGGCTCACTGGCCGAGCGCCTCCCTCACGCGGGCGAGGGCGTCGGAAAGGCTCGCCTCGACTTCGAGGTTGTCGGCCTCGGCGATCGCGTCACCGACGGCGACCGAGGCATCGGGCAACACCTGGGCCACGGTCCAGTCGGTGATGTCGCCGGTGAACTGCGAGACCTCGGCGATGTCGGCCGGATTGAGGCGCAACGTCACCGAGACGCGGCGCGGCACCTGCGTGAGCACGCGCATGACGGCGTCGCGGGCCGTGCAGTCACCCACGGCGAGGTGGTGGCCGACCAGGGAGGCCGCGATGTCACACGACAGGCCGGTGATGACCTCCTGCATCTCGGTGACGGCGGGCGCCTGGTAGTCCAGGGCGCCCGCGATGGCGTCCTCGACGGCGACGAGCAGGCGCGCGAGGCGTTCACGGCGGGCGGCGCGCTCCTCGGCGTCACGTTCGAGCAGCTCGGTCTGCTGCGCCGCCATGATCTCCAGGCCTTCGGCGCGGCCGTCCTCGTACCCTGCGCGCCGCCCGGCCTCATACCCCTCGGCGCGCGCTTCTTCGCGCGCCTGCTCGACCAGCGAGGCGAGGTAGGGGTCCACCAGGCGCGGGTCGGCGACCCCCACCGGGGCGTACTCGGTGGCGGTGAGGTCGGCGCCCATGCGCGCCGGGCGCGACTCGTCGTCGACCGCCCGGATGACGTAACTCGTCCGGCTCGGGGTGTACTTCAGCCCGTTACGCAACGAACTCGTCTCCACCGCCGCGGGCGACGACGATCTCGCCGGCCTCCTCGAGCATGCGGATCTGGCGGATGACGACGGCCTGCGCCTCCTCCACCTGCTTGAGACGCACGGGGCCGAGGATGCTGATCTCGTCGGCGAGCGCGAGCGCGGCACGCTCGGACATGTTGCGCGTGATCTTCTCGCGCACGTCCTCGCGCACACCCTTGAGGGCGACGGCGAGGTCCTTGGAGTCGACCTTGCGCAGCACGACCTGCACGGCGCGGTCCTCCAGCCCGACGATGTCCTCGAACATGAACATCTGGGCGCGGACCTGCTCGGCGAGCTCGAGGTCCCGCTTCTCCAGGCCTTCGAGGATGAGCCGCTCGGTGGTGCGGTCGGACTGGTTGATGATCTCGACCAGCGGCTTGAGACCGCCGACTTTCATCGAGTCCGACGCCTGCACGAGCGTCGACAGGCGGCGTTCGAGGTGGGACTCGACCTGCTTGATGATCTCCGGTGCGGTGCGGTCCATGATCGCGAGGCGGTGCGCGACCTCGGCCTGCATGTCGGCCGTGAGCCCCGAGAGGATGATCGCGGCCTGCTCGGACTGCATGTGCGCGAGCACGAGCGCGATGGTCTGCGGGTGCTCGTCCGAGAGGTAGTTGAGGATGAGCTTGGCGTCGACGCGGCGCAAGAACTCGAACGGCATCTCCACCAGGGAGGCCGTGAGGCGGTCCATGACCTCCTGCGCCCGCTCCTTGCCCATGGTGGCGACGAGGATCTCCTCGGCGAACCCGACACCGCCCTGCACGTAGTACTGGCGGGCCTTGGCGAGCTGCTGGAACTCCTCGAGCACGTCGTCGAGGATCTCGACGTCGACGTCCTCCAGGCGCGCGATCTCGGCGGTGAGGGCTTCGACCTCGTGCTCGGGCAGGGTGCGGAGCACGGCGGCAGAGGCGTCGCGGCCGAGCTGCACGAGCAGGATCGCTGCTTTGCGCAGACCGGTGATCTGAGGGGCTACCGCGCTCATCTCGTCCTTCCTTCGGGTCGTGTCGGGGTCGTGGTCGATCGCGTGATGCGCGGATCAGCCACGTTCGGAGATCCAGCCGCGGAGCAGGCGGGCGACCTCGTCGGGGTTCTCCTCCACGAGGGCGGAGATCTCGGCGCGGGCCGTGGCGCGAGCCTCGGACTGCGGGTCGACCGGGGTGGCCTCGATGACGGGCATCTCGTCGTCTTCGAGGGCGTACTCGGCCGGGGGCGGCGGCAGCTCGGCCATGGG
>JAUNTP010000162.1:0-7538 GCA_030538585.1 Mobilicoccus sp.
ACCTCAAAATGCACCAACGGCAAATGAGCACGACACAACTCATCCACGTCCACGACGTCGGCCGCACCCACGGCAGCCCTCACCTCTTGCTCCATCGAGCTCTCCCCACCCAATTTTGCGGTCACTGGAAACAACCTAAGAAGAGGCTCACAGGACTCCAAGTGCGTCCGACATACGAGACGCCGCAGGTGAGAGGGGTTGCACTGACCAAGCGCTTACCTTGAAGGGGTGGATCATGAATGCATGAGACAACTTGACCGAAGGTTTGCGCAAGGATGGAACATCATTGACAGACCAGGTTCTTTCATGACCTGAGGCACACAGTCGGTCGAATGACCTGAACGCCTGCTTTGGGGCGCGAAAATGCGTGACAAGACGAGTGACTTACTTCTCCAATCCCCTTCTGCCGACCCCTTCTCCGAGCCGCGTGACGCCTCGGCGTGACGGCCAAGAAAGGCCCGTCGAGCAGGTCCGGCAGCCCTCAGGGCAGCCAGATGGGGACCGCCGCATCCGGGGCGGCACGGTCCTCACCGACATTGTCGCCCGACCGGCGACTCAGCGACGGCGGAGGCCGAGCGTCTGGAGCTGACGCTCCACCAAGGCCTCGAACAAGAGGTCGGCCGGGTCGGCCGTCCCGACGAAATGGCCCGCAAGCTCGAGACCCACGAAGCCGACCAGAGCGGAGAGCTCAGCGATGACGGCGGCGATGAGCGCAGCCTGTTCCGGACCCCCCAGCGCGACCATCTGACGCAGCAGGGCCGGATCGTCGAAGCCCGCGACGACGCCTGGCGCCGCGGCGTCGATGAACCGACGAGCCACCGCCTCAGCCGCCGGGATGGTCTCGACGGGAGCGACGTAGCCGGGGACGGGAGTGCCGTAGAGGAGCTGGAACTCGTGCGGGTGGCGCCGCGCCCACTGCCGCAGAGCGCGGGCGCGGCCGACCCAGAACGCCCCATGATCGGCCGGCCCACTCGAGGATTCGTCGCCGTCGAGAGCCGCCGCGAGGTGGAGATAGCTCTCCACGATGAGCGCCGTGAGGAGCGCCTCGCGGGTCGGGAAGTAGCGATAGACGGCCGAGGAGACGAGCCCGACTTCACGGGCCACCTTGCGCATCGACAACCCGACGCCACCGACGGCCGCAATCTCCGATCGCGCGGCCGCGAGGATCGCCTCTTCGGTGCGTCGCCGGGACGCGTCCCGAACCCCCATGACTGCCTCCTCTGCCATCGACCACCTCATCTTACGAGAGCACTGCTCTTGCCACGCCGCCAGGCGAGGTCTAGGCTCGACACAACAGAGAGCACCGCTCTCTCTTTGCGATGGGAGTCGTCATGCCGCCGATCCGCCACCTGCTCGCCCCGACCGTCGGCACCGGGGTGTTCATGGCGCTCTACCTCGTCCTTCGACCGGGCGGTGACGCCTCCGGCGACCCCACCGCCATCGCTCAGGCGTTCGCCTCGCCGTGGTGGGTCGCCTCCCACCTGGCCGGCATGGTGGCCCTTGCGTCCGCGGCCCGACTCGCGGTCCGGGTCCACGATCTGTACCCGGACCGCACCACGGCGGCCGCGCGCTGGACGGGCCTTGCCGGCCTCGCCGGCGTCCTGCCTTACTACGGTGCCGAGACGTACGCCCTGCACATCTTCGGGGCGCGCTTCCTCGACGGGGACGCCACCGCACTCGACGTGGCGCAGGCGGTCCGCGACCAGCCGGTCGCCCTGTGGCTCTTCGGCCTCGGGCTCATCCTCCTCGCGGCCTCCGCAGCGGCGTGGGCCACCGCCCTCACGCGCACCGGCGCGGTCCCGCCGCACGCGATCTGGCCCCTCGCTGCCTGCCTCGTCCTGGTCCTTCCCCAGTTCTTCCTTCCTCCGCTCTGGCGTAGCGCCTTCGGCCTCGCCACGCTGGCTGCCGCGCTCGTCCTCACCGCGGCGATCCTCCGCCGCCGGCCGGCCTGCCACCGCGTTGCGGCCATGACGCACCCGCGGTGACCTCAGCGTCACCCTCGCAGCGCCGATTCCTAAGGCTGCAGCGTCCTGCCCCGTCCGAAAGGCCTCCATGCTCGTCTTCGGTGTCAGTGTCGAGTCCACCGAGCGATTCGACCGCCACTGCCTGCCCGCGATCGCGGCGCACGGTGGAGCCGACGCCACCCTCATGTCGGCCACGGACGGACCACCGGCACGCACCTACAACGAGGTCCTGGCCGCCTCTCTCGACCTGGAGGACGTCGAGGCCGTCGTGCTGCTGCGTGACGACGTCGAGATCGTCGACCCCCACTTCCGCGCCCGGATTCGGGCAGCGTTCGAGCGGGACCCGCAGCTCGCGCTCATCGGGGTCAGTGGCGCCGACTCCTCGCTGCGCTGGTGGCAGACCACCGGACGCCCCACCCATGGCCAGAGCACGGGCGCCCCCGACCTCGGCACCCTGGTCGACTACATCGACGGGGCCTGCATGGTGGTCCGCCCCGACCTCGCGGCACGGCTGCGCTTCGACGACCAGTCCTTCACCGGTGCAACAGGCTTCGAGGTCGATTTCTGCCACCGCCTGCGTGAACTGGGGATGCGCATCACCGTCGAACCGCTGGGGGTCGTGCGCCACGCCGCCCCCGACGACGTCGACGCCGCCTACCGGGAGGCCGCCGCCGTGTGGCAGGGCCGTCGGGCCCGTTCGGTCGGTCTCGACGCCCTCGAACACCACGTGGCGCGGGCCGACGGCACCCACGAGTCACCGCACCGCTTCGGGTCGGTGCCGCCCTCGCAGGCCCGCCCCGAGGAAGATCTGGCCGGTCGGCACCGGCGCGCCCTGGACGCCCTGCCGCGGACCGCGGGACGGATCCTGCAGCTCGGCTGCGGCGACGGAACGTTCGCGCGCCGACTCGCCACCGAGCGGGGTGCCGTCGTCACCGGCCTCGACCACGAGGGCGGTCACCTCGAACAGGCGCGGGGCCACCTGCACGACGTCGTCGCGGCCGACCTCAACCGGCTGCCCGAGCTCGACTACCCGCGCGGCCACTTCGACGCCATCGTCGCCGTGGACATCCTCGATCGGCTCGTCGACCCCGAGGCGACCCTCGCCGAGCTCCTCCCCTACCTCGCGTCCGACGGTGTCGTCGTCGCCGGTATCCCCAACGTCAAGCACTGGTCGGTCGTGCTGCCGCTGCTGCTGCAGGACCGGTTCGAGTACCGCGACGCGGGCATCCTCCACCGCGGCAGCATCCGCCTGTTCACCATGGTCGAGGCCGTCGCCCTGTTCCGGCGCCTCGGCCTCAGCCGCTTCGAGGTGTGCGGCTCGGAGCAGATTCCCCTGCACGACCCGGCGCACCTCGACGCGCTCGTCTCCTGCATCGCCTCCTACGGCAGCGACCCCGACGAGGCCCGCACCATGCTCGAGGCGTACGAGTTCGTCGTCGCCGCTCGCCGCGCCTGAGGCCTTACAGGTCAGCGAACATCTTGCCGGGGTTGAGGATGCCGAGGGGGTCGAGAGCGTCCTTGACCGACCGGTGCAGCGCCTTGGCCCCGTCGTCGAGCTCCCGCGCCAGCCAGGCGCTCTTGAGATAGCCGACCCCGTGCTCGCCGGTGATCGTGCCGCCGAGGTCGAGACCGAGCTGCATGATCTCCTCGAACGCGGCCTCGGCGCGGGCGACATCGGCGGGGTCGCTCGCGTCGAAGAACACCGAGGGGTGGATGTTGCCGTCGCCGGCGTGCGCGACGACCGCGATCGTCAGACCGGACTCGGCCCGCACCTGCGTGAGCCGCTCGTAGAACTCCATCATGCGGGTGCGGGGCAGGCAGATGTCGTCGAGCAGCTGACCGCCGCCGTGCGCCTGGGCGTACCGCTCGTACGCCGGCTGCGCCATCCGGCGGGCGGCGACGAGGGCGTCGCTGTCGGCGGCGTCGTCACTGAAGCCGACGTCGAGGGCCCCGTTGCGCTGCGCGCACGCGGTGAAGGCCTCCACCTCGGCGGTGGCGGCCTCGGCGCTGCCGCTTCCGTCGGACTGCATGAGCAGCATCGCTCCCGCGCTGTCGTCGAGGCCGACGTCGGCGAAGGCGTTGATGAGCTGCAAGGACGTGGCGTCGAGGGATTCGAGCATGGACGGCTGGGCGCCGCCCGCCATGAACGCCGACACGGTGGCCGCGGCGGAGCGCTCGTCGGGAAAGGTCGCCACCGCGGTCAAGGGCGGCGGCAACGCGGGGACGAGGCGCAGGGTGATGCCGACGATGACGCCCAACGTGCCCTCGGACCCGATGAACAGGCCGCGCAGATCGAGCCCGGCGACGCCCTTGGCGGTCGCCGTGCCGAGACGGGCGCGGGTGCCGTCGGCGAGGACGACGTCGAGGCGGCGCACGTAGTCCTTCGTCACCCCGTATTTGACACAACACAAACCGCCGGCGTTGGTGGCGACGTTGCCGCCGATCGAGGAGATCGCCACCGAGCCCGGGTCCGGCGGGTAGGCGAGCCCGTGCTCGGCGAGAGCGTCCTTGAGGTCTTGATTGATGATGCCGGGCTCGACGGTGACGGTCCGCTCGCCGGGGTCGAGGGCGAGGATGCGCGTCATCTTCTCGACCGACAGCAGGATGGCGCCCGGCACGGCGTTCGCGCCGCCGGAGATGCCGGAGCGGGCCCCCTGCGGGACGACCGGCACCCGGTAGGCGGTGGCGAACCGCATGACGGCCTGCACGTCCTCGACGCAACTGGCGCGGACGAGGGCGACGGCTCCCTCGGCCGGGCAGAACAGCGCCCAGTCGGCGGAGTGGGCCGAGACGACGTCGGGGTCGGTGGCGAGTGCCCCCGGCGTGAGGTCGGGCGCGAGTTCGGAGTCGATGAGTCGGCGCAGGTCGGCGTCGACGGGTGCAGTGGCCGCGGAGCGGGTCATGGTGTCTCCCATCAGAGGTCGCGGGCGAGACGGATGAGGCGGTCGAGCACCGCAGGTCCCCCCATCCGCAGACCGTTGTGCTCGTACTCGTTGGTGATCCAGCCCCGCATGCCCGGCAGCAGGGCGGCGGTCTCCTCGGAGAAATCACGATCGACGTACACGTCGTCGGCGTAGATCGCCGCAGCGCACGGCACGTCGACCTGGGCCAGCACGTCGGCGTCGTACAGCCGAGGCCAGTCGACGCCCGCGACGCGACCGGCGACGTCGGCGTACGGGGCGAGCTCCGAGCTCACCTCGACGTGCCAGGGGTAGACGTGCTCGCCGGTGAGGAGGGTCTCGTCGGCGACGAACTCCTCGGGCAGGGTGCGCGCCGCCGCCCAGTCGGAGGTGCCGCCGTCGCAGTAGCACGACTCGTGGATGACGGCGTAGAGCGGGTTGCGTCCCCCGAAGGGCAGCAGGGCGGCGAGATCGTGGCGGAACCAGGGCGCGCGCACGTCACCTTCGAGCAGATGCGCGAGCGCGTCGGCGCCCCCCGCGCCGCCGAGGAGGTGGCCGAGGGTGCGGAACCAGGCGGGGGTGACGACATCGCCGTTCGGCAGCACCACCTCGCCCTGCTCGCACGCCGCGAGGACGTGCCGCAGGCGGTCGGCGCTGCCGGGATACCGGCGGTAGAACCAGCGGCTCCGTCGCGCCATCCGGTCGTAGGTGCGGGCGTACACCTCATCGATGCTGCGGCCGACCGGCGGAATGCCACCGGTGAAGTACACCTCGGCGAGGGCGTCCGCATGGGAGGAGAGGTAGCGCAGCGCCGTGAAACCGCCGAAGGACTGCCCGAGCAGGCTCCATCGCTCCACGTCGAGGTGCTCGCGCATCAGCTCGGCGTCCTCGACGATCGCGTCGGCGCGATGGTGGGTGAGACGCTCGGCGAGCGCCGCCGCCGCGTCGGGACCGCCGTCGCCGAGATCGTCCTCGCCGATGGGGGTGGAACGGCCGGTGCCGCGCTGGTCGAGCATGAGCACCCGGTAGTCGCGCAGGGCCCGCTCCAGCCACGGCGGCCCCGACGGGACGCTGCCGGGCCGCGGGGCTTCGCACCCGGGGCCGCCCTGGAGATAGACGAGGTACGGCCGGTCCGTACCATCCGGTGCCGCGACCTCCCGCGCGTACACGGTGATCGTGCCGCGCTCGGGCCGGCCGTGGACCAGCGGCACCTCGATCTCGTGCTCACGCAACCGCAGACCCGGCAGGGCGGTGTAGGCATCGCTCATCCCCCCACCGTAGGGGCACCCGGTCGGAGTCGGCACGCGGACGCATCGTCAGCGCCGCCGGCGGGCACCCCTGGCCGCCCCCGTGCGTTGTCCGCGTGTCGGTCACGAGAGGAGCAGTGCATGTCCACCGCCTTGAACTCGACTCGCCGCGTCGCGGCCCTGACCCGCCAGATGGTGCTGCAGAAGGCCGGGGTCACCTGGTCGCGGCGCGTCCACGGCGACACGTTCTCCCGGCTGTTCACCGACGACCTCGACCCGTTCGTCGTGTACGAGCACCTGCGTGGGCAGGGGCAGTGGACGAGCACCTCGTTCGGGATGAAGGTCCTCACGGCGCACCGCACCTGCAGCGAGGTGCTGTCCTCGCGGGCGTTCGGTGTCACCCCGGCGGACGGAGAGGACCCGTTCGAAGCAGGAGTCGACCTGTCGCTGTTGCAGATCAACCCGCCGGACCACACGCGGTTGCGGCGGCTGGCGGCGCCCGCGTTCTCCCGCCGCCGGATGCAGGGGTACACGACGCGCATCGAGAGCACCATCGACGCCCTCCTGGCGCAGGCACCGACCCACGAGCCGTGGGATCTGGTGGCCGGCTACGCGAGCCCGCTGCCGATCGCGGTCATCACCGACATGCTCGACATCCCCAGTTACGACGAGCCCGCGTTCCGCGGCTACGGCGAGGCCATCGCGGGAGCCTTGGACGGGGTCCGCTCCCCGCGGCACGCCACCGATCTCGTGCGGGCCTCGGTCGCGTTGGAGGAGATGTTCACGCGCCTGTTCGCGCTGCGGGAGGCCGACCCCGGGGACGACGTCATCAGCACGTTGGTGGCGGCCCGCGAGGAGGGTTCGGTCACGCCGGAGGAGATGGTGCCACTGTGCACGCTCTTGCTGGTGGCCGGGTTCGAGACGACCGTCAACCTCATCGGCGCGGCCGTCGACATCCTGCTCGACCGGCCCGAGGAGTGGGAGGCGCTGGTGGCCGACCCCTCCCTCGCCGAACCGGTGGTCGAGGAGACGCTCCGGTTTGCCCCGCCGGTCCACCTCACGGGGCGGCACGCCCTGACGGACACGCGCGTCGGCGACGTCGAGGTCGCTGCCGGTGACGGGGTGTTGGTCATGATCGCGGCGGCAGGTCGCGACCCCGAGGTCTTCGACCGACCGGCGGAGTTCGACCCACGCCGCGAGAACGCCGCCGATCATCTGGCGTTCTCCGCCGGGGCGCACTACTGCCTCGGGGCCCCCCTGGCGCGACTCGAGGCCACCCTCGCCCTGGAGGCCCTCGCTCGCGCCATGCCGACCCTGCGCCGGGCCGGTCCCACGGTCCCCCGCCGCGCGGTCACCGTGCGGGGCCCGTTGACCCTCCCGGTCACGACCTGACGCACCCGCGAGAACACCCCCGACATGACACGGCT
>JAUNTP010000162.1:7548-7920 GCA_030538585.1 Mobilicoccus sp.
GTTTCCCCCCCCGGGCCACGCCCTGCCGCCCCCGCGCCACCCCCCCCCCCGTCCCCGGGCGCCCGGCGCGGGGGTGGGGGGGGGGCGCCCCGGGGCCCCGACGCCGATCGGGGAGATCGGCGGTTGTTCGACACCGCTTGGGGGACCGGTACCGAACCGATCGAGGCGCAGCCGGGGATGTGCCGCGCTCGACCGAGTCCCTGCGCGTCGGCACCGGTCGCACAACGACCTGGAGCGACGCGCCGTATTCAGGTATCGATGACGCCCCTGGCGGACGCGTCGGTCAGCCGGTCATCGAGGCGGCAGCGGCCTCGCTCGCGGTGGGCATGGACAGGCGGTCACGGTAGGACGAGCGTGCCGCGATCTGCGCGT
>JAUNTP010000163.1 GCA_030538585.1 Mobilicoccus sp.
CCCGCGGCAGCGATCAGCTCACGCGCGGCGTGCAGCTGCGCGATGGCTGCCTCACCGGCGGATGCGCCGGCGGGGAGGGTGGGTGCCGAGGTCATGCTCAATTGTATCGAACAGACGTTTGTCAGACAGGTCTGCAAGCTGCGAGAACGCCTGTCTCGCAACGATATTCAGCGCCTGTTGAGTTGCGTTTGGCCTGCGTGAATATCGTTGTGGCTTAGATGATTTCGCCGGACGGACAGGGTGTGATCTGAGTCACACTCGGTTCAGGGGGCGCCGTGGGTACCCGGTGAAGTGCGCAGCCCCAGGGTGGCGCGGACCAGCTCGGGCATCTGATTTCCCGGCATGGCGAGCCACATCCGCGTCATCGACTCCAGCAGCGGCAGCGCTGCGCTGCCCCGATCGAGGAAGGCGCGTTGCGAACGTGCCGGGACGCGCCCGAACGCGTCGAAAAGGGCGAGGGTGCCCTCGACGTCGAGCCGGAGGAGGGCCCGCAGACCAGCGGACCGGAGGATCTCGGCCGCGGGCGACGCCTCCCGCAGATGGCCCGGCGTCCGACCACCGGCCAAATGCCCGGCGAGGACGGCGGACCTGGCCAGCGAGTGCGCGACCGAGTAGCCGGTGACGATGTTGCCGCCACCGCCAGCGGTCCCGACCGCGAGGACACCCCGCGGCTGGCGTCGGTCACGGCCGCGCATGGGGATGGACACCTCCTCTGTCGCGAGCGGCTGTGCGAGGGCGGCGGCATCGACCCCGCGCCGCTGCAGGCGCCGGTGCAGGCGGGCACGCAGCTCGGCGTGCGCGACGGGTGGTGCTGCGGCCAGCACAGTCTCCTCCAGGAGGGTCGTACCGTCACCGAGCGGGATCGCGTAGAGGAACGTCGGCACCGCGTTCGCGGGAACTGCCTGGGGGTCCTCGGCCCAGTCGAGCGACCAGTCCATGAGCAGGGCGGGTTCACCGCGGAGGGCAGGCGCGGCAGTGTCGTCAAGCAGGACGATGCCGTACGCGGTCTGGGCCGCTGCCCCGTTGAGACCGTCGAGGTCGAGGGCTCCCTGCGGGGTGCCGGGCCGGGCGCCGCGGGCGTCGACGACGACCCGCGCGCTCCTCCTCAGCGCCTGAACGCCGACGTCATCGAGCCGCTCCGAACGAACGTCCACGTCGTCGAGGTGCAGGTGCGCTTGGAGTGCGGCGTTGTCGAGGACGACGTACGTGCGCAGCAGGGTGTGGGGGGTGGGCGCGGCGAGCGCCGGACCCGCTGTGCGGGAGCGCTGCACCGACCTGGGGAACATGTCGTCGATCTCGTCGGCCCACACCCCGTAGGTGGGCCGCCACACCCGGTCAGGCTCGGGATCGACGGCGAGGACGGATAGACCGAGAACGCTGCAGTGATGGGCGAGAGCTCGTCCAGCGGGCCCCAACCCGACGATCGCCACGTCCCACACCATGGCCCGGCTCGTCACAGCGAGTAGTGGGCTCGGGCGCCGCCGATGAGCTTGGGTCTGCTGCGCACGGCCGTGACGCGCGCCTCGCCGACGTGGCGGGTCGGGAGGCGCAACGGTACCTGCACGTGGCGGACGTGCATGGCGACCTCCGTGTCGCCGATGTCGAGACCGGCGTCGGCGACGATGTGCTCGACCATGACGGGGTCGTCCTCGGCGAGGAACGCCGCCCGACACACGGCGCCCCCGGCATCGAGGGCCGGGACGACGGCCACGACCTCCAGCCGCTCGACACGCGCGTAGCCGCGGTCGACGACGAGGGCCCGGTTGATGTGCTCACACCCCTGGACCGCGAGCACGACGCCGCGCTCGGCGACCACGGGCCGAACCCCCGCGATGACCGCCTGCCCGATCTCCTCACTCCCGGCCTTGCCGATGCGGCCCCCGCGCACCTCGCTACTGCTCGCGCCCAGCACCACCACGCCCCCGTCGGGCACGGCGGCGGCGTCGAGCAGCTCACGCATGGCGGCACCGGCGGCGCGGGCGATGGCATCGAGATCGGCATGTACGTCGTCCACGCGCCCAGTCTCGCCGACCTCGCACTCCTCCGCGCAGACCGCTCCGAAACTCCTCGATAGAAAGTACTTGTCCGATTGGCAAGTACTTTCTAGATTGAGTTCACCGCATCAGCGGTCCGACCAAGGGAGCAGCCATGAACGACACCAGCCCCACCAGCCCCACCCAGCCCCGCGACGGTCACGACACGACCCCGCTGCCCGATGCGGCACAGGCCCGCCGCCAGCTCGACGAGGCCGGTTCGCGTCACCTCACCTCGGAGCGCGACCTGCGCGTGCTGCAGCTCGTCACGGCCGGCGTCGGGGCACTGATGGCGGCCGTGCTCGTCCTCGTGTACGTCGTCGAGGACAGGATCGGTCTCCTCATCGGCATGGGCGTCTACGCCGCCGGTCTCCTCGCGCTCATCGCGTGGAACCGCACGGTGCGCGCCGTCCCCCGCGGCTTCGCCCGCCGGTACAGCGCGGGCATCGTCGGCACCTCGGTGCTGTACGCCATCGGCATTCTGCTCATCACCACCACGACGCTGACCTGGCCGCTCGTGATCGCCCTGGTCGTCATCACCGCCGCCCCTGCGCTCCTCGCGGCCTGGTCCATCGGGCGGATGGCACGCCGATGAGCTTCGGTCACGCCCGGCACCGCCTCGACGACCTCATCCATTCCCCCGTGCGGTTCAGCATCGTCGCGGCGCTCGCCACGGTGGAGCAGGCCGACTTCAAGACCGTCCGCGACACGGTCGAGATCACCGACTCCGTCCTCTCCAAGCAGTCCCAGCTCCTCGAGCAGGCCGGATACGTCAAGATCAAGAAGGGGTTCGTCGGCAAGCGGCCCCGCACCTGGCTCAGCCTCACCGCCGCGGGCCGGGCCGCGTTCGAGGCGCACCTGCAGGCGCTGCGCGACATCGCCGGCGGGTGAGCTACGGTCGCGAGCGACGACGAGAGGACCGCCATGACCCCCGACCCCGACGGGTACGACGCCGCCCGCCGCCGAGCCGTCACCACCGACGAGCTGCGCACCCTGCAACGCCTGACCATGGGCATGGGCGCCCTCATGGCGATCCTCCTGCTCGTCATCCACGCCGCCGGCGGCAGCGGGCTCGGCCTGCTGCTGGGCCTGGTCGCCTACTCGATCGCCATGTCGGTGATGCTGCGCCGCAGCGACGTGGTTCGGGTCGCGCCGCGCGGATTCGGCCGTCGCTACGGTCTCGGCATCGCGGGCACCTCCGCGATGTACGGGCTCGGCGTCGCGCTCACCGCGAGCGAACCGATCGGGTGGGGGTTCGTGGCCGTGCTCGCCGTCCTGACGTTCGTTCCGGCGCTCGTCGCCGCCTGGTCGATGACGGCGCTGCTGCGCCCCACCGAGCGTCCGCAGCACCCCGAGGATCCGCAGGGGTGAGCGCGGTCGGCGTGTACATCCGGGCAGTGGAGTCCGGGGGCAGCGCCCCTACGCTGGCCCGATGACCTCGACGTCCCGCCGATCCGTCCTCGTCACCGGCGCCGCAGGAGGGTTGGGTGCCGCCGGAGTGCGCGCGTTCCTCGACGCTGGATGGCGCGTCGCCGCCGCCGACCTGCGGGCACCAGACGAGTTCGCGGCGTCCTCACCCGATGACGTGCTGCCCCTGGAGATGGACGTCACCGACGACGCCTCGGTCGAGGCGGCCATCGCCCTCGTCGACGACTGGTCCCCGCGCGGCCTCGACGCCGTCGTCACCTACGCCGGCATCGGCGGCATCGGCCCGCTCATGGACACCCCGCCCGCCGCGATGGCCAAGGTGTTGGACGTCAACGTGCTCGGCACGCATCGCACGGTGCGCGCGAGCTGGCCGCTGATCCACCGAGCCGGCGGTCGCATCATCCTCATCGGTTCGGAGACCGGGTGGATGCACGCCATGCCCCTCAACGGCACGTACGCCATGAGCAAGCACGCCATCGAGGCCTACGCCGACGCGCTGCGCCGCGAGGTGATGTTCGTCGGCGGCACGGTCGTCCTCCTGCAGCCGGGCCCCTTCCGCTCGGCGATGACCAGCGAGGTCAGCGCCATGTTCGGGGCCGTGGCGGAGGACTCCATGTTCAAGCCCCTCGCCGTCGCGGCCACGGCCCACCTCGGCACCGCCATGGACAAGGCATCCGACCCCGCGATCCTCGCCGCCGCTGTCGTCGACGCCGCGACGACCGCGCGGCCCCGCACCCGGTACAGCGTGCGTCCCGACCGCTCCCGAGCGCGGCTCAACCGCCTGCCGGTGCCGGTCGTCGACCGCATCCTCAAGGCGTCGCTCAAAGCCTGACCGCTCCCGAGATGGGATCGAGACACCCCCGGCATCGCCTTTTCACCTGGTCAGGCGCATGATGTGCCGGTGACCTCAACCATCTCCTCGGTCGAGGGCGATCGCAGCGCCGTCATCCCGCGCATCACGGTCGTGCTCGTCACGATCGGCGTGGGCTGGCTCGCCGCCTCGGCCCTCAAAGAGCTCCGCGACATCCTCGGACCGCTGCTGCTCGCGCTCAACCTCCTCATCGTCGCCTACCCGGTGCAGGCGTGGCTCGACCGTCGCGGCGTGCCCCGGCTCGTCGGGGCGGTCGTCAACGGCACCATCGTCTTCGCGATCCTCACGGCCTTCTTCGGTGCCCTCGGGTGGGCGATCACGATGCTCGTGCAGGAGATCCCGCAGTACCAGAACAGGTTCGAGGAGCTGTACCGGCAAGGGCTGTCGACCCTCGCCGGTTTCGGCGTCAGTAAGGAACAGCTCGACCAGCAACTGTCGGCGATCAACCCCTCCAACTTCATGGGGGTGCTCACCGGCACCCTCAGCGGCGTGTCCGGCGCGCTCGGGCTGTTCGTCGTGGCCGTGACGATCATCTTCGTCGCCCTCATCGACTCGACCGTGTTCCCCGCGATGATGCAATCGCTGCGGCGCCAACAGCCCGGCCTCGCCGACGGGCTCACGAACTTCGGTCAGGGGGTGCGCCGCTACTGGGTGGTCACGACGATCTTCGGGATCATCGTCGCCGTCATCGACGTCGTCGCGCTCATGATCATCGGGGTGCCGCTGGCGCTGGTGTGGGGTGTGCTCGCCTACCTGACCAACTACATCCCCAACATCGGCTTCGTGCTCGGAGTGGTCCCGCCCGCCCTCATGGCCCTGCTCGCCGGCGGCCCCACGGACGCGCTGCTCGTCATCGTCGCGTACTCGGTCATCAACTTCGTCATCCAGTCGGTAATCCAACCGAAGTTCAACGGCCAGGCCATCGGCGTCAACGCGACGATCTCGCTGTTGTCGCTGCTCTTCTGGGCGTGGGTGCTCGGCCCCCTCGGTGCGCTGCTCGCCCTACCGGCGACCCTGCTCGCCAAGACGCTTCTCATCGACCAGGATCAGCGGCTGACGTGGCTCAACGCGTTCGTCGCCGCCGACCCGAGCACCGCCGACCCCGACCGGATCGACGCCGTGACCGACACCTCCGGCGCCGAGCATCACCCCGACGAGCCGGTGCAGGATTCGGGAACCGAGTTCGCGCAACCTCCGGGCTCGACCGCGGTGGTCATCGAGGATGGGCCCCGCGCACCGGACGTCGAGACCGCCGAGCCGACGCCCCGAGATGAGCCGCCAGCGGGCGAGGAGCGGCGAGACTAGACGTATGACGCGACTCCTCATCACCGGCGCCACCGGCGGCATCGGGTTGCTGCTCGCCGAGCGCCTCGCCGACGACTACGACATCGTCCAGCACGGTCGCACGCCCCGCACCGAGGAACAGGAGAAGGTCCTGCGCACCGCCGACCTCGGCGACCTCGACGAGGTGACTGCCCTCATGGAGGGCGTCGACGTCGTCGTGCACCTGGCCGGGGCGTCCTCGCCGGAGGCCGATTGGGACTCGGTGCTGGAGGCCAACATCGTCGGCTACCGCAACGTCCTCGAGGCCGCCCGCCAGGCAGGGGTGCGGCGCGTCGTCTACGCCTCCTCCAACCACGCCATCGGCATGTACGACCGCCTGGAGCAGTGGCCGGTGCACCCGGACGCGGAGCTGCGCCCGGACTCCCTCTACGGGGTGTCGAAGGCGTTCGGGGAGGTCCTCGGCCGCTTCTACCACGACGAGTACGGCCTGCAGGTCATCTCCCTGCGCATCGGGTGGATGGCGCCGGACCCCATGGAGGCCGACATCGACCTGCTCAAGGCGATGTGGCTCTCGGAGGACGACACCGTGCACGCGTTCCGGCGCGCCATCGAGGCCGACGTCGCCCACGGCGTCTACTACGTCGTCTCCGACAACCCGGACCGACGCTGGGACATGACGAACACGACCGTCGAGCTCGGCTACCGCCCGCAGGACTCGTGGGTGCGTCGCTCCGGAGCGACCGAGGACGTCGTCGAGGGCGGCGCTCCCTCCCCCGACGACTGGCCGAAAGGCTCCTGAACCACGCGCGCCGCCGTCCGCGTGACCGGCTCTGATGGGCGCGGGGCGCGTGTCGGGCTGCGCGAGGTGCGGATCTGCCCGCGGCCTCGTTAAGTTGGAGTCATGGCGAGTGAGACCAGCGAGAACGAATCCGGGGCCAAGCAGGCCGTCGGCACGATCATGACGTCCCGCCCCGTCCGAGCCTTTCAGCGGTTCGGCAAGGCGCGCGGCATGCTGCTCGCCGGTGGGATCGCCTACACGGCGCTCTTCTCGATCGTGGCGGCGCTGACGATCGCGTGGACGATCTTCTCCATGGTGCTGGGCGACGACCAGGAGCTGCAGGGTCAGGTCATCGAAGCCGTCAACGAGGTGCTGCCCGGCATTCTCGACGACGGCACCAACGACGGCATGATCCCGCCCGACCAGCTCATCATGGACAACCTGCTCAACCCGGCGTCGATCATCGCGTTCCTCGTGCTGCTGTGGAGCGCCATCGGTCTCATGTCGAACATCCGCTCCACGGTGCAGGCGATGTTCGGCATGGTGGCGCCCGCCGAGAACTTCGTGCTCGCCAAGCTGCGCGACCTCATGGGCTTCATCGCGATGGCGCTCGGCATCGTCCTGTCGGCGATGCTCGGCACCGCCGCGGGTCAGATGGGGCAGACGGTGCTCGACTGGATCGGGCTCGGTGAGTCCCCGGTCATCGGTGTGCTGCTGCGCGTGGTCGCCTACCTCGTCGCCGCTGCTGTGGCTGCCGTGACGTTCGCGTTCCTGTTCCGGGTCACCGCGGCGGTGCGCCCGCCCGCGAAGGACCTGTGGCTGGGCTCGTTCATCGGCGGTATCGGCGTGCAGATCGTGTTGTTCCTCGGAACCTCGATCGTGTCGGTCGCGAGCGACGACCCCCTCCTCGCGGCGTCGGCGTCGCTGGCGACGCTGCTGCTGTTCGTCAACCTGCTCTCCCAGGTGCTGCTCATCGTGTCGGCGTTCACCGCCAACCCGCCGTCGCCGCAGACCCCGCAGTCCCCTGAAGAGGTCCACTTTCGGGAGACTCCCAACTTCGTCACCCTGTCGGCGCCGCACACCCTGGACTGGGAGTACCAGGACGTCACCGGCCAGCTCGACGTCGACGAAGACCTGCGCCCCGGCGTCAAGAAAGCCAAGAGCCGCGACGGAGGCCCGGTCGACTCCGACGTCCGCCCCGACGGCGAACCGATCGACGCCACCCCACTCGGCGTGCTGGAGAAGCGTCGCCTCGTCCGCCGCTCACGCAAGTACGAACGCGAACTCGTGGAAATGCGCGCCAAACTCGGCCAGCGCCCCCGAGTCCGCGCGGCGGAAGAGAAGTACTGGAACGACCGCGGCGTCGCCGGCCGATACAAGAAGAAGCAGAACTGACGCGCTCAGTCGACCAGCAGGCGGGCGCCTAGCGACGTCACGGCCACCCCCCCGTTGGTTGAGGAGGAGCGAAGCGACGTCTCGAAACCATCTCGCGCCAACGCGGTAACCGCCCCTCGGA
>JAUNTP010000003.1:0-33808 GCA_030538585.1 Mobilicoccus sp.
ACAGCCAGTTGCTGCGCGACAAGGTGCTGCCCGACTTCTCCGAGCTGTGGCCCGAGAAGTTCACCAACGTCACCAACGGCGTCACGCCGCGCCGGTTCGTGCGGTTGTCGAACCCGGCCATGTCCGAGCTCGTCACCGAGGCCATCGGTGAGGGGTGGGTGACCGACCTCGACCGACTGCGCGAGCTGGAGCCGCTCGCCGACGACGCCGAGTTCCGGGCGAAGTTCCGGGAGGTCAAGGAGTCGAACAAGGTGCGGCTGCGGGAGCTGCTGCACCACCGCGACGGCATCGACCTGCCCCGCGGTCACATGCTCGACGTCATGGTCAAGCGCCTGCACGAGTACAAGCGCCAGACCCTCAAGCTGTTGCACATCGTGTCGCTCTACGAGCGGCTCATCTCGGGTGAGGTCGACCCGGAGACGATCACGCCGCGCACGGTCGTGTTCGGCGCGAAGGCGGCGCCGGGCTACCACATGGCCAAGGAGATCATCGCGCTCATCAACGCGAGCGCGCGCACCATCGCGAACGACGACCGCGTCAACGGGCGGCTCGCAGTGGCGTTCCCGGCGAACTACAACGTCACCCTCGCCGAGACGCTCATCCCGGCGGCCGACCTGTCGGAGCAGATCTCGCTGGCCGGCAAGGAGGCCTCCGGCACGGGCAACATGAAGTTCGCGCTCAACGGTGCGCTGACGATCGGCACCGACGACGGGGCCAACGTCGAGATCCGCGAGCTCGTGGGCGACGACGACTTCTTCTTGTTCGGCATGTCCGAGCCGGAGGTGGCGGCGCTCAGCGAGCGCGGTTACCACCCGGAGCAGTTCTACAGCGGCAGCGAGCAGCTCAAGCGCACGATCGACCTCATCGCGAGCGGCGCGATGACCGGCGGCGACCGGCAGGCGCCGGGCGCGGTCATCGACGACCTGTTGAACAGCGACCGGTTCATGACGCTGGCGGACTTCGACGCCTACCTCGCCGCCCAGGAGCGCGTCGAGGCCGCGTACGCCGATGAGGACACGTGGTCGCGCTCGGCGATCCTCAACGTCGCCCGCACCGGCTTCTTCTCCTCGGACCGCTCGATGCGCGACTACCTCGACCGCATCTGGCGCCCGCAGGGCTGACACGCCAGGCAGCTACATCGACACCGCCGGCCCGTTTCCGGCGGTGTCGACGGCTGTGTCGACGAGTAGGGTTGAAGTGACGGCGGCGTTGATCGTGCCGAGCCTGGACGGCCTCCCGCTCGATTCCGCACCGGTGATGGCGATGCTCGTGCAGGTCGCCGTGGCCGACGCCGCCTGCATCGTGCTCCTCCCCCTCGCGGTGGACCCCGCCCAGGCGGGTGGGCGCGCCCTTGGCGCGCTGGCCGTCCTCGCCGCCGGGGCTGTGGTGTTCGTGCTGCTGCGCACCGTCGAGCGCAACGGGTGGCGACGCAAGGTGCACGTGGTCTCGGAGGAGCGGGGGCTCGCGCTCGAGCTGCGCGTCTCGCTCACGGTGCTGTTCGCGCTGTGTGCTCTCGCCCAACTCGGCGGCGTGTCGGTGATGTTGGCCGGTTTCGTCGCAGGTCTGGCGGTCGCTGCGGTGGGACCGCCGCGGTCGCTGGCCCCCTCGCGCGCTCCGTCGCACCTACCCGCCCGCGGAACACCACACACAGTTTCGACGTCATCGATGGACGCCCCTGAACAGCGCAAGCCGCTGACCTGCACTGATGAAAAACGTCGCGCATCGACCACGTCGAAATTGCGTTTGGCCTGACGGGAGGTCAGGCGCTGTCTCTTCCTGTCCGCATCAGCGCGCTACCGTGACGGGCATGAAGTCCGTCACGGTGCGAGACCTGCTGGAGCGGAGCGATGACGTGCTCGCTCAGGTCGGACGCGGCGCGACGCTGCTCGTCACTCGCGACGGCGAGGGCGTTGCCGTCCTCGGACCTGTGTCGGACCCGGCCCTCAGCGCCGCCGAGGTCGTGGCGCGATTCCGACCGTTGCCTCGCGTCGGGGTTGCCTCACTGCGCCATGACACCGACACAGCCATCGACCCCAGCCTCTGAGGGGCTCACCGCTGCAGGCGCTGGGGTGGGTGGCCGGTGAGGCGCTGCACCACGTCGGTGGCGTGCGCCATCTCGCCTCGGGCGATGGCGAGGTAGGTGCCGACCCATCCGTCGAGCTCCCACTCCGGGGCCTGAGGGTAGGCGGCGCGCCGCGAGGCGTACGCCTCCTCAACGGTCTCGTTCCCGAACCGGTAGTTCCGCCCCATCGCCGCGCTCAGCGCCGCGGCAGTCTGCTCCATCGTCATCAGCTCATCACCCGTGACGTCATAGGTGGCGCCCTCGTGGCCGTCGGTGGTGAGCACGTGCGCGGCGACCTCCGCCAGATCGTCCCGCGCCACCCACGCGATCCGCCCGTCCCCAGCCGGGCCACGGATAACGCCCTCGTCGTCGGCCCACCCCGCCACGTGGTCGAGGTAGAAACTCGGCCGCAGGAACGTGAACCCCACACCCGCCGACCGGATCATCTCCTCGGTGGCGTGGTGGTCACGCGCATAGGTGAAGGACGCCTCCGGCGCAGCGCCCATGAACGAGGTGTACACGACCCGCCGCACCCCCGCCGCGCGGAGCGCATCGACGACGCCGCGATGCTGGGCGATCCGGTCGCTCGACTCATGACCCGACACGAAGAGCGCGACGTCGACCCCGGACAGCGCCGCCACCAGGGCGTCGTGGTCCTCATACGTGGCCTGCGCCACCTGCGCACCCGGCAGCGACGGCGCACGCCCGGGGTCCCGCACGATGAGTCGCTGCGCCGCACCCCGCTCGGAGAGCAGTCGCGCGACCGCCCCACCCAGTCCGCCCGTCGCTCCTGTCACGGCAATCTGCTCGGTCATGCCCGCCCCAACAGCGCCGACCACCCTGGCATTCCCGGACCATCCAGGGTTGACGCGGTGGCCTGGGTGGTGGTCTCGAGACACTCGCTGCGCTCGACCAACGGGGTAGGTGACGCCGCGGCGCTCGGTGGTCTCGAGACGCTCGCTGCGCTCGCTCCTCGACCAACGGGCGTGGACCAGCCGGGCTCACCCGTGAGCACTCCGCGGATAAGGTGGCACGATGACGGGACGATCGGACATCCCCAGCCCCGCTCCGCGGCGCGTCGCCATCGTCGGCGCCGGACCCTCCGGGCTGTTCGCCGCGCAAGCCCTCCTCGGGCAGGACGACGTGCCCATCGAGGTCGACATCTTCGACCGGCTCCCCAGCCCGTTCGGGCTCGTGCGGTACGGGGTGGCGCCCGACCACGAGAGCATCAAGTCCGTCGCCGAAGCCCTAGCGCGGGTGTTCGACTCCCCCGGCCTGCGGTTTCGCGGGCTCGTCACCTTCGGGGAGGACGTCACCCGCGAAGAACTCAACGCCGCCTACGACGCCGTCATCTACGCCGCCGGCGCGAGCGAAGACCTCCGCATGAACGTCCCCGGCGAATCCCTGCCCGGCAGCCGCTCGGCGCGGGAGTTCGTCGCCTGGTACTCCGGCCACCCCGACGCCACCCCCCAGCACCTGGCCGGCGTCGACTCCGCCGTCGCCGTCGGGGTCGGCAACGTCGCCGTCGACGTCGCCCGCATCCTCGTCAAGGACGCCGCCGACCTCGCCGTCACCGACATGCCCCAGCCCGTCCTCGACGAGCTCGGCCGCCACACCGTCGGCGACGTGTGGGTCGTCGGCCGCCGCGGCCCCCACCACGCGAGCTTCACCACCAAGGAGCTGCGCGAGCTCTGCTCCCTCGAAGGGGTGCACGTCACTGTGTCGGCGGGCGCGTTCGACGACATCGACGACGCCGACCTCGACCGCCGCACCCGCGCCAACGTCGCGGTGCTGCGCGAGGCCGCCTCCCGTGAGGTCGCCGACGTGCGCGCCCGCCTCCACTTTCTCTTCTGGCGCCGCCCCGTCGCGCTCGAGGGCACCGACGCCGTCACCGGTCTGCGCCTCGAACGCACCCGCCTGGAGAACGGGCGCGTCGTCGGCACCGGCGAGCACAGCGTCCTCGACGCCCAACTCGTCCTGCGCGCCATCGGCTACCGCGGCGTGCCCCTGCCCGGCCTGCCGTTCGACCTCGAACGCGGCATCGTGCCCAACGACGACGGCCGCGTCACCACCGAAGACGGTCACGTGCTGCCGCGCGAATACGTCGTCGGCTGGATCAAGCGTGGCCCCGTCGGCGTCATCGGCACCAACAAGAAGGACGCCGTCCAGACCGTCGCCCTCCTCCTCGCCGATCTCACCGCCGACCCCAGCGGCGCCACGACCACCCAGGAGCGGGCCCTGCTCGACCTCGACGCCCACCTCGCCGCCCGCGGTCTGCACCCCACGACCTTCGAGGACTGGCGCCGCATCGAAGCCGCCGAAGCTACCCTCGGCGAGGGCCAGGGCCGGGCCCGCACCAAGATCGAGGCCTGGTCGGAGCTGCTCGACCTCGTCGCCCTCGATCGTCCGGGAGGCCCCGCCACCCCGGCCGACGAGCGGGATCGCCCCGCACGGACCTAGGTCCCTCCCGCCGCGACCCCTCCTTTTGGCACGCTTGGACCGTGGAAACTACGAGGACGAGACCGGTGAGGGGATGAGGCGATGACGACGAAGCCGTCGACCACACACGCCGTCCCCCCGGTGGCCGCCACGGCCGTCGTCCCCGCCCCGTCCGAGCGCGCCGGTGAGGAGTGGCTGCGTCGCCTCCGCATCGTCGCCGTCGCCGTCCCCGCCGCGTTCATCCTCCTCGTGCTCGTCCTGCGCGTGACGTTCATCAGCGGCCGCTGGCCCGACTTCGGCCACCTCGTGCTCGACGCCGCCCTCGTCGCCGGCTCCGTCGCGTTCGGGGTCGTCATGTTCTCCCTCATCGACCGCAGCTACCGCGCCGTCCTCCAGGAGAACCGCGACCTCGCGGCCGTCGACGCCGTCGTCGAGGCCGGACGCTCGGCGTTTTCCACCGACGAGGTGGCCCAGGCATGCCTGCGCGCCGCCCTCGAAGTGACCGGATCCCACCGGGCCCTCATCCGCGCCACCCACCCCGCCGACACCACGCGTGCGGCGGACCGGTGGGAGGCCACCGCGCACCACACCCCTGACAGCGCCCCCGAGAACGGACCCGAGATGACGGTGGCCCTCCTCTCGGGTCCGGAGGCGATCGGCAGCCTCACCCTCTGCGGCCTGTCGCCCTCCTCGCTGTCGGAGTCCGCCTACACCGGCATCGGTCGCGCGATCGGCACCTCGCTCCAACGCGCGCGCTACCTCGCCCACCTGCAGCAGGAGTGCCACGACGGGGCCCGCGCGGAGCGTGGGCGGATCGCCCGCGAGATGCACGACGGTCTCGCCCAGGCTCTGGGCGCCACCCACCTGCGCCTGCACGCCGTCATGGCCCACCCCGACCTCACCGACAAGACCAGGAACGAGCTGGCCGACATCGCCGACACCTGCCACGACGCGTACGTCGACGTCCGCGAAGGCATCCTCGGTCTCGGCTCCGCCCGGCACCACGACCGCAGCCTCACCGACGCCCTTGACTCCTACGTCCGCAAGTTCGCCCGCCAGTCGGGCATCCGGACGACGTTCGACGCGCCCCCCGGCGAGCTGGACCTCCCCCCGCACCACGAGATCCAGGTGATCCGCATCGTGCAGGAGGCCCTCACCAACGTGCGCAAGCACTCCGGCGCCACCCGCGCGCGAGTGCGGATCTCCCACGGCATCGGGGCCTGGCACTTCGTCGTCGAGGACGACGGCGCCGGCTTCGACGCCCGCGCCGTCGGCGACGACCGCTTCGGGTTGACGTCGATGAGCGAACGCACCGCCCTCGTCGACGGGTGGCTCACCGTCGACTCCTCCCCCGGCGAGGGCACCCGCATCCTCGTCGGCGTGCCCGACCCCCGCGGAGACCGCACCACCGCCGAGAGGACCCCGCGATGACGTCCACCGCCCCCGCGACGCCCCCGACGACGACCGGCCCCCTGCGCATCCTGCTGGTGGACGACCAGGGACTCTTCCGTGGCGCGCTCAGCTCGGTCATCTCCGCCCAGCCCGACATGACGATCGTCGGCGAGGCCACCAACGGCCTCGACGGCCTCGAACAGGCCCACGCCCTCCGGCCCGACCTCATCGTCATGGACGTCGAGATGCCCGTGATGAACGGCGTCGAGGCCGCGGCCCTCATGCGTGAGCAGTTGCCGCACGTGAAGATCGTCATGCTCACGGTGAGCGAGGACGACGACCACCTCATGCGCGCCGTCCGGCTCGGCGTCCACGGATATCTCCTTAAGGACATGCGCCCCGAGGAACTCTTCGAGATGATCCGTTCGGTCGGGCGCGGTCAGACCCCCGTCGCCCCCGCCCTCGTCGGCAAGCTGATGGCCGAGCTGCGCGACACAGACCGGCCCACCGCCACGCCGGAGGCCCGGCCACGTCCCGACGCCGTGCTGTCGGCGCGCGAACTCGAGATCCTGCGCCACGTCGCGCACGGTCTGTCCAACCGCGAGATCGGCTCCCGCCTGTCGATCACCGAGGGCACGGTCAAGAACCACGTGCACAACGCACTGCAGAAGCTCGGCATGGAGAACCGCATCCAGGCGGCCGCCTACATCGTTCGGCAGGGTCTCGGCTCGCCGCCGCCCGCCTGATACTCCCAGCCCACACTCAGGTTCGACCTGGGGCTTCGCGCTGCCCGGACACGGTGGCGGGCGAGGTACAGCGACCTGCCGCTCAGGCCATGACACCCACTGTGACCACCGATGTCGCAGCTCAGGCACCCTCAGCGAGTAGCACGGAGGTATCCGGAGATATGGGTCTGGAGGCCAGGATGTGCCGGATTTCTACCCGTCGGAGGATGGGAGAACCCTGAGAACAACCCGAGAATGGGTGCCATGGACATCGCGCATGCACCCACGAGGACGACCCTCGCCGCGTGCGTACGGAGGTGGGAGTCATGAGACGCAACCGGCTGTGGACGACCTTCCAGCGGACCGTCGGCATGAAGGGACTCGTCTACTTCACGCTGTCGGCCGTCATCGGGTCGCTCATCGGACTCGGCATGTTCACGTTCGGCTACGCGAACGGGTGGGCCTACTTCGGTAGCGACCCGGCCACGTGCGCCCAATGCCACGCCATGGACGAACAGTACGACGGTTGGCTCAAGGGCAGCCACACGAACGTGGCCACCTGCAACGACTGCCACGCCCCGCACGACAACATCGTGCACAAGTACATCAACAAGGCGGAGAACGGGTTCTGGCACTCCTTCAAGTTCACCACCGGTGATTACCCCTTGAAGATCCAGATCCGCGATCACAACAAGAAGATCGCAGAGGATTCCTGCCTGTACTGCCACGGAAATCTCGTGGAGGGCATCTCGGCAACTCGTAGCCACGATCAGCAGATCTCCTGCATCCAATGTCACAGCGAAGTCGGGCACAAGAGGTGATGACATGAAGAAGGCAGCAGTCGAGCGGTCCGAACAACCGCCCCGCTCGGCAGAACCATCGAGGAGGACCAAGACGCTCATCGGCGTGACGATCCTCGTCGTCGCACTGGTGACGGTCGGTGTCGCCGCGCTCCTCATCAACATCTTCGAACGGCAACAGGAAGCGCGTGACCCGTTCTTCCGTGTCGTCGAGGTGACCGAGGACACCGTCGACCCTGCCGTGTGGGGGCAGAACTGGCCGCTCCAGTACGACAGCTACAAGAACACCGACCAGATGGACACCACGCAGCACGGTGGCTCCGAGGCGCTCCCCCACGAGCCCAGCGCGGACGACCCGCGCACGACGGTCACCGAGTCGAAGATCGAACTCGACCCGCGGCTGGTGCAGATGTGGAAGGGCTACCCCTTCTCCGTCGACTACCGCGAGAAGCGCGGCCACGCGTACATGCTGATCGACCAGCAGACCACGCGCCGCGTCACCGAGTTCAACCAGCCGGGCGCGTGCCTCAACTGCCACGCCTCGACGGTGCAGCTCATGGACGAGCTGGGCGACGGAGACCGCCAGAAGGGCTTCGACGTCATGAACAAGATGCCCTACAACGAGGTCGCCACGATGGTCGAGCACCCCATCAGCTGCCTCGACTGCCACGATCCGCAGACCATGGAGCTGCGGATCACGCGGCCGGCGTTCGAAGAGGGCATCAAGCAGTACAAGGCGTCCCTGGGCATCGAGAACTACGACGTGCACACCGACGCCACGGCGCAGGAGATGCGGACCTTCGTGTGCGCCCAGTGCCACGTGGAGTACGCGTTCGTCGGCGAGGAGAAGACCCTCACCTTCCCCTGGAAGTACGGTCTGACCGTCCGCGACGAGGAGCGCTACTGGAACGAGGTCGGCCACGTCGACTGGACCCACGAACTCACGGGCGGCGAGATGCTCAAGGCCCAGCACCCCGAGTTCGAGCTGTACAGCCAGGGCGTGCACGCCCGTTCCGGTGTCAGCTGCGCCGACTGCCACATGCCCTACACCCGTGAGGGCGGCATGAAGGTGAGCAACCACCAGATCCGCAGCCCCATGTTCAATGTCAACGAGTCCTGCCAGACGTGCCACAGCGTCTCGGAGGAGGAGTTGAAGGACCGGGTCGGCCAGATTCAGGATCGCCACCTGCACACGCGTAACCAGGCGAGCCAGGCGCTGTCCGAGCTCATTTCCGACATCGAGAACGCGAAGAACGCGGGCAATGTCTCGGAAGAGCACATGAACATCGCGCTGGAATACCAGAAGCGCGCCACGTTCTACATCGACTGGATCGTCTCGGAGAACAGCCACGGATTCCACGCTCCCGGTGAGGCGCTGCGCGTTCTCAACGACGCGACGGAAGCCGCGCGCAAGGGTCAGCTCGCCCTGCGCGGGGTGATCACCCCGGACGTTCCGGACGGCACGGCGGTCGCGGCGGGAGACAACGCCGGAGACTGATTGCCAGATCGACACTCGCCCGACGTGAGGGGGAGGAGGCCCGCCGGCCTCCTCCCCCTCTCGCACGCTCAGGTCGCCCCTTTCCCCCGCGAGGTTCCGTGCCGGATCGGTCCATACCCCGCAGGGGCACAGCGCCCCTAGGGACCCTGGGTATATATCGAAAGTCCTGGGACGTATCCAAGACGTGTCGCACGACGGATGGACCCAGGTGGACCCCGGAGGAGATCGTGTAAATACCCGATCCGACACCGACAGGGGACCGCCATGACTCGCCCGCAGGACCACGACGACGACGTGCGCACCTGGCTCGGACTGCCCGAGGACGCCGACGCCACCGAGGTGGACCGCACGCGAGCCCGGTTGGAGGAGTACCTCGCCGACGCCCCGCCGGAGTTGGCGGCCTGGGCCCGTGGACAGGTCAGCGGCGAGACCGCCTACCGCTCGACCGCTACCAGCGCCACGACCGTCACCGCGGCCGCACCGGCCACCGCCGGAGGACCCAATCCTGCGTCTCGACCCGGCAAGCGCCGCCGCTCCCCCCTGGTGCCCCTCGGCATCGCGGCCGTGGCCGCCGCCGTGGTCGTCGGCGTCTACCAGTGGGGCAGCCCTCCGGAGTCGGTCGCCACCCAGAACACCGCCGCCTCGTCAGCCGCCGCGCAGGGTGATGCGTCGATGCCGACCGCCGCCGCCCCGGAGCTCGACGAGGCCCTCGTCTCCGACCTGCAGGCCCGCATCGCCAAGGACCCGAAGGACACCGGAGCTCTCAAGGAGCTCGCCAACGAGTACTCCCGCACCGGCCACTTCCGCAAGGCCTCGGAGACCCAGGCGCGCATCGTCGAGATCGACCCGGCCGACATGGACGCCCGCGTCGCCCAGGGCGTCGCGCACTTCAACATGGACGAGCACGACGAGGCCGAGAAGATCTGGCTGGGCGTCCTCGAGCAGGACCCCGAGAACATCCACGCGCACTACGACCTCGGGTTCCTCTACTTCGCCTCCGAGCCGCCGCAGATCACCAAGGCCGAAGAGGCGTGGACCAAGGTCGTCGAGATCGACCCGGACTCCCAGCTCGCCCAGACCGTCTCCACCCACCTCGACCGCTTCAAGCAGGGCGCCGCCGACGGCATGGGTTCGGCGCCCGCCGACGAGAACGGCTGACCGGAATGGAGGTCACGTTCGCCCTTGCTCTGGCTGCCGGTGTCGTGGCCTTCGCCTCCCCCTGCTTCCTGCCGATCGTCCCGGTCTACCTGAGCTACCTCGTCGGCTCCCAGCCCGGCGAGGTCGCCGCGACCGGTGCCGCACGCCGGGCCGCGGTCGCGCAGGCGACGATGTTCGTCGCCGGCTTCACCGTCGTCTTCGTGGCGTTGTGGGCCTCGATCGGGCTCATCGGGTACGTCGTCGGTGACTACCGGGGCATGCTGCGCATCCTCGGTGGCGCCGTCCTCATCGTCATGGGCCTGCACGTCGCCGGGCTCATCCAGATCTCGGCGCTCTACCGGCAGGTGCGCGTCCCGACCACAGCGGTCGTCGGCGGGCGGAGCGCTCGCGGGGGCGGCATCGACGTCGCCACCCTGGCCCCCAGCTACCGCCGCTCCGCCCTGCTCGGGGTCGCGTTCGGAGCCGGCTGGACGCCCTGCATCGGCCCCATCCTCGGCGGCGTCATCGGCCTCGCCTCGGTGAGCGGAACCGTGCTGCACGGCGCCGGCCTGCTCGCCGCGTTCTCGCTCGGCCTCGGTATCCCGTTCGTCCTCATGGCGGCGGGCGCCACCGAGATCTCCACGCGACTGTCGTGGCTGCAGCGTCACGACACCCTCGTCTCCCTGGCCTCCGGCGGGATGCTCATCCTCACCGGGTTCCTCATCATCACGGGCGTGTTCGAGCGCCTGGCCGCCTGGTCACCCACCTTCCTGTAAAGGCAGACCGCCATGACCGATACGACCCTCCGCGGCGCGACCGCCGTGCCGGACGGCGACGACGACCTCGTCGGCGTCGAGCCGCGCACCCACCACCGGCGTCGCCGCCAGGACACCCCCGTCGAGGCGTTCTTCCACCGCACCTACGCGCTGTTCCACAACAAGAAGTTCGGGCTGCTCCTCATCCTCGCCATGGCGGTGTTCACCCTCATCGGCGTCCTCGTCTCGCAGGTGTCACCGGCGGTACGTGCCGATGAGGTGGCCTACGCCGAGTGGCTGGCCGACGCGCACGGCCGCTTCGGTGGATGGACACCGATCATGGAGACCCTCGGCGTCTTCACGATGTTCAGCTCGATCCCCTACCTGCTGCTCGTCACCGCGCTCGCCCTGTCGATCATCGCGTGCACCACCCACCGGCTGCCGACGATGTGGCGCAAGGCGAACCACCCGCGCCTGCACGTCACGGACGCCTTCTTCGACCACGCGAAGCTGCACGAGACCACGCAGGTGTCGCTCTCGCCCGCGGACAGCGTCGGAGAGCTGCGCGCGCTGCTCGGCAAGCGTCGGTTCCGGGTTCTCGACGACCCCAAGGGCGACGGGTTCAGCCTGTACGCCGACCGCTACCGCTGGATGCCGTTCGGCACCGTCATCGCGCACGCCTCGTTCGTCATCCTGCTCATCGGGTTCGTCGTCAGCGCCAACGGCGGCTTCTCCATGAACCAGCCCGTGACGGTCGGCAGCCGCGTCGCCATCGGGCACGGCACGAACCTCGAGGTCGAGGCGGTCTCCTTCGCCGACACCTACCACGCCACCGGTCAGCCGATGGACTACGTCGCCGACCTGCGCCTGTACGACGGCGGGGTGGAGGTGGCCCACCAGGAGGTGCGGGTCAACACTCCCCTGCGCTACGACGGCGTGAAGATCCACCAGGCCTACTTCGGCACCTCGACGATCATGACGATCACCGACGCCGCCGGTGCGCCGGTGTTCTCTGACGGGATCCCGCTCGAGTTCACCTCCGACGACGAGCAGCACTCGATCGGCCGGCTCGAAGTGCCCGGCACCGACCTCATCGTGTTCGTCGTGACCCCCGCCTCGGGCCAGGTCATGTCGGACATCCCCGCCGGACAGGCCCAGATGGAGGTGCAGCGCGCCGGTCAGGAGTTCCCCGTGGCGAGCGAGCGCCTCGTCCCCGGCACCCCCGTCACCGTGGAGGGCCTGACGTTCACCCTCGACCGTGAGGCCAAGTACACGGGCCTCATGATCAACAAGGACCCCGGATCCGGGTGGATCTGGGTCGGGTGCGCGCTCATGATGATCGGCACCGTCCTCACCATGGGCTTCAAGCACCGCCGCATCTGGGTGCGCGTGCACCCCGGCCGCGACGGCGGCTCCGAGATCCTCGCCGCCACCTCCGACAAGCCCGACCTCGCCTACCAGCGGTGGTTCCGCGATTTCGCCACCGACCTCGACCGCCTCGACGCCGCCTCCCGCGGCGGCCACGACGACACCGATCCCGACACGGACGCCACCGTGAACGACCGAAAGACCCGGGTGTGAGCCATGTTCGAACTCAGCCAGTACTTCCTCTTCGCGGGCACGATCCTCGTGGCCGTGGCGCTGCTCGCCAAGATCGTCGCGTTCTCTCGTGAACGCACCCCCGCCCTCGACGAGACGCACGCCGGGCACGCCGCTTCGCGCCGCGGCGGGGTCGCCCTCGCCGACCGACCTGAGGTCGCCACCCCCGAGAACGGCCACGGCGCCGGCTCCGGCGAGGCCCGCGGGCTCATGTGGTACTCAAGCCGCATGGTGTGGGTGGCGTTCGCCTTCCTCACGATCTCCCTGGTGCTGCGGGCCGTCGTCACCGGCCACGGCCCCTTCACCAACCAGCACGAGTACGCAGTGAGCTTCTCGTGGGGCATCCTGCTGTGCTACCTGTGGTTCGAGCGTCAGTACAAGGCGCGCACCCTCGCGCTGCTCGTCCTCCCGGTGGCGACCGGCTTGCTGCTGTACTCCCTCGCGATGGACACCGAGGTGCGCCCGCTGGTGCCGGCGCTGCAGAACAACTGGCTGCTCTCGCTGCACGTCGCCACGGCCGTCATCGCCTACGGCGCCGCGTGCATCTCCTTCGCCGCCGCCGTGCTGTTCCTCATCCGCCCGCACATCAAGTGGCGGGGCCTGCCGAGCCGTGAGGTGCTCGACGAGATGGGCTACCGCGGCGCGGTGCTCTGCTACCCGATGCTCACGGCGATGCTCATCCTCGGCGCCATCTGGGCCGACATCGCGTGGGGTCGCTACTGGAGCTGGGACCCCAAGGAGACCGCCTCCCTGGTGACGTGGCTGATCTACAGCGGCTACCTGCACGCCCGCGTCGTGCGTGACTGGCGCGGCAACAAGGCCGCTTACCTGCTCATCATCGGGTTCGCCGCCGTGCTGTTCACGTACTTCGGCAACCACTTCCTCGGCGGCATGCACTCCTACGCCTGACCCGCCCCGATGTCGAGGAGACTCTCATGAGCACCGACGTGGACTCCCCTACGAGGCAGACCCGGCCAGACTGGCGTGAACGGCTGCGCACCAGTCGCCTGGGCACGATGGCCGTGCTCGTCGTGACGACGCTGCTCGTCATGGTGGGGGCCTGGTTCGTGCAGCAGTCGCAGGCCGACGACGTCAGCGCGGTGACCACCACCGGGCAGGCGACCAGCCCTCCCCCGGAGGTCGGCAAGCCCGCGGCGGACTTCGTGGCCCGCACCATCGACGGGCGCGAGGTCAACCTCAGCGACTACCGCGGCCGGCCGGTCTGGGTGCTGTTCGGGGCGTCGTGGTGCGCCTCCTGCCGGGCCGAGGCGCCGGACGTCGAGGCCGTCTACCAGGAGGCGAAGGACTCCGGGGTGGAGATCATCTCGGTGTACCTCGCCGAGGACGCGATGACGGTACGCGGCTACACCCAGAGCACGGGCCTGTCGTACATGCACGTGCCGGACCCGGTCACGAACATCTCCTCGGAGTACCGCGTCATGGGCATCCCGGCCCACTACTTCATCGACACCGAGGGCAACATCGACTCCATCCAGGTCGGCGCCATCAACCAGGACCAGATGCGCGCCAGCCTCGCGACCCTGACGAACTGAGACGCCACCCCACCCCCGCACCCGCTGAAACCGCCTGGTCAAACACGGTCTCAGCGGGTGACGTGTCCTCCAGCGCCGAAACCGTGTGTTTCGCACACGGTTGAGAAGTTGACGCATCACGCATCGCCCCGTAGAGTTTTCGTGACGCATCACCCACTTCTACGGAGGACCCCCATGACCACGCTTCGTGAGCTCGACGGCACCTACACCATCGACCCCGTCCACTCCCGCCTCGGCTTCGTCGCCCGCCACGCGATGGTGACCAAGGTGCGCGGCTCCTTCACCGAGTTCGAGGGCACCGCCCGCACCGGTGCCGACCTCACCGACGCCTCCATCGAGATCACTGCCCAGGTCGCGAGCGTCGACACGCGCAACGACGACCGCGACGGTCACCTGCGCACCGGCGACTTCTTCGACGCCGACACCTACCCCACCCTGAGCTTCCGTTCCACCGAGGTCGTCGCCGCCGACGACGAGACCCTCCGCGTCACCGGCGACCTCACCATCAAGGACGTCACCAAGCCCGTCACCATCGACTTCGAGTTCGGCGGCGCCGCGAAGGACCCGTTCGGCAACGAGCGCATCGGCTTCGACGGCTCCACGACCATCAACCGCAAGGACTACGGCCTGAGCTTCAACGCGGCCCTGGAAACCGGCGGCGTCCTCGTCTCGGACAAGATCACCCTCGAGATCGAGATCTCCGCGATCAAGAACTGACCCCTCCCCCGTCGGCCGTCACGCCCCCGGTCGGGCGGGCCACGACGTCCCGTTGGTTGAGGAGGAGCGCAGCGACGTCTCGAAACCACCCAGGCTTACGTAGTGCCGTGGGCAGTGGTCTCGAGGCGCTTCGCTCCTCCTCGGATCGGGGAGGGAGCGCAGCGACTGTCGCGAGATCGACCAACGAGGGGGGCGGCCCTTCGGGTCAGCTCTCGTCGATCGTGACCTTCTCGATCGTGTGGGTCTGCTCCGGTGCGCCGCTGTCGCTGCCGCCCGCTTCGATGGCGTGGACCGTCTCCATGCCCTCGGTCACCTGCCCGAAGAGGGCGTAGTCGGGCGGCAAGTTCACGCCCGCGTCGCCGGTCACGATGAAGAACTGGCTGCCGTTCGTGTTCGGGCCGCGGTTGGCCATGGCCACCGACCCCACCTCGTAGGCGCCCGCCTCCGGCAGCTCGTCGTCGAACGTGTACCCGGGCCCGCCGGTGCCGTCACCCTGCGGGTCACCGGTCTGGTTCATGAAGCCCGGGATGACGCGGTGGAAGATGATGCCGTCGTAATAGTGGTGCCGGGCGAGGAACACGAAGTTGTTGACCGTCGCGGGCGCCTGGTCGGCGAGCAGGTCGACCGTGAACTCGCCGGCGTCGGTGGTGACCGTGGCCGTGTACGTCTTCTCCGGGTCGATGCACATCGGCGGGGCACCCTGGAACTCCGTGACGCGCTCGTCGGTCCCGCCCGCGGGCGGGCAGTCGACGGTGACCGGGCCACCGGTCGCGGTCACCTCCGTCCCGTTCTCGGTCTGCGTCTCCTGCGCGGGCGTGGTGTCCCCACCACACGCAGAGAGCGCGAAGGCTCCGGCGGCGACGAGGGCTGCGTATTTCATCCTGGCGACCATGACCCGACTGTAGACGCCGCGCACCGGCGCAGCCGCTCAGCGGCGTTGCGTCGCCACCCGATCCAGCCAGTCGAGGAGATCGGCGACGACCTCGTCGCGGTTGGTCTCATGAAACATCTCGTGCCGGCCACCCCGGTAGAGCCTCGTCGTCACGTCCACCAGGCCCGCAGCCCGATAGGCAGCGGCCGTGGCGCGAACGGCGGCTCCCCCGGCGCCCACGGGGTCGGCGTCACCGCCGAAGCAGTACACCGGCAGGTCGTGACGGATACCGGCGAGACGCTGAGGGTCGTGGATCGCGGGCATCCCCGACATGAGGTCGACGAAGAACCCGGCCGTACACGTGAACCCACACAGCGGATCCGCCTCGTACGCGTCCACGGCGGCCTCGTCGCGGCTGAGCCAGTCGACGTCGGTGCGCGTCGGCGCGAACGCGTCGTTGTGACCCGCGAACGTGAGGTCCTGCAGCCGCTGGCTGCGGTGGCGCGATCCGTGCCGCCACACGACCGCCCGCGCGAGCCGTGACCCGGCGACACCGCGCGCCCCGGGGTCGGCCGCGGTGCCCGACAACGCCAGAGCGTCGATGCTCTCGCCGTGCTCCAGCACGAGAGTGCGGGCGACGAGCGAGCCCATGCTGTGCCCGAGCAGAATCACCGGAGCGTCCGGGAACCACTCTCGGGCTGCCGCACCTACGAGGAGCGTGTCCTCGACGAGGCGTTCCCACCCGTGCTCGTCCGCGAGGTGACCCCGGTCCTCGTCGGCTGCGGTGCGCCCGTGTCCTCGCTGGTCGTGCCCGACGACGGCGAACCCCGCCGCGGCGAGTTCCCCGGCGAGCGCCTCATAGCGGCCGATGTGCTCGATCATGCCGTGGACGATCTGCACGATGCCCCGCACCGACCCCTGCGGCGCGACCACCAGCACCGACAACCGGGCCCCGTCAGGGGTGACGATCTCGCGCCTGCTCATGAGTCCTCCGATCCACCGGGTCGATCCCGCCACCGTAACGCTGCGGGTCATTGGCCACAGCACGCGAGCAGGCTCGTTGGTCGAGGAGCGAGCGAAGCGAGTGTCTCGACCCCCGTTGGTTGAGCGAGCGAAGCGAGTGTCTCGAGACGTCGCTCCGCTCCTCCTCGACCAACGGACGGGTGGGTGGGACGTCGAGGGCACTTCGCGCGGCCATCGGGGTGGGCGGGCTACCGTCGGTCGACCGCTGCGCGACAGAGACACTACCCACATGACGTGGGACCACTGGCGGTGGCACGATGCCCCCGAGGGGATATGGGGGACGACTTCGTGAGCCGAACGACGCCGCGGCCCGCTGTGGGCACGACGATGCAGGACGACCTGCCACACATCGACGAACTCGACATCGCCGCGGGGGTGATCCCGCGGCTGCGGGCGGTGGTGGGGGCCCGCGGGGCGCATGTCGCCGTCGTCGACGACGAGGAACGCCTGACCTACCGCGAACTCGCCGGACGGGCTGCTGAGGTGTGCGCTCGGGTGCGTGGTCTGCACGCCGAGGTGGGTGCGCCGGTGGCCGTCCTCGCCCGCCACGACGTCGCCGCCGTGTGTGCCGTGGTCGGGGTGCTCGCCTCCGGCAGCCCCGTGCTCGTTCTCGACCCCGACACCCCCGCGTCGTGGGCGCGACGGCTGCTGACGCAGGTGGGGACGACCGTCGTGATCGCCACCGACGACGAGGCGCGCGCGATCGCCGAGCAGCTCGGCGGCACCGTCGTCACCACGACCGGCGACGGCGTCGACCCCGAGAGCCTGTGGCTCGATCCGCCCGCCGCCGACGCCCCGGCGCTCATCGCTTTCACCTCCGGCACGACCGGCGCGCACAAGCCCGTCGTCGGCGACCACCGCCTCCTCGTGCGTGACGCGTGGAACTCGGCGGTCGCCTCGTGCTGCTACGACGCCGCCGACGTCCTCGTCCACACCCTGCCCCTGCCGTTCCACGCGGGCCTGACGACGATGATCCACGCCCTACTCGTCGGAGCCACGGTGCGGCTGGTCGACGTGCGGCGCCGCGGCGTCACGGCCCTGCCCGCCGCCGTCGCCGACTGCGGCGGCACGCTGCTCGTCACGAGCCCGGCGATCCTGCGTCACCTCACCGCGAGCGAGCCCGACCCGGCGCTGCTCGCCGGCCTGCATGGCCTGACCGTCGCCGGGGACACCGTGTACGGGCGCGACATCGCCGCCGCGAGGCCCCTGCTCGGGGCCCACTGCGTCATCCGCAACCGGTACGGCTCCTCCGAGGTGGGCCTGATCAGCGAGCACGTCGTCACCGACCTGCCCGACGGTCGCATACCCGTGGGCCGCCCGATCGGGTGGACCCGCATGGACGTCGTCCGTGACGACGGCGCCAGCGCGGCGGTCGGCGAGAAGGGCCTCATCACGGTGACCGCGCCGCAGATCGCCCTCGGCTACTGGGGGCGTGAGGACGAGGCGTTCGTCGACAACCCCGACGGCACCCGCACGTTCCGCACCAGCGACCTCGGTCGCCGCCTGCCCGACGGCACGATCGACCTCACCGGGCGCAGCGACGACACGGTGAGCGTGCGCGGCTACCTCGTCGACCCCGGCGAGGTAGAGGCGGTCCTGTGCACCATGCCGGGCGTGCGCGAGTGCCTCGTCGCCGGCCAGGACTCGCGTCTCGTCGCTGTCGTCGTCGGGGAGGCGGGGTCGGACCCCGCGGGGTTGCGCGCGCGGCTGCGCGAACGGCTGCCCGGCCACATGGTGCCCGCCGAGATCGTGCCCGCGTCGACCCTGCCCCGCACCGAGCGCGGCAAAGTGGACCGGACCCGGCCCGTCGCAGCGCCGCCCGCGCCGCGCGAACCCCTCACCCACTGGGAGCAACTCGTCGGCGACGCGTGGGGGGCCGTGCTCGGCACCGACGACCTCGGCCCCGACTCCGACTTCTTCGCCCTCGGCGGCGACTCCCTCGCCGCGGAAGAGCTCATGACCCGGCTGCGGGACGACCTCGGGGTGCCGCCGGAGCAGGCCACGAGCCGCGCGCTCGTCGCCGCCCCCACGCTGCGGGAGTTCGCCGCCGCGGTGCGCACCAAGCGCACCGGCGGCCTCGTGCCGCTGCACACTGCCGGGGACAGACCGCCACTGTTCGTCGTCGCGGGTGCGGGCGGCCTCGGGCGCACCTTCGGTCCCCTCGCGCGGCGTCTCGGCGCCGACCAGCCCGTCTACGCGCTGCAGTCCTCCTCCCTCGAAGGGCGGGGGTTGCCGGAGCGCTCCATCACCGCCATGGCGCGCCGACACCTGCAGTCGGTGCGCTCGGTCACCACCGGCGCGGTGGCGATCGCCGGACACGGCTTCGGTGGCCTCGTCGCCCTCGAACTCGCCAGGCTGCTCGAGGAGCGGGGTCAGCCGGTCACCCTCGTGAGCCTGCTCGACGTCACGCCACCGGAGGACACCCGGCGCGACGTGCGCCCGGCCTGGCGCCGCGCCAAGAGCGACCTCGGCCTGCTGCGCGCCGCCGTGCAGGAGACCACCGGCGGGGCCCAGGCCTGGCGGTGGCAGGTCCAGGCCGACACCCTGGCCCACGCCTACACCCCGACCGCGAGAGCGGGACGCACCCTCGTCGTCACCGCCGACGACGGACCCGCCGCGGGCGGCCAGGCGAGCTGGCCGCACCTGCTCGGCGGGGCCACCCACATCCGCGTCGCGGGTGGACCGCTCACGATGGTGCGCCCGCCCTACGTCGACGCCGTGGCCGCTCACCTGCGCACCGCCCTGGACGACGCGCTCGCGGGAGGCACCCGTGCGTAAGGCCATCGCGACGGTGTGCCTGTCGGGCACCCTCGCCGACAAGCTCACCGCTGCGGCCGCCGCCCGCTTCGACGGGATCGAGATCTTCGACAACGACCTCGTCGCGAGCGACCTGTCGCCCGAGGAGGTCGCGCTGCGGTGCGCCGACCTGGGCCTGGCCATCGAGCTGTTCCAGCCGCTGCGCGACATCGAGGGGTGGGCGCCGGAGCGGTTCGATGCGGTGCTCCGCCGGTTGCGCCACAAGTTCGCCATCATGGGCCGCCTCGGTGTCGACCTCGCGCTGGCGTGCTCCAACGTCCAGCCCGACGCCGTCGACGATCTCGACTTCACTGCCGAGCAGCTCCACGCCGTGGGTGACCTCGCCGCCGAGCACGGCATCACCATCGCCTTCGAGGCACTGGCGTGGGGACGCCACATCGGGCGCGTCCGTGACTCGTGGGAGGCGGTGCGCCGCGCCGACCACCCCCACATCGCGCTCGCCGTCGACACGTTCCACGTCCTCTCCCGCGGCGACGACGCCTCGGCGCTGGAGGGAATCCCAGGCTCGGCCATCGCCTACCTGCAGATCGCCGACGCGCCCCGCCTGGACATGAACGTCCTGCAGTGGTCGCGCCATCACCGGTGCTTTCCCGGGCAGGGGGACCTCGACGTCGCCGGCCTCGTGGGTGCTGTCGTCGACGCGGGCTACCGGGGGCCGCTCTCCTTGGAAGTGTTCTCCGACGTCGTCCGCGTCGCCGACCCCCGCATGAACGCCCTCGACGGGATGCGTTCCCTGCTGCACCTCGAAGAGCAGTTGCGGGCCCGCCGTGGCAGTGCCGCCGCCCAGGTGGATCTGTTCGACCCGCCGCCGGTGCCCACCCGCGCGGCCGGCGGGTTCGTCGAGTTCGCCGTCGAAGAGCCCGACTTCGCCGACACCGACCCGAACACGAGCGTGACGGCGATGCTGGAGGCGCTCGGCTTCAAGCATGTATCGACACATGCGCGCGGCGTGCAGTGGTGGCGCAACGGAGAGGCGCACGTCTGCGTGACGACGCTGCCGGTTCCCGGCCGGCACCGCGACCGGCCCTTCGTCAGCGCCGTGGCCCTGCTGGTCGACGACGTCCGCGATGTGTCGACCCGCGCCGGGGCACTGCTGTGGCCGACCGTCGCCTACCGGCGCGGACGCTTCACCTCGGCGCTGCCCGGCATCGACACCCCGAGCGGCGTGCACGTGTTCCTCAGCGCCCCCGCGGGCGAGGAGCAGGACTGGCGCAGCGGCTACCCCGGCACCCCGGAGGAGCTCGCGCACGGCGACTGGCTCGGCATCGACCACATCGGCGCCACCGTCCCGGCCGAGACCTACCCCGCCGAACAATCCTTCTACCGCTCGGTGCTCGGCCTCACCGGCGGCGAGCTGAGCGAGTTCATCGACCCGGGCGGCCGGGTGACGAGCAGACCGTTCCGGCCCGCGCAGGGAGATCTGCGTGTCGTCCTCAACGTGGCCGACACCCGGGAGCGGGCGAGCGGGCTGCGCCAGGTGGCCTTCGCGTGCCCCGACGTCGCCGCCGCGGTGCGTCGCGGACGGGCGGCCGGGCTGGCGTTCCTCGACGTGCCCGACAACTACTACGACGACCTGCAGTCCCGCGTCGATCTCGACGCCGACACCCTCGCCCACCTGCGCGAACACAGCCTCATGTACGACGAGGACGAGTTCGGCACGCTGCTGCACGCCTACACCCGGGACCGGGCGGGCTTCTACGTCGAACTCGTCGAACGCCGCGGCGGCTATGACGGGTACGGCGCCCCGGGCACCCACGTGCGCCTCGCGGCCCAGTCGCGCTAGGAGACCCCGGCACGGTCAGCGATGCTGCCCCTCCCCCACCCCGTTGGTCGAGGAGGGGCGCGGCGACGTCGTCCGACTACCGCGGCTTGCGCAGCGACGTGGGCAGTGGTCTCGAGACGCTTCGCTCCTCGACCAACGAGGCAGGCAGGTCGATCCCACGACGAATCGCTCCTCGACCGACGAGGCAGGCAGGTCGATCCCACGACGAATCGCTCCCCACCAGGAGGAACCCCACGCCCGTTGGTCGAGGAGGAGCGCAGCGACGTCTCGAGACCACTGGTGAGGCACCGTCGACAAGGTCACATGGTTCTTCTCACCAACCGGGGGTGGGCGGGCTCCGCGATCGGCGCCGTGGTGCTCAACCAGCGAGGGGGCTAGGCCTTCCCGCGGGGTCTTGGTCAGTGGGCTGCGATACCCCGACCAGGTCGGTGCTCCTGTCGGTGCTGGCCGGCGTGACCCCGTCGATGTCGTCGAGCACCTCGGTCAGACGCGCCGCCAACGACGAGGCGTGCGGGTCGCGCAACATCGTCAGGTGGTCCCCATCGATGGTGTGCATCGTCCAGTCGCCGCTGAGGTGGGGCGCCCAGGAGGAGCGGGCCTCGCGGTCCTCGCTGTCGGCGACGAGCACGACGGTGCGCCCCGGATAGGGGGCCGTGCGGTACCAGGTGGAGAGCACGCGACTCTGGGCGTGGAAGCGCCAGTACTGCCCCAGGCCGGGGTGCGGCACGAGGCCGGTGACCGCGAGACCCACGAGGTCGCGCAGCTTGCGCCCGACGGACCGACCCCCCGGAGCGGGCGGGATGAGCAACGGGTCGGGCGGGAAGGAGTCGAGCTCGACCAGCACCTCGACCTTCTCACCGGCCGCGCGCAACTGCTGAGCCATCTCGAGCGCGACGAGACCGCCGAACGAATGTCCCGCGAGTCGGTACGGGCCCTGGGGGGCGAGGCGCCTGAGCTCGCGCAGGTTCCGGCGCGCCGCTGCGGGGATCGACCAGTCGGGGATGCCCTTGAGCTCGATGCCGTAGGAGTGGAACGCCCACACGGGCAGGTCCGCGGGCAGATGACGCACGAGCGGGACGAAGCCCACGCCCAGCCCGCCACCGCCGGCGACGATGAACAGGGGACGCCGCTCGGGGCTGCCGTCGGCGAGCTTGGTGACGATCTGGGTGCGGCGGTCCGGTTTGCGCTTCACCCGACGCGCGTAGTCGGCCAGGGTCGGCGCCTGCGCGATCATCGCGGCCGTGACGTCGCCGGCGTCGATGCCCAGGTCGGTGACGACCCGCGTGCTGAGCTCCTCTGCGGCGAGGGAGTCTCCACCGAGGGCGAAGAAGTCGCTGGTGCGGCCGACCTGTTCGAGGTCGAGATCGAGCACCGAGGCCCAGACCCCCGCGACGAGGCGCTCCCATTCCGACGCCGGAGGCTCGTGCACTTCGTCACGCGGGGGCGGCGGCAGGGCGGCGCGGTCGAGCTTGCCCCGGTCGGTGCGCGGCAGCGCGGGCAGAAAGACGACGACGTCGGGGACCAGGTGCCCCGGCAGGATCTCTCGCAGGGCCACCCGGATGCCCGAGGTCGACGGCTGCTCGGCGGAGGACACGACGTAGGAGACGAGTCGGTAGCGGTCGTCCTCCTCGCGTTTGACGCCCACCGTCAGCGCCTCGGTCACGTCGGGCAGGGTGAACAGGGCGGCGTCGACGTCACCCGGCTCGACGAGATAGCCGCGGACCTTGACCGAGTGGTCGCGGCGACCGACGAGGGTGAGGCACCCGTTCTCGAGGCGTCCGATGTCGCTCGTGCGGTAGGTGCGGCGGCCGTCCGGCTCGACGGAGAAGGCGGCCAGGGTCGCGGCGGTGTCGTCGCGATATCCGGCGGCGACGTGGTCGCGGGTGATGCTGACGATCCCCACCTCCCCGTCGGGCAGCGGCGTGCCGTCCTCGGAAAGGCACCGCATCTCGGTCTCGCCGACCCCTGCCCCGACGGGGAGCGGACCCGCGAGCACGGGGTGCGCGCTGTCGACGACGTACTCGGCGATGAGCCCCGTTTCGGAGGAGCCGTACCGGTTGCGCAGCAGGCACCCCGGTGGCAGCAGGGGCCGGATCTTCTCGACGTCGCGACCGTGGGCCGGCTCCCCGGCGATCGTCACCGACCGCAGGGTGCGCAGCTGTTCGGGGGTGGGAGCTGCCGAGACGAAGGCGCGCAGGATGGCCGGGCTCGTGTGCACGATCGTCGCCTCGACCTCGGCGAGCCATGCGGCCAGGCCGCCGATGCCGTGGGCGCGGGTGTCGAACAGGCGCATGGTCGAGCCGACGAGCAGTCCGGCGACCGTGACCATGAGGCCCGCGTGGAACGCCATGGGCAGGGTGTGCGCGATGACGTCGTCGGCGCCGTAGCAGCCCGAGGCGGCCGAGTTGCGCCACGCGTCGGAGACGAGCATGCGTCCGTCGTTGACGACGACCTTGGGACGGCCCGTGGAGCCGGAGGTGAACGCGAGGACGGTCTGGTCCTGCGGAGCGGGGGTGTCGACGAAGAGATCTTCGCCCTTGGCTGCGGGCAAGTCGTCGAGGACGAGGGCACTCGGCGAGAGCTGGGCGGCCTCGTCGCGCAGGGCGGACTCGGTGAGGACGGTCGCGACATCGACGCGGCCCGCGAGGTCGGCGAGACGGGGCACGGGTGTCCGGGCGTCGAGGACGAGCAGTTCGCGCCCCGAGGCCAGGGTGCCGAGGATGGCGACGACGGCCTCGCGGCGGTGGGAGACGAGGACGGCCACGGGACCGGTGCCGTCCGCGAGCGCCACCCGCACGGCGGCGGCGCGGGTCGCGAGGTCGGCGTAGGTCATATCACCGTCGTCGTCGGTGACGGCGACGTCATCGGCCAACGCGGTCAGGACGCGCGCAAAGCGGTCGATCACCCCGAGTTCGGCGTCGTCCGCCGTGAGCGCGGCGAGCCGCGCGGACCTGCTCTCCGATGTCATTCGTGTACCCCCGGCGAGTAAGGTACTACTTACTTTTCGCCCACCGCCAGTGCTGCTGCATTCGTGCCAGGCACGGGTGCCCTACGCCGATGGTCACGCCGGTGAGGGCCGTTCCGGCCAGGGGTGTTTCGGGTACCGGCCCCGCATCTCGGCGCGGACCTGCGCATACGGGCCGTCCCAGAACGAGGCGAGATCGTCGGTGATCGCCAGGGGGCGCCGCGCCGGGGACAGCAGGTGGAACAGCACGGGGGCAGCCCCGTCGGCCAGGCGGGGGGTCTCCCGCAGCCCGAAGCACGACTGCAGGCGCACCGCGACGACCGGCGGCGGGTAGGGCTCGTCGGTGCCCGGCCCCTCGGGAACGGGCGGGTACTCGACGGCGGCGCTCGTGCCGTCGGCGACGACCAGACGGGCCGGGGCGAGCTCGTCGAGACGGGCGGCGGCCGGCCAGGGCAGCAAGGCGCGCAGCCCGGCGGTGAGGTCGACGCGTTCCAGGCTGCGGGCCGTGAGGTCGAACCACTCCTCCAGGCGGGCGATGAGGGCGGCGTCGCGGACGTCGGGCCACGGTTGGCCGAGGTGGTGGTGGCAGAAGGCCAGCCGTCGCCGCAGGGCCTCCGCGGGGCCGGCCCACGGCAGGACGCCGAGGTCGCGGGCGAGCTCGCGGCGCCACAGGTCGGTCAGCGACTGCGCCGAGGGCGCGACGGGGGTGGCGCTCAACTCGATGCCGCCCAGCGCCCGCACGCGGCGCGCGGTGACCCTGCCACCGTCCAGGGTGCAGAGCTCCTGCTCGTGCAGCAGATGCCCGGCGGCGTCGAGGGCGTCGGACTCCTGTAGCGGAGCGGCGGCGCGAACGATTGCGCCGATCACGCCGTCGCTCGCGGCTGCCGTGCGCGAGACGTCTGCGACCGCCAACCACGTCGATCCAGCGAGCCCACTCCCCCGCGGGAGGGTGGCGCGCGTCCCGGAGGTCAGCAGGTAGGCCTCGCCGCTACGGCGGGCGACCCGGCGAGGGTGGGCCAGAGCGACCAGCAGGCCCACCTCGTCGTGAGATGCGGGCGTCCGCGCCCGGTCCGGGTCCGCCTCGAGGAGCCGCACGAGTCGGGACACCTCTTGACGCCACCGCCGGGACGCGGGGTGTCGGCGCTCGCGCAGGTCCACGAGGAGCCGGGTGAGGTCGGCACCCTCGGGGCGCAGGTCGTCGACGAGGGCGGCGATGACCTCGGCGGCGGCGTGCGCTCCGACGCGCGCGGCACCCACGGTGAGGGCGCGGGCGAGCCGGGGGTCGGCGGGGATACGGACGAGGTCGCGGCCGGTGGCGGTGATGCGGCCCGCGGTGTCGAGGGCGTCGAGGGCCTGGAGTTCGGCGACGGCATCGGCGAGGGCGGCGGGCGGGAGCGTGTCGGGCAGAGCCAGCCCCTTCCCGCCGGGGGATCCCCACGCGGCGAGCACGAGGGCCGCGGCGGTGAGGTCGGCGCTCTTGACCTCGGGCGTGATGTGGGGCGGCATGGCCGCGAACGTCTCGGCGTCGTAGCACCGGACGACCACCCCGGGGCCCTGGCGCGCGGCCCGACCGGCGCGCTGGGTGGCGGCCTCCGCCGAACATCGCACCGTGACGAGGCCGTTCATGCCGCGGGTGGCGTCGCGGCGCGGCTCGCGCGACAACCCGGCGTCGATGACCAGACGGACCCCGGGGACGGTGATGCTCGACTCGGCGAGGGCGGTCGTGACGACGATGCGCCGGCGATCCCCGGGGCGGCGTCCGCTCGTCGCCCGGTCCTGCTCGGCGGGCCTGAGCTGCCCGTGCAGTTCGAGAACGTCGGCATCAGGCACGGCGTCCCGCAGGCGCGCCGCGACCGCTCTGACGTCGGCGACGGCGGGCAGGAACACGAGCGCGTCGTGGCCCTCGCCTGCCACGTCGCGCGTCTCACGCCAGGCCGACGCGGTCTGCGCGGCCACGTGGTCGAGGAACTCCGGGCGCAGTCCGCGCGGTCCGGCGAACGGGCCGGGCAGGGGCGCCCACCGCACGTCGAGGGGGTGCGTGGCGGCCGTGGCGCGCACGACGTCGGCACCGAGCAGGTCGGCGAGCCGGGCCGCGTCGAGTGTCGCGGACATGGCGACGAGCACGAGATCGTCACGGATCTGGCGCACCTCGGCCAAAAGACCGATGAGCAGGTCGGTCTCGAGACCGCGTTCGTGGACCTCGTCGAGGACGACGGCGCCGACACCCGGCAGGTCGGGGTCGCGCAGGAGACGGCGGAGCAGCACGCCGGGGGTGACGACCTCGATACGGGTGGCCGGGCCGACGTCGCGTTGCCCGCGGACGGTGACGCCGACGAGGTCGCCGACCTCGGTACCGGTGAGGGTCGCAAGCCGCCGGGCGGCAGCACGGGCGGCGACGCGACGGGGCTGGGTGAGCACGACCCGCTGCGATCCTGCACCACGCTCGGCGAGGTGGACGGCCACCGCGGGTGGCACCAGCGTCGTCTTGCCCGTGCCGGGCGGGGCCTCGACGACCACGGCGCCGGGCCCGTCCATCAGCGCGCGCATCAGGTCGTCCACGACGTCCGCGAACGGCAGTCCCGCGCCGATCGACGCGAGGACGAACGGCGCAGACATGGCGCTCACTCTACGGAGACCGACCTCGCCTGCGTCGCACCCTGGCCTGCGCCAGACGGGAAGGCATGCTGGAGGCCTCACACCCTCGCGACACGCAGGAGCCACCGTGGACCTCGAGTTCGATCCCGCCGCCGTTGCCCGCATCGAGCGGGTCGTCGCCGACGCCAACCAGAACGTCTACGACATCGCTCGGGGCATTCAGCGCCGCCTCGGCGAGGGCGCGGACCCGCTCAGTCACCCCGAGGTGTCCGACACGCTGCGGCAGGCGTTCGCCCGCAACTTCGCCGCCGTGCAGATGGGCCAGGCGATCTTGTTGTGCCTCGGCAACGGCGTGCCGGTGCGGGACGTGCTCGTCATGCTCGACCTCGACGGCCTGACGGTCACCGAGAAGACCTTGGACGAGGAGCTCGACGACTTGCTGCGCGACCAGGACGGGAACAGCTGATCGGAGGAGCTCCTCACCCGGCGAGTGTCACCCGGCAGTGGCCTGCCGGGCTGGTGCGTCGGCGGGTGTCTCGGAGCGGCCGGTCGCGAGGTCGATGCCGACGCCGACAGCGAACGCGATGAGCGTCGGCAGCACCCACCCGAGGTTGGCGGCCTGCCACGGCGTCCACGTCGTCAGCCGCTCCATCAGTTGGGTGGCGATGCCGAGCGACCCGAGCAGGACGAGCAGCGACCACACGGTCGCGGTCCACCCCGCGACGAGGAACCCCCACCGCACGTCGACGAGCGGACGCAGCAGCGGCGTGGCGAGGGTGACGAAGACGACCGTGATCGCGACGGGGTAGATGAAGCCGATGACGGGGGCCGCGAGCGCGAGCATCGTCTCCAGGCCGACGCTCGCGATGGCGAAGGCCACGACGGCGAAGACACCGAGCCACACCCGGTAGGAGAGGGCGGGCACGAGCCGGTGGAAGAACTCGGCGGACGCGGCGAGCAGGCCGACCGCGGTGGTGAGGCAGGCGAGCAGCACGATGGCGCCGAACACGAGGCGCCCGGTGGATCCCATCGTCATCCCGGCCGCGTCGGAGAGCAGCCGCGCCCCGTCGGTGTAGGCCGGCCCGCCCGGGATGAACTGGCCGATGAGGCCGAGGCCGACGTAGATCGCGGCGAGAAGGCCACCCGCGATGAACCCGGCGGCGATGGTGCCGCGCACGACCTGGCCGCGTTCGGTGATGCCGGCGCTCTTCAGGGAGGAGATGACGACGATGCCGAAGGCGAGGGCAGCGACGGAGTCCATCGTCATGTACCCCTCGAGGAGCCCTGAACCGACAGGGTTCGCGGCGTACTCGGGGGTCGCCGACCCAGGTCGCCCGCCGAGGGTCGCGACCGACAACGCCACGAGCACGACGAGCAGGAGCAGCAGGGCGGGGGTGAGGATCTTGCCGAGGCTGTCGATGAGCCGGCCGGGGTTGAACGCCAGGACCAGGGCGACCGCGAAGAAGACGAGGTTGAACAGGACCGACGCCGTCGTCCCCGTCCAGCCCGTGACCGGTGAGACGGCCGTGGAGAAGCTCACCGCCCCCGTGCGGGGCAACCCGTAGAACGCGCCGATCGAGAGGTACACGACGACCGGGAAGGCGACCGCGAACACCCGCCCACCGCGCCGTGCGAGGTCGCGGACGTCCGAGCCGGAGATCACGACGGCGGTGATCGTCAGCACCGGCAGGAGCACGCCCCCGAGCAGGAAACCGACGATGGCGGGGGTGAATGCCTCACCGGCCTGCGCGCCGAGCATCGGCGGGAAGATGAGGTTTCCAGCGCCGAAGAACATCGCGAACAGCATCATCGCGGTGGCGAGAACGGCGATGCGGGATCGGTCCGCAGCGGTGCCGGGCACCTGAGTACTCACGGTTTACTCCTTGCCATAGGGGTGTCTCCCCAGGCTAGTGAGGCCGTGCGGTGGCCGGGAGAAGCGGGCTGTGACGTCGGCCTCAGGGCGTGGGCACGGGCGGCGGACCCAGCCACAGGAGGAACACGAAGAGGGCCACGACGAGGGCGAACACGACCCCGACAGCGAGGACGACGTTGCGGACCGCCCACCCGAGAAGGCGCTCGGCAGCGCTGGTGGGGGCCTCTCCCTCGTGCACCTGCCAGCCGCCTTCGAGGAGGCCCTTGCGCAGGACGTGTCGCTCGAACGGGACGGTCATGAACGGCGGCACCGCCGACAGCACCCCCAGTACGGCGGTCCCCCGCGGCCAGCGGCGGTCGACGGCCACCGCGATGACGACGACGACGTAGGTGAGGAACACGAACCCGTGGATGGGGCCGAAGATGCGCACACCCATCTCGGTGGTCTGGGTGACGTACCGCAGGAACATCCCGAACAGCAGCAGAGCCCAGGTCACCATCTCGGCGAACGCGAAGATGGAGAAGAGCTTCTTGGGGGACATCGCTGCGCCTTTCGTCGGGATCGCCGGGCACCAGTCTGTCAAAGCCGGATCGGCGCAGGCGGCGGCCCCGTTCCACACCACTCGCAGCGCGGTGTGAGACGCGTCCGCCTACGATTGCCGCACTCGCTTGCAGGAAGGGCCACGATGGCGCAGGAAGACACGGACGCGAAGAACGCCTCCAGTGACGGTGAGTTCACGCGCGACATGAACTACATCCCCGACCGCATCCTCGACGAGGCGGATGCGGACTGGCCGGTGGCCGCGGACACCTACCGCCTCGTCGCCGCCCGCGCGTGCCCGTGGGCCCACCGGGCCATCATCGTGCGCCGCCTGCTCGGGCTGGAGGACGCCATCTCCCTCGGGCTCGCGGCCCCGACCCACGACGTCCGGTCGTGGAACTTCGATCTGGACCCCGGCGGCGTCGACCCGGTGCTGGGCATCGAGCGCCTGCAGGAGGCGTACTTCGCCCGCTTCCCCGACTACGACAAGGGCATCACCGTGCCCGCCATGGTTCACGTCGAGAGCGGGGAGGTCGTCACCAACGACTTTCCGCGCATCACCGAGGACTTCTCGTCACAGTGGACCCGGTTCCACCGCGACGGCGCCCCCGACCTGTGGCCGGAGGAGCACCGCGACGAGATGGACGAGATCAACGAGTGGGTGTTCACCGACGTCAACAACGGGGTGTACCGGTGCGGCTTCGCCGCCGACCAGGGGAGCTACGAATCGGCGTACGAGCAGCTGTGGGGGGCGCTGGACCGCCTCGAGGAACGGCTCACCACCCGCCGCTACCTCGTGGGTGACGCGATCACGGAGTCCGACGTGCGGCTCTACACGACGCTCGTCCGCTTCGACGCCGTCTACCACGGTCACTTCAAGTGCAACCGCAGCCGCCTCACCGAGCTCCCGGCGCTGTGGGGGTACCTGCGCGACCTGTACCAGACGCCCGGGTTCGGCGACACGACGGACTTCGTGCAGATCAAGGAGCACTACTACGTGGTGCAGAGCGACGTGAACCCCACCAAGGTCGTGCCCGTGGGCCCGGATCTTCGTGGCTTCGTCACCCCGCACAGCCGTCTGGCCCTCGGAGGCCGGCCCTTCGGCGACGGCACCCCACCGGGCCCGGTCCCCGACGGCGAGCGAGTCCCGGAGGGCCACCGCCCCACCTGATCCCGTTGTCTCGAGACCCCACGCGCGCCGACGCCAACCACACCCGTTGGTCGAGGAGCGAAGCGTCTCGAGACCATGCCCGCGTCACCACGTCAGCCTGAGGTGGTTTCGAGACGTCGCTGCGCTCCTCCTCAACCAACGGGGGGGTCAGCGCCATACTCCGGAGGCGCCGCGGCGGTGGGAGTCGAGGAGGTGGGTGTCGACGATGCCGACGGCCTCCATGAGGGCGAACATCGTGGTCGGCCCGACATGGGCGAACCCGCGTCGCTTGAGCTCTTTCGCCAGGGCCTCCGATTCACCGGATCGCGTCGGCACCTCCTCGATGGTGCGCGGCTGCGGTGTCGTCGCGGGCTGAAAAGACCAGATGAGGTCGGCCAACCCTTCGTCGCCGCGCAGCGCGAGCGTCGCCTGCGCGTTGGTGATGGTGGCTTCGATCTTGCGCCGATTGCGCACGATGCCTGCGTCGGCGAGGAGCCGATCGACGTCCGTGTCACCGAAATCGGCCACGACGTCGGGATCGAACCCGGCGAAGGCGTCCCGGAACGCGGGGCGTTTGCGCAGGATCGTCGCCCACGACAGCCCCGACTGGAACACCTCCAGGCTGAGACGCTCGAACAGCCCGCGCTCGTCGCGGACGGGCATCCCCCACTCGTGGTCGTAGTAGCCACGAAGGAGGGGGTCGTGCGCCGCCCACGCGGGGCGCGCGAGCCCGTCCTCACCGACGACAGTCATGGCACCATCCTGTCAGGGCAACTCCCGACTCCAACCGCCGAAACCGTCGGTGTGAACCGACGGTTTCGGCGGGATGGATCAGCGGACGGTGCGGAACTCCGCGCCACGCCAGATGCGGTCGACCGAGACGGTGCGGCCGCTGCGCGGGGAGTGGATCATGCGGTTGCCGCCGACGTAGATGCCGACGTGCGTGGGGTTCGCGCCGCCGAAGAACACGAGGTCGCCCGGACGCGGGTTGCGGGTCGGCACCGAGGCGCGACGCTGCTGGCCCGTCGTGCGGGGGATGTTCTTGTTCGACTTGCGGTACACGTACTGGGTGAAGCCCGAGCAGTCGAAGCCGCGGACCGTGGTGCCGCCCCAACGGTACGGCGTGCCCTGCAGGGAGCGACCGATGTAGACCGCGCGGGTCGTGTGGTGCAGACGAGCCCGGTGGGTGAGGGCGGAGAGGTGACGCGCATTCGCCTGGCGCTGCGCCGGACTCGAGCTGCGAGCCTGGCGCGAGTACTGGTTGGCGTAGTTGATGGCCGAGGCGCGCAGACCGGCCACCGACGTGGGCTGGGCCTGGACGGACGTGACCTGGGCAGAGACGGCAGGGGCGGCGGCGGCCGGAGAGGTGGCGGTCGTCGCGACGATGGGCATGGCGATGACGGCAGCAGATGCCGCCACGAGGAGCTTCTTCATGCGGGGGGAAATGTCCGGAAACGTCTACGGAACGATCACCTGTCGGGCTGGAGGAAATCCGGTCCTCTGCGCGCGAGCGCTACGCCCCGAGTCACCTGGCGGTGACGAAAGTGGTGGGTCCCGTTCTCGCCCTCTACCGTCGATCCCTTCTTGACAGCCGGGCCCCAGGGGTGGGCCGGTCATGGTGTGTGGGCACCCCCGAAGGGCGAGACTCGACAGGGGGAGTGCCACGAAGTCCTTGCAACGGTTATATGCGTTTCGGTCTCGGTCTTGTTACAGATTGGTGACGAAAAGTTCCACAAGACGAGAAGATGCAGGTCAGAGGACTGACGACGGATCTCGACATGTGGAAGATGACCCGCCACACTGTGAGAGCGAGCCCGATCCGCCGACGACTCGCCGACACCCGAGCATCGATCAGGCACCCGTCGAGCCACGGCGAGAACCGCTCTGACACAACCAGATTCACCGACACGCGAGCATGCCGAGGAGGGGTCATGTCCGACGGGGACACCCTACGCCTCCTCGCGTACCTCACTGCGGCACTCGTCGCCACCGGAGCTCCGGTGCACGAGGTCGAGGCCGACATGCGGCGCCTCGCGACCCGCCTCGGTCACCCCCACGCGCAGATCGACGCCGGTCCGACCGGGGTGGTGCTCGCTCTCGACAGCGGCTCGCCGGCGACGTTCGAGACCGTCGAGGGCAGCCTGCGTCTGGACCAGAGCGCCGAGACCGCCGCCATCCGGATCGGCCTCGAGTCGGGGACCTTGAGCGTGACGTCGGCATTGGAGCAGTTGTCGCGGCTGCGGGCGACGCCCCACCGGTACGCCCGCGGGGGCCTCGAGGTGGGGATGGCCTGCGTGGCGGGCGGCATCGCGCTCATCCTCCAGCCGCTCTGGGCGAGCGTGGCCTTCGCGGTGATCGTCTCCCCGGTGACCGCCGGCCTCGTCCGCCTCTCCGGCCGCTGGCGCTCCCTCGCGACCCTCACCCCGTTCCTCGCCGCGTTCCTCATCGCCCTGCTCGCCTTCACGGCCGCCGACCTGGGCTGGATCGAGGGCCCCTTGCGCAGCTTGCTGCCGCCGATCGCGGTGCTCCTGCCGGGCGCGCTCGTCGTCACCGGGCTGGCGGAGCTCGCGGCGGGGGCGATGACGGCGGGGACCGCCCGGCTCGTCTACGGCGGCGCCCAACTGTTCCTCTTCGCCCTGGGCGTCACCGGAGCGGCGCTGCTGCTGTCGGTCGGGCCGCAGGGGCTGCAGACGGAGATGGTCAACGAGATCGGCCCGTGGAGCCCGTTCGTCGGTGCCGCGCTGCTCACCGTCGGCATCAGCCTCATGGAGTCGGTGCCGGTGCGCCTGGTGCCGTGGATCTTCCTCATCCTCTGCGTGACGCTCGTCTTTCAGGTGGGTGGTCACGCCCTGCTCGCAGCCCCGTGGCTCGGGGCGCTGCTCGGTGCCACGGCGTCGAGCTTCGGCGCGGCTCTCGTCGAGATCTACCGGCCGACGCTGCCGCGCCTCGTCATGTTCCTGCCGAGCTTCTGGCTCCTCGTGCCCGGCTCGCTGGGCCTGGTGTCCCTCACCCAGCTCAGCCTCTCCCCCGGTCTCGCGGTGCAGACCATCGGGCACGCGGCGAGCGTCGTCGCCGCGATCGCTCTCGGCCTCATCGTCGGCACGACGGCCGCCCGCACGGTGGGGCTCATCCGCGGGCACCGGCTGGAGCTGTTGCGTCGACGCCGTGAGGCGCGCGAGGTGGGCCGACGTCGGTCATGATGGGGCGCGTGAGCCGAAACAATCGCGCGAGCGGTCCCCCGACGTGGTTGACCAGCGTGGCCCCGGCGGTGCAGGAGCAGCTGCCGGACTGGTTCGCCGAGTTCGTGCCGCCCCCGAACCCGCGGCGTCGCTCCGCGGTGCTCATGGCCTTCTCCGAGGCGGAGCACGGTCGTGACGTCATCCTCACCGAGCGATCCTCGACGTTGCGGTCGCACGCCTCCCAGGTGTCGTTTCCCGGCGGCCACCTCGACGCGGACGACGCGGATGCGCGCGCGGCGGCGATCCGTGAGGCCGAGGAGGAGGTGGGGCTCGAA